>OCMG01000001.1 GCA_900215285.1 Ensifer adhaerens
TGGCCATGCCTTTCTTCTCTTGGCCAGCCTGTGGTGCGGCAGGGGCGGGCGCTCCGGGTCATGAGCCATATGATGATTGCCCGGTGGGTTTTGCGCCAATCCGTTCGAGCGACGGTTCGGATGGACGACAGCCTTCAGACTATGATCGGTGCTTTCGAAGGATCGATACTGGCACTATCTGCGATAACCCGCGGGGTAACGTCGTCGATTGCAGCCAGGTGGAGATCATTGACCGGGCGCAGCGCGCCAAGCCTTACTTTTTCGACATCAAACAGCCATCGGGTGAGATGCGGCGCTTCTGGTTTGATCTCCATGAATGAGGGTGAAGCGGACGCAGATAAGAGGGATAAGAGCGATGTCTGAGCACCGTGTGATTGTTTACGACACGATCAAGATCAAGGCGCCGAAGCCTTCGAACCCGCGCATATGGGGCGGCCTCTTCCTCCTGGGCAGCTTCCTTCTCGTTCAGACCTGGGCAAGCCTTGAGTTCCAGGCGGTCATCAAGGCGCCTTTTGTCCATTTCCCCTACACGGTCCTGATCTGCCTGCTCTTCGGCGTCACCTGGTTGGTCGAAATTGCCGCGGCGCTTGCCATCGGCTTCCTGATCCTTGCCTGGACCTATCTCGCGACCCGGGCCGTGTTCCGCTTACTATCCCGAATATATCAAAAGGTGTCTTGCCGATGAAAAAGTCCTTTGTGATGGCTTGCGCCGCTCTCATAGCCGGCTGTTCGTTCGCTGTTGGCGCCTTGGCGGGTGAGGTTACTGCGAGAGGTTATCTATTGAATCTGAAACTGACCGCTTTCGACGCGCGGCATGATCCAGACGGCATCTGGTCGGACGCCGATCTCAATGGCATCCGGGCATCCGGCCTCGTTCCCAAGATTTATACGGCCAGGATCACGACCCCCTCCGGGGAGTGGCTTCTCAGCCAGCTGGCTGGTCTCTGCAACATGCAAGGCATGTGCGACACCGTGCTTGCGAAAATCAAGCCCGGTACACTGCCGACGGTCTACGCCAACCCGCAAGTTTCGGAAGGCGGCAAAGCAGAGCTTTCCCTTAACTACAAGAAGCTGACGACCGAGGAAATCGACGAGAACGGTCATCCGTTCAAAGGCTCTTACAACCTGGCTCCCCTGAAATGACCTCCCTGAAATTCAAAATCCGAGATTTCATCGCCCCGCGGCGAAAAGACCTGGCTGCTAACCTTGGCCTTTCCCTGGCGCTGTTCGCAATGACAGCCTTTGCAGGAGAAACGGCTGTTGCGATGATCAATGCGGGCATGGCGGCGGAATGTGCCGAGTATGCTTCCAATGTTTCGAGCAGCGAGGGGAATTTCGGGTCGACCTCCCCAGTGGTGAATGGAACGACCTGCTATGGCGCCTTCCAGTTCTGCGACAGCGGAACCCTGCAGGCATACTGGAGCGGCAGCTCTTCTGAGTTTCTGGCAAGCCCATCCGCCCAGATCAACGCCTGGATCAAGCTGCAGAAGAACGAATGGGCTGCCGCGCAACGGCTCGGCATATCGAGCCTGATCGGGCAGCAGGTCTGCTATCGCGGAACCTGCGCGACGATCACACAATCCTCGGTGCTCAAGGCATGCCAGTTCGGTTGCCAAGGAACACGGTCCAAACTCTATCAGCTTATGAAATCAGGCCTCGATTGTGATGCGCCTGGTACGACCGATGGCGCCGGCACCAGTGTCTGCAAATACCTAGTCTCTGGTGCGGGGTATAACGTCGGCTGCATCACCAACAGCAATGACGGCATCGATTGCGCGCCGGTCAGTGCTGCAGCGCGCGTCGAATAAACGATGAAAAGCAGCTCCATCAAATCGTTCAAGATCGTGGTAAGGGTCACCTTCGCTCTGTCCGTGTTCATGGTCCCTGCGGTGCGCAGCCTCGCGGACGAAACGATCCGAATTCCGCGCGAACATATTCAGTTCCTCACAGGTGATAGCTGGCGGGATGGGCAGAGGACATTGCGTCTATACGGCGTTCAGTCCTGCCTGCGGGGCAAGGTTTACACCGATCACCTTGGCCGCAAGCAGGATTGTGGCGTGGTTTCGGCCGCTATGCTGGCCGCCGTTGTTCACGACACCGACCCGATTTGTCGGGCGGTTGCAAGTGTTCTGGACAGGCAAGGGGACGCAATTCCGACGGTCATTGTCGTCTGCACGGTACGTGTGGGGGATCGAGAACTTGATCTCGGCTCGCTGTTGATCACGCAGGGCTTTGCCTTTGCCGCCTTGGCAAATGGCGGCAAACCTGTCTACATGCCGTATCGCACTCAGGAAATGATTGCGCGGCAGGCTAAGATGGGTCTTTGGGCATTCGATGATGTTCCGCTTCCCTCGAAGGATCTGCTCGCCCAATAAGAGCAGAAACCTTCGAAGGACATGACGCAAACGCAGTTTCGGGATCTCGATAAGTTGTTGCGTTTGATTGCCGTTTCGCACTTTCCGGGCGAAACGGCCTCTACACGCCTGAGGCAGATTGCGTTCCTGAACCTCATCGATCTGGAGCACCGGCAGGGTGCAAAGCCGACAGCCCGCTCGATGTCCAGATTGTTCAGCGCTCCACCGTCTCAGATGGACAGCCTTGCTAACTCTCTCGAAGCCAAGGGCGTGATCAATCGTGTGCTGACCCCCGCGTTGACAAAGGGCAAGCCGGGGAAGGTGATTTATATCCGCGCGGATGCGATCGAAGCTCTTACTGCGCACTATTTCAAGGTGACAGGTCAGCACCTGCACGTAAGCGCTGAGTTATAGAAGCTGCACCAGTCTCAAGAACTCCTGAGCAGACGGGTCGCCGAGAAAATCTTCCAATCCAGCAAACGCGCTGATATCGAGCGGGTCACCGTTGGCTCTATGGAAAAGCAGCTGCGTATAGTACCGCTCCAGTTGCGGAGATGATCTGCCCAAAATCAGCGCCTCCAATGCGCCGAGTACCGCTTCATCCGTCAGGTTCTCTTTTGCCGCCGTCATGGATGCAGCCACTCGCATCTTGATTTTAAAAGACTATTTGAATCCAACGGCACATGAGAGGGGTCGGCTTGTGAAGATTGGAAGCCGTCAGTCAAGGTGTTTAGCCTCCGGTAGTCCTCAACCTTTAAGAGTTATTGCGGTGCATTAAGTCACCTTCAAAGATATGTCAAATCGTCCCGCGAAGATTCTGTGTTTTTGCCGTCGCGGTGGAACTTTAGGGCTCAATAGCGGATGTTCCCTTCAACATTTTTCGCCGTATTGGTGCAGCCACTTCCGCAGCGTATTCACATCACCCCAATCACTAGATGGAGACTGCCTCGCGGCAGGTTTTTTGGAGCATGGTGACACGCAATTCCTGTGGAGACCCTTCGCCCTGCCACACAGGTAGCATCCGGCACATCAAAGCCACAAAAGCCTCATGCGAACGAAGCCGTGACGATATTCTTTTCCATTAACTTTTTCGTATGTAAATCTATGTAAGAAATTACTAAGTAAGTAACTTCGGAAGTTCCAGCGCGGATGAAATTGATCATTGCCAATTTTGCGCTGTGCCTCTTCCTGGTCTTTGCTGTGTGGGCTGCTCCGCGCGGCGAGTTTGTTCTTGTCGTCAGCAGTCCTTTCGAATCCAATGCAGCCCGTCTCGGCAGGATCGCCCAGTCGAACGGCAGTATCGTCGCCTTCGGCCGCGTGGACTGGCTCGTCGTGGCCCACTCTTCGGAGCCGGGCTTTGCGGCGCGGCTGATGCGGGCTGGCGCGCTGATGGTTCTGAACGAAAATCTCGCACTCGGGTGCACAAGAGGACAAAATGGTATCTTTGGTAAAGCTGCGTAGCGTCGCTGGTCGAGGCATCATTGCCATACTCTGGCTCAACGTGATCCTGATCGCCGCGCGGGAAGCGTTCGGCGCCGACAGTTTCGACTGGATGGCGGTGGCCGCGGCCTGCGCGATCGCTCTGCCTTCCACCTATGCGTGGTTCCGTGATCCCATCGGATCGGCGACACGCATTATGACCGCGACCGCACACGCGGCGACCGTCGCCCTCATGGTGTATTCGTTCCGCGGCTCGCCGCTGCAGATCGACATACACATGTACTTCTTTGCCTCCCTGGCGATCTGCGCCACGTGGATAGACTGGCGTGCGATCATGGCCTACTCGGCTTTCGTCGCTGTCCATCACGTCATTCTCTATTTCGTCATGCCGTTCGCGGTGTTTCCGACGGACTCCGACTTCATGCGGGTGGTCCTGCACGCGGTGGTTCTGGTCTTGCAGACTGCTGTTCTCATCCCGCTGACCGTGGCGCTCTCGAGAGCCTTTGTTTCTGCCGATGATGCGGTCGCCCAGGCGCAGACGGCGCAGGCAAGGGCCGAAATCGCGACGCGCGAAATCGAAACCGCGACGGAACGGGCCGAACGCGACCGCCGGTCGCACGAGGCCGAACGCAATCGCGAGGCGGCCTGCGTTTCGGCTGCGGTCGATGTCATCGGCGAAGCCCTCAACCAGCTTGCCAATGGCAATGTTGCCTATCGTGTCACGCAGCCGCTTGAAGGCAATCTCGACAATCTCCGGACGCTTTACAACGTTTCCGCCGATGGGCTGGAAGCCCTGATCAGGCAAGCCAACGACGTGATCGTCCAGATCAATGTCGGCAGCCGGCAAATCAGCGATACCAATCACGATCTTTCGATGCGGTCGGAGCGCCAGGCGGCGACGATCGAAGAGACGTCGGGCGCGCTTTCACACCTGACATCCGCCGTTTCCTCGACGGCTGGGCTCGCACGCGATGTAGGCAACACTGTCGCCAAGGCAACAGACGGGGCCAATCGCTCCGGACTGGTGGTCAACACTGCCATTGATGCTATGGGCAAGATCCAGGGCTCGTCCAACCAGATCGCCAACATTATCGTCGTGATCGACGAGATCGCGTTCCAGACCAACCTCCTCGCCCTGAACGCCGGCGTGGAAGCGGCGCGCGCCGGCGAAGCCGGCAAGGGCTTTGCGGTCGTGGCGACCGAAGTCCGCGAACTTGCTCAGCGTTCTGCCCAAGCAGCCAAGGAAATCAAGTCGCTGATCAACACGTCGGGCGAACAGGTGCGGGCCGGCGTTGGCCTCGTCAACGATGCGGGCGTCGCGCTGAAGTCGATCATCGGCGAGATCGAGGCGATCGGCTCTGCGGTAGCGCAGATCACGACCAACACCAGCGACCAGGCGAGTGGACTTGCCGTCATCGACCAGGCCATGTCCGGATTCGGTCGGGACACGCAGCAAAACGCGGCGATCGTTGAGGAATCATCAGCCGCCATGGCGTCGCTTGCCGCGGAGGCGGGTTCCCTGCAGAGGCTCATGTCAAGGTTTAAGTCGAACTCAGAGCGCGAAGCCTCGGCGCAACGATACCGCGCAGCCTGACACGCTGAACCCCGGCGACACAACAAGGAAACGGCGCCCCCGGCCGCGGGGCGCCGCATATTGACGTGCACTTGGAATTCGACAAAACAATTTGGTAAGCCCCCGGCAAGCCACTGAAAATAGCATAATCACTATATCTTCTCGATCCTGGCGTGCCCCCCAACCCCCGCCGGTAGAGGAGAGCAGTCAGGTGCTGGCGTCGGCCTTTAGTCCAGTCGATGCCAGCGCCTGATCCAAAGTTTCCGTCAGTTTTCGGGCAGCTCAGGGTGAATAGGCGACGGCGTTTCACCGATCAATACCCCCAAAACGCCGACGCTGCCTTGAATGATATCTTAATGAGTTTTGTGTTCCTAGTAGCGTCTGTGACTAGGTGATCTCAAGAACGCCAATGCTGCAACAGTTGAAGCTCGCCACAAACCGTTTGCCTTTTTCAAAGGGCCGTCTGGTGTATTTCGTCCCCGCATTGATTGCGGCGGTCGCCTTCAGCTTTTTCGCGACTTACGTCGACTTTCAGGGCAGAAAGATCAGTCAAGATCGTGCGAAGGCCGACGCCGTTCAGCGCCTAAGCCTGCTGAAGGCTAAGCTCGAAGGCTCGATAGATCGAACCGTCGCTCTCGTGGAGGGACTGAGTAATGCCATTTCCGAAAACACCACCATCACGCCACAGCAATGGGGGCCATTGACGGCCCGCATCTTGGCGGAAGCCCCGCAAATCCGGGACGTTGCGATCGCGCCTGATATGAAGGTCGCGATGGTCTACCCATTGAAGGGAAACGAACAGGCACTTGGCCTTGACTATCTTAAAGAGGAGAAGCAACGCGACGCAGCACTGACCGTGCAGCAAACAAGACGCCTGTTGCTCACGGGTCCGGTTCACCTTGTGCAAGGGGGTACCGGATTAATTGCACGGTATCCGTTGATCAGCGGAGATGCTGGTGAACACCAGCGCTTCTGGGGCATCGTGTCAGCTGTCATCGACCTCGACAAGCTCTACAAGGACAGCGGATTGAGTGACGCGTCATCCGAACTTCGTGTGACCATCGCCTCGACCGGTCCCACACATCCCAAGCCTTCAGTTTTCTATGGCGATCCTTTGATCCCTGATGGCAGCCCGATCGCGATGACGATCAACCTTGGCTACGACGACTGGACGCTTTATGCCGTTCCTGTGAACGGCTGGCCCGGTAATGGCGACCAGTATGTCTCGCGCATGACGTTGCTCTCGATCGCGCTGCTCTTTCTCGTGCCTATGGTTTGGGCGGGTAAGCTTATGGCCGACCGACAGGATCATATGACCGCCCTGCAAGCGCGCGAGGATGAGTTGGCCGCCCTGACCCATAGGCTGGAACTCGCGCTTAAAACGTCGAAGATCGGGGTCTGGGAGTTCGACGTTTCTGCACAGATTCTGCACTGGGATAAGCGGATGCGCGATTTGTATGACATTCCAGCTGATCGGGACGTTTGCACATATGCCGATTGGCAAGACGCCTTGCATGCTGACGATCTTGCAGACGCTGTACGCCGCTTCGACGAAGCCATCGAGGGGAAGGGGCCGTACGCAACCGGTTTTAGAATTCGCAAGCGTGATGGGAGCATCCGCCATATCAAGGCCTTCGGTACCGTTTATCTGGATAGTGCCGGACACAAGAAGATTATCGGCGTGAACTGGGACGTCTCTGAAGACGTGCAAATGCAGGACGAGCTTCGGGAGGCGAAATCGAGAGCTGATCTACAAAACCGGCGCTTGGAAGAAGCACGAGAAGGTCTGGAGCGTATCGCCCTTCAGGACCCGCTGACGGGACTGGCCAATCGGCGCTTCCTGGACAAGATGATCCGGGAATATGCAGATGGCAGGCAGGTGACTGTGCTGCATATGGATCTCGATCGCTTTAAAGACGTCAACGACACGTTTGGTCACGCTGCGGGCGATCTCATTTTGCAACGTACCGCCGAGATACTGCAGCAGAATATTTTTGAAGGCGACTTCATTGCCCGCATCGGTGGAGATGAATTCCTCGTCCTGTCAGGTGAGGAAAACGAAAGCCGCGACTATTTGGCCCTCGCTCAAAGGCTTGTTGAAGCGCTGGCGCGACCGATCCCCTATGAGAGGCATGAGTGCCGAATTGGCGCAAGCGTTGGCTTGGCGACGGGATACATCGGAGCGGATCGGCCGGAACAGCTTCTTATAAATGCGGACATCGCGCTCTACGAGGCGAAACGCAAAGGCCGCAATCGGGTGGAACGGTTTGCCGCGAAGCTGAAAGAGGTCGCCCTGAACACCAAGAAGTGCGCCGATGATCTTCTGCGGGGGATAGAACAGCAGGAATTTGTCGCCTGGTACCAGCCTCAGTTCGATGCGATCAGCCTTGAAATCACTGGGTTCGAAGCATTGGCGCGCTGGCAACACCCGGAGAAGGGGACCCTTACGCCGGACAAATTTTTGACGACTGCGGAGAACCTCCACGTTGTTTCCAAAATCGATGCGATGGTCTTAGGCTATGCAAGAGACCAGTACATCCGCTTGATCGCCAACGGCATTGAGGTCCCAAAATTTTCGGTAAACATTTCTGCGCAGCGACTGGGGGATGACAAACTCATTAACGAGCTGCGCGAACTTGCCCTGAAGCCGGGTACCATTTCGATCGAATTGCTGGAATCGATCTCCTTCGAAGCGGATGATGGGGAACTTTTGCGGCGAACTGAGCAGCTGAAGGACTTAGGCGTTGAGGTCGAAATCGACGATTTCGGCACCGGCCGCGCTTCGATCGTAACTCTTTTGAAACTCATGCCGCGGCGCCTCAAAATCGCGCGTGAAATCATTCAGCCAGTCGTCAACTCGCAAACGCAGCGCGCTCTTGTCGCGTCCATTGTTGACATAGGCAGGTCGCGCGATATTGAAATTGTTGCAGAGGGTGTCGAGACGCTCGAACATGTGAAGATCTTGCGCAACCTTGGCTGTCACACATTGCAGGGCTACGCGTTGGCCCGTCCCATGAGCGGCGCCGACTTCGTCGCATTTGCAAAGGCAAGAACTTGGTTTCCTGGCTCATCTGCGGGCCTTGCGTGACACCTGAGACGGTCAGATGAGGCGCGGCCAAGGAAAGGATCAAGCCGATAAGGCGCGATCATAACCCTCCGGTGGTCACTGCAACAAAAGCCAAACATGGAAAAAGTCATTGACCGTAAATCGAAACTCTGGTTTAAGATTTACGGCTATGTTGATAGCCCGCCCCCAAATCGAATTGGCACTCCAGCAAGCCCTTCGCCGAGCCCCTGTGGTTGCATTAATCGGCGCACGACAGGTCGGCAAGACGACCCTTGCACGGAAGCTCGCGGACAAGACGCACGGGACGCTTTATCTCGATCTCGAGCGTACTAGCGATCGACGCAGACTTGAAGACCCTGAAGCATTCTTACAGGCCCAAACAGGCCATCTGACCGTGCTCGATGAAGTGCAGCGGCTTCCCGACCTATTCACCGAACTTCGCGGGATTGTTGACGACCGCCGCGCGGCTGGCGAGCGCTCAATGCAATTCTTGCTGCTGGGCTCTGCATCGCTGGATCTCATTCAACAGGTATCGGAGACCTTGGCGGGCCGGATCATATATCTCGAAATGCCGCCCATCAGTGCCGAGGAAGCGGCCACGTCCGATATTGAGATCGACCAGCTTTGGCTCCGCGGCGGCTTTCCCGATAGTCTGACGGCATCGAGCGACGAAGACAGCTACATCTGGCGCCAGGCCTTCATCCGCAGCTATCTGGAACGCGATGTGCCGATGTTTGCTCCGCGCATGCCTGCGGCTACGATTGGGCGCCTGTGGACGATGTTGGCCAACGGGCAGGGCAGCACACTTAACAGTGCCCGACTGGCTCAAGGGCTCGGCGTTTCGGCGCCGATGATCGGCCGCTACATCGATCTGCTCGTCGATCTCATGCTCATTCGCCGGCTCCAGCCCTGGAGTGGCAATCTTGGTAAGAGGCTTGTGAAGTCGTCCAAGATTTATGTTCGTGACAGTGGACTGGTCCATGCACTTCTGGAAATAGGCACTCTGAACCAGCTTTTGGGCCATCCGATTGTCGGGCCCAGTTGGGAGGGCTTTGTCGTTGAAACCCTCATTGATGCCGCAGGCCCAGATGCTGCTCCTTTCTTCTATAGGACAGCGGATGGAGCCGAGATTGACCTGGTGTTCGAACACGCGGGCAAGCCCAAACTTGCTATTGAGGTAAAGAGGGCCAGCGCGCCACAGGTGGAGCGAGGATTTCATGTCGCTTGCGATGACCTTGGAATTGAAACCCGGATTGTCGTTGGTGCCGGCACTGAGGACTATCCCGCCAAGGGTGGCGTTAAAGTCCGATCTCTGTTGTCGGCAATCGGCGAAGTCCGCGACGTACTAAAGTCGCCCTTTGCATAATATAATTTATGGAACTAATTTTGGCTATTGGAGCAGACTTGCTCTTCAGAGCACTCAGGTGTTCTAAATTAGTACGTCCGCCATTAAACGTCTATTTGATGTTGCGAGCCATCATGCTTCATTGAATTAGGAGCGATGCACTTGCCGCGTCAATCACCAGCCCCGTGATGAACCCTGCCTTCAGGATGGCGCTTGTGGCCCTGACCTTGGTGCTGCCCGCCGACAGAAGAATGATCGAGCTTTGCGACAGCGTCGACAGGTTGATGGCCAGCGTGCGACGGCAGATCGATGAGTCGATATAATTGCCGTTCGCATCGAAGAAGAGACCGAGTGTGTCGCCTACGGCACCGAGTTCTTTCAGGTTCTTCAGATCGTCGGGCGACAGGTACCCATATCTCGAGAGAAACGAACTGGAGTCGCATTCGCCGACGCTGATGAAGCAAGCCGTTGCCCGCATCGCGGTGCGCACAATATCTTGTACGACCCGCTGCTGGATAAAGACTTCCCTGTCATCTTCGCTGTCAGCGATGAAGGGAACGGGCAGATATTTGGCCTGCCCACCAGCCTTGGAGGCGATCTTCTGCACAACGTCGAAGGGGTTTGCGGATGCCGAGCGGGTCAGAGAGCCGAGCAGCGAGACGAACTGTGTATCCGGCGCATTGATCGGGAGCAACGCATCCGCCATCGCGCTGATCGTCCGGCCCCAAGCCAGGCCGATCACGGTCTCGCTGGACTGGTTCTGCGACAGGATCGACCGCAGGATGCGAGCGCCCACCATTCCAACGCCCCGCCTCGCCAGTGCTTCACCCTGCTCACTGCCCGCAATGGCTGCGTCTTCGTCATCCAGCGGTGGTGTCACGTAGCAGAACTGCAGTCCGAACGTCTTGCGGATGCGCTCTTCAAGTTCCGACTGCGCCGAGAGTCGCGGGTCGATGTCGATCGTCACGATACCATTGGTTCGGGCGTCACCAATGAGGCGTGCTGCCTTGACGCGCGATACGCCGAGGATGCTGGCGATCTCGTTCTGGGTCTTTTCCGCCACGTAATAGAGCCACGCGGCGCGCACCATCATGTCGGCTTCTGATTGATCTCTGTCGTTCATCGAGTTCCTCCTGATGCCTATTAGCATCTGTTCACTCGTTGATCAAAAGCAAATTCCTGTTGACTATTTGTGCATGACGTGAACAAATGCTCGTGCTTGGTGGAGCAAGCGACCGTTTTCTGGGAGGATTTGATGAGCGACAGTGAAGACAAAACCGTATTGGGAGGACTATCGAGACGAGAACTTCTGGGCTGGAGCGGGCGTTTTGGCGGCGCAGCCGCGCTGGCCGCAACCGCGCCGAAGCTCGCGGAATTCGTTCTCGGATCCACACCCGCTTTTGCCGCCGACAAGCCGCTGAACGTGGCCGTGATCGGCCAGCAAATGTCGGCCCAGTCCGACCAGCGCGCCTGGGACGGCATGCAGGCCTGGATGAAGGGCATGGGCGTCGACAAGACCTGGAAGGTCAACCTGACCGATGCCAAGGGCGATCCAGGCAAGCTGGTTTCTCAGATCCAGGACGCTGTCACGTCCAAGGTCGATGCCATCATCGTTCTGTTCGCCACGCTGACGGCCGCGCATGCCGCGCTCGAGTCCGTCAAGGCCTCCGGGATTCCGTTCTTCTCGATCGATTCCGGCTGGCAGGACCCGGCGATTGCCGACCTGACGAGCAACAACTACATCCTCGGCGGTGCGCCGTCGCAATATATGGCTGACCGTCTGCTCGGCATGGGCAAGAGCTCGGCCAAGATCGCCTCGATCATTGCCAACTTCCATCACGGTACCCGCAAGCGGGGCAAGGTTCTCGAAGTGCTGCTTTCCGAGAACAGCTGGATCCAACAGGTCGACTCGCGCGTCATCCAGTATGACGGCTTCTATGAGAAGACCCAGAACATCGTGAATGACTGGCTCACCCGTTATGGCGACGAGCTGGATGCGATCTGGTGCCCGTGGGACGAGCCGGCGATGGCGGCATCTGAAGCCATTGTCGCCAAGGGCATGCAGGACAAGATCTTCGTTGTCGGCGCCGACGGCCACCCGACTGCCCTGCAGCGCATGCGCGATGGTGGTGCCAAGTGGCCCCATAAGGCGACCTGCGCCCAGGCGTTCGAACTCTGGGGTGCCTATTGCGGCTGGCTCGTCAACGAGATCGTCGGCAAAGGCGGCGACCGCAAGAAGCTCGTTCCGGTTCCGATCGTCGAATTCCCGACGCCGCTTCTGGTCAACGAGGTCAACGTTCCGGGCAAGGACGAGCAGCCCTGGAAGGCGACCGACCTTTATTACATCTATCAGGACCGTGCCGTTGCCGGCATGAAGGGCTGACAGATTAAGGCCGGCGTGCCTTGCGCCGCCGGCCTTCTACCCATTCCCACATCGAGATCAATTACGAAAGCATCGGCGGCGAGCCCATGACACGAGAACTCTTGCGCGTCGAAAACGTCAACAAGGCGTTCAGCGGCATCCCCGTGCTGCGGGATGTGACCCTCTCCTTGAACAGTGGCGAGATGCTGGCCCTGGTCGGGGCCAATGGCGCCGGCAAATCGACGCTGATCAAGATCATCTGCGGCGCCTACCGATCAGACCAGGGCTTGATTATCATCAACGGCCAGAGGCAGTCCTACGGGTCGGTGCGCGAGGCCGTGGCGGCGGGTGTCTCGGTGGCCCACCAGCACAACATGACCATTTCGCGCCTGACGGGCGCCCAGAATATCGAGCTTGGCCGCGAGCCGACGCGCTTTGGCCTGATCGACCGGCAGGAGCTTCGCCGCAGGGCCGAGGCCTTGTGGAAGGAATTCGACGTCAATGTCGATATCGATGCGGAATGCGGCGACCTCGGCCCCGGCGAACAGAAGATCGTCGATATCCTCAAGGCGCTGGCGACCAATCCCCGCATCCTGATCCTCGACGAGCCCACGGCGACGCTGACGCTCGGCGAAAGCAAGCGGCTGTTTGCCTTCCTCGACCGGCTGCGACAGAAGGATATCGGCATCATCTTCATCTCCCATCACCTCCAGGAAGTCTTCGACCATTGCGACCGCGTCGTCGTGCTCAAGGACGGCCAGATGATCCATCAGGGGGATGTCTCCGGGCTTACCCGTGAAGACCTCGTCCAGATGATGATCGGACGCAGCGTGACGCAGGACCGGCGCAACCCCTCCACGGTGGAGCGTACGCGCACCGTTTCGATCCGCGATCTGAAGGTTGGCAATCTCCATGTCGAGGCCTTCGAGGCCTATCGCGGCGAGATCGTCGGGATTGCGGGGCTGATCGGGGCCGGTCAGACGGAATTCCTGCAATGCCTTGCCGGTGCGCGCCGGCCGCTCAGCACCGGCCAGGTCGAACTGCTCGACCGTCAGGCACTGCCGCGATCGATCGCCGACGCCGTGATCCAGGGCATCTGCCTGGTGCCGGGCGACCGCATCCACAACGCCATGTTCGGGCCGCTGTCGGTCGAGGAGAACCTCTCGACGGCCTCGCTGAAAGGTCTCTCGAAAAGCGGCTTCCTGTCGAAACTGCAGGCAACCGCGCGTGCCGGCAATCTCATTTCGGCGCTTTCGATCAAGTGTTTCGGCCAGCAACAGCCGGTCAACGAACTGTCCGGCGGCAACCAGCAGAAGGTGTCCTTCGCGCGCTGGCTTTCGCGGCCGGGTCAAGGCGGGGCCGAGTTGAAGAACCAGGTCTTTCTGCTCGACAACCCAACAGAGGGCGTCGATGTCGGCGCCAAGGCCGAATTCTACGATCTCATTGACCGTCTGGCTGCGGCAGGAGCGACCGTCATCGTGACGAGCGCGGAGTTCACCGAACTGCTTGCCCTGTCGGACCGGATCTACTGCATAGCCGACAGGACGCTTCGCGATCATGTCCCGGGCCGGGAGATGAGCGAAGAAGACCTGCTGCTCAAGACAAACTGAAGGGAGACATTGCGGTGACTAGCAATCTTGTTCAAGCCGGTAAGCCGCGCACGATGAATTGGGCCGACTTCGTGAGCCGATACGGAACCGTGTTTGCGGCCATCGTCATCTTCATCGCCTTTTCCCTGTTCAGCCCGCGCTTCCTGACCGTCAGCAACCTTACAAACGTCCTGGTGCAGATTTCCGCGCTCACGGTCGTGGCAAGCGCGCTCACCGTTGCCGTGGTGAGCGGGGAATTCGACCTGTCGGTTGGCGAGGTGGCGGGGCTTTCCTCCATCCTGATTGCCGGTCTGCTGGTCTGGAGCCATCAGCCGGTCTATGTGGCCATTCCGCTCTCGGTTTTCGCCGGCATCGTCATCGGCATCGTCAACGGCTTCCTCGTCACGCGGCTGCGCATCCCCTCGCTGATCGCAACGCTCGGAATGGGCCCGGTCGCGCTCGGCCTCAACTACTCCTATAGCGGCGGGGACTCGATCTATGCCCAGATGCCGGATGCCTTCTACTATCTTTCGACGGGGCGCATCTTCGGCTTCATCCCGGTCCCGGTCGTCATAGCAATCATCGTGGTGATCGCCGTCCATACCCTGATCAACCGGACCCGTTTTGGCCGTGCAACGGTCGCAACTGGCACGAACATCGTCGCGGCCCGCCTTTCCGGCATCAATGTCAATCGCTGCCGCCATATTGCGCTGGTCATCTCGGCGACGGGCGCGTCCGTGGCGGGCGTCATGCTCACCGCGCGGCTCGGGACGGGCCAGCCCGGTGCTGGCGAACCGTACCTGATGGACGCGCTGACGGCCGTCTTCATCGGCATGACCGCCTTCCGGCCCGGCCGGGCCTCGGTCGAGGGCACCGTTATCGGCGTCATCATCATCGGCATGCTCGACAACGGCCTGAACCTCCTGGGTGCGCCCTTCTACATGCAGAATATCGTGCGCGGTGTCGTGATGATCGCGGCGGTGGCACTGGCGGTTGTGCGCGGCGAAATCCGCTTTTTCTGAGAGGACGAAATCGTGGCACAACAACAGGCGATCAAGAACAGCAAGCTGTTTGAACACTACCGGACCATGCGTCGTATCCGGACCTTCGAGGAGCGCGTGGGCGAGCTTTTCGTGCGCGGCCAGTCGGCCGGTTCGATGCTGCATCTGTCGATCGGCGAGGAATCGAGCGCTGCCGGTGTCTCCGCCGTCATGCAGCCGCAGGACACGTTCACCACGCATCATCGCGGCCACGGGATCTTCCTGGCGCGCGGAGCCGATCCCAATCGGATGATGGCGGAAATCGCCGGCAAGGAGACCGGCTACTGTCACGGCAAGGGCGGCTCCATGCATATTGCCGACATGGCGCTGGGCCATCTCGGCGCCAATGCGATTGTCGGTGGCGGCATTCCGGCGGTGGTGGGCGCAGGCCTTTCCAGCAAGATGCTCAAGCAGAATTCGGTATCGATCGCCTTTTTCGGTGACGGTGCCATGCAGCAGGGCATTCTCTATGAAAGCATGAACATGGCCGCACTGTGGGGCCTTCCCGTCCTCTTTTGCTGCATCAACAACCAGTATGGCATGGGCACGCGCATCGACCAGGCGACCCGCAACACCGCCTTCGATGAGCGCGCCAAGGCCTTCGGGCTGAACGGCACCGTCGTCAACGGGCTGGATGTCGAGGAGGTCGAAGCGGCGGCCGACTGGCTGATCCGCGAGGCGCGCGCCGGAAAGCCTGGCCTCCTCAGCATCGAGGTCTATCGCTTCTTCGGCCATGCCCGGATGGACAAGAGCCCCTATCGCGCCGAAGCCGAGGAGATCGAGGGTCGCAAGAAGGATCCCGTGCTCTTCGCCCGCGACAAGCTCGTCAAGGCGGGGCTCTCCAGCGAAGCGGAGCTGACGGACCTCGACCAGACGATCACGCGCGAGATGGACGCGACGATCGACTTTGCCGTCCAGTCCACCGCACCACCGCTCTCCTCCATGTTCCGCGATGTCTACGCGCTCGGCGAACCAGAGCCGGAACCCGTCCGCACCCGTATCGACCGCGTTCTAGCAAGGGATGACGTCTGATGATTTCGATGACCTACCGCGATGCGCTGCGCAAGGCGCTTGACGATGCGATGGTGGAAGACAGCTCCATCGTCGTGATCGGTGAGGAAGTCGGCCGCTATGGCGGAGCATACGGCGTGACCAAGGATCTGATCGCTACGCACGGTCCGGACCGCCTGATCGATACGCCGATCTCTGAACCGGCCATTGTCGGTACGGCTGTCGGCGCTGCCATGACCGGGCTGCGTCCGGTCGCCGAGCTGATGTATATCGACTTTCTCGGCATGACCATGGATCAGCTCGCCAACCAGGCGGCAAAGATCCGCTACATGTTCGGTGGTCAGATCGGCGTGCCAATGGTCCTGCGCACGCAAGGCGGCACGGGACGCTCGGCCGGCGCGCAGCACTCCCAAAGTCTCGAAGGCTGGGTCATGCATACCCCAGGTCTCAGGCTTGCCATGCCGGCCACCGTCGCGGATGCCTATCACCTGTTGCGCCAGAGCCTGACCAAGCCTGATCCGGTCGTCTTCATCGAGCACAAGGCGCTCTATACCCGCAAGGAAGAGGTCGACCTCGATGCCGAGCCGCTCGCATGGGGCAAGGCTGCCGTGCGCCGCACCGGGTCCGATCTTGTCATCGTCACCTATTCGCGCCAGGTCATCTATGCGCTTGAAGCCGCCGAGCAGCTGGCGAAGAAGAATATCGACGTCACGGTCATCGATCTGCGCACCCTCAACCCGCTCGATTTCGACACCGTGCGTGAGCATGTCGAGCGGGTCGGAAAGGCCATGGTCGTCAGCGAAGGCGTGATGACGGCCGGTGTCGCGGCCGAACTCTGCGCACGCATCTCGGAAGAGTGCTTCGACTATCTCGAACAGCCCGTCATCCGCGTTGCCGGCGAGGATATCCCGATCTCCGTCTCGCAGGAACTCGAAAGCGGCAGTGTGCCGTCTGCACGCCTGATCGCCGAGACAGCCGAGAGAATGTTGTCATGAGCGAACGCCTCCTGAAAATGCCGCGCCTCGGCGAGACGATGGACGAGGGCCGCATCGCCAATTGGCTGATTGCGCCCGGCGCCACGTTTCAGCGGGGCGATGCGATCCTCGAAATCGAGACCGACAAGACCATTGCCGAATATCCGGCGCTGGGTGGCGGCACGCTCGTCGAAATCCTGATTGCTGCAGGCGAAATGGCTGATGTCGGAACGCCCATTGCCCGGATTGAGCTCGGCGGCGAGGCAGACTGGACAGACGGCGAGGATGCGTCCGGCGTCCCCTCCCCTGCAGCTGCAAGCGCGCTGCCGGACGCATCGCGGACGGTCACCGATCTCGCCATGCCGCGGCTTGGCGAGACCATGGATGAAGGCCGCATCGCCCGCTGGCTGAAGGCGGCTGGCGAAAGCTTCGTCCGCGGCGAGGCCATCATCGAGATCGAAACCGACAAGACCGTTGCCGAATATCCCGCTCTTGTCGACGGCGCCCTGATCGAGATAATGCGGCAGGAAGGCGACCTTGTGCCTGTCGGCGAGCCGATAGCGCGCATTGAGATTGCGGCAGACGCTGCTCCGCCACAGACACGCACAGGCAATAAGAAACCTTCGCCGCCAGAGGCCGCAACGGCTGTCACGGCAACACGCATGCCTTCGTCCGGCACGCATGGCCGCGTCAGGGCGACACCGCTCGCACGCCGTCTGGCGCGCCGGCACAAACTGGATATCACCGCGATTGCAGGCACCGGGCGGCGCGGCCGCATCGAGAAGGCCGATGTGCTGCGGGCGACAGCGGGTCCTGCGCCTGCCGTTGCGGCGGCAGGTAACGGGGTTCTTCGGATCGACCTGACACGGGGGCGCATGGCCTTTGCCGACAGCGGTGGCGCCGGACGGCCCTTCCTCCTCCTACACGGCTTTGCCGGTGACCGTACGACCTGGGCGGCGCTGCAGTCCGGTCTCAGGCGCGCCGGCCGCCGCGTCATCGCGCCCGATCTTCCAGGACATGGCCTGACTGAGATCGAGGCTGCCTCGGTGACGGACTTGTCGCGCGATCTTATTGGCTTACTCGATGCGCTTCAGCTTAACTCCGTTTCGCTGGTTGCCCATTCGTTGGGTGCGGCGGCAGCGATTGCGCTTGCCACGGAAGCCGGAAACCGGATTTCCGATGTGACACTGATCGCACCGGCAGGTCTGGGATCTTCGATTGACCAGGATTTCATTCGCATCATGGCGTCAGGCCCTTCCCCCGGAGAAATTGCGCATATGCTGCGCCGTCTTTCCGTGACGCAGGCGGATCTGTCGCCGACCGCACTCGATGCGCTCGCCGCCGATCTCGGCCGCAAGCGTCTCGAGCAGCTTGCCGACGCGCTCGCCGGACCTTCCGGACAGCGCATCGACACGGTCGCGCCGATTAACACGCTTGCGGCGAAACTGCCCGTAAGGGTGCTTTTCGGGCTCGAAGACCGGATCATTCCCTGGCAGCAGATCACGGCGCTGCCGCCATCGGTCGCAGTTCATCTTTTCGCCCGCTCCGGTCATCTACCGCAGGTCGACCAGACACGTGATGTGCTCGATATCCTGCTTCAGGACGGAGGCCGAGATGACTGATGTACGGGAAAGACTGAAGGACGCACAGCGCCGCCTTGGCGGTTATGCGAAATCGAGTGCCGAGGTCTTTGCAGGCTTCTCGCGGCTAAGCAAGGCGGCCACCGCCGAAGGTCAGCTTTCGCCGGCCCAAAAGGAGCTTATGGCTGTCGCGATTGCCGTCACGAAGGGCTGCGAGGACTGCATCCTCTACCATGTCGATGCAGCGATCCGGCACGGCGCAGGCGAGAGCGAAATCGTCGAGGCGCTTGATGTCGCGGTGGAGATGGGCGGTGGTCCAGCACTGATGTACGCGGGCAAGGCGCTGGAATTCGCACGGGCGCTGCGTTAGCCAAAGAATGCCCGAGGAGGATGGGTAGGGAGGAACGGATGAGCTATTTCTTGACCGCCGATGGCGGCACCGAAAGCCTGCGGGCGCGCGTCTACGATCTGTCGGGCCATTGCCTCGGCAGTGTCGCTGTACCCTATCAGACACATTTCAGCGCCGGCGCCCGTGCCGAGCAGAACCCAGCCGACTGGTGGTCGTCCTTCGTGTCCGCCTCGCGGCAGGCGATTGCCGAGGCTGGGATCGACCCCTCTGCCGTCGAAGCCATCACTCTTGCGACGACGAGTTGCAGCGTCGTCGCCCTTGACAGGGACGGCGTGCCCCTGCGCCCCGCTATCATCTGGATGGATGTACGGGCCAACAGGGAGGCCGACGACGTGCTGGCGACAGGCGATGGCGCGCTCATCACCAATGGTGGCGGACGTGGGCCTGTTTCGGCGGAATGGATGATCCCTAAGGCGCTCTGGATCGCACGAAACGAGCCTGCCCTGTTCGACAAGACAGATACGATTTGCGAATATCAGGACTTCATGACCCTGCGGCTGACCGGCGAGCGCGCGGCAAGCCTCAACAACATGACGCTGCGCTGGCATTACCAGACGGATCGCGGTGGTTTGCCGCTGACGCTTCTCGACGCGCTCGGGCTTTCGGTGCTCGCGGACAAGTGGCCTCAGCGTATTGTTCCTCCCGGCGGTGTCATCGGGACGCTCTGCAGCAAGGCTGCCGGCGAATTGGGCCTGTCGCCATCGACGAAGGTGGTGCAGGGCGGTGCAGATGCGCTGATCGGGATGATCGGTCTCGGCGTTGCAAGACCCGGCCAGCTTGCGCTGATCACCGGCTCTTCGCATCTACAATTCGGGGTGACGGAGACTGCCGTCCATGCGCCGGGCGTTTGGGGCACCTACCGCGATTGCGTCTATCCCGGTCGGTACATCATCGAGGGCGGACAGACATCGACCGGCTCCATTATCGCCTGGCTTGGCCGCCTGATGAACGGCACGATGGACCTCGATGAACTGAACCGGAAGGCGGCGGACCTCGAGCCTGGGTCGGGCGGACTGATCGTGCAGGACCATTTCCAGGGCAACCGCACGCCCTATACGGATGCGTTATCGCGCGGCGCCATCATCGGCCTGACACTGGCCCATGAACCGCATCATATCTTCCGCGCAATCATGGAAGGCATCGGCTTCGGCACGCGCTGCATTCTCGATTCCATGGCGGATGCCGGCTATCGTGGAACCGAGATCACGATTGGTGGCGGTGCGGGCGCCTCCGATCTCTGGCTGCAGATCCATGCTGATACGGCAGGCCTGCCTGTCTGCCTGCCGCAGTCGCGTGATGCACCCTCCGTGGGTGCTGCAGTGCTCGCTGCCCATGGTGCCGGGCATTTCGCCTCGATCGACGATGGCATTGCCGCGATGGTCAAGCCGGGGCGGCGCATCGAGCCCCGTTCACGCGAAATGGCCCTCTACAATGACCTCTATGAACAATATCGCGCGCTCTATCCGGCCCTGAGGGCCGTGCGTGGCGCGAAGGGAGCAGCTTTATGAACGGCGACAGCGATTTTCGCCTCGACGGACGCATCGCACTCGTCACCGGGGGCGCGCGCGGCATCGGCCGGGCAATCAGCGAGCGGCTAGGGCTGGCCGGCGCGACGATGGTGATTGCCGATGTCGATCTTGCGGAGGCCGCAAACGTCGCCGCCGCGCTCGAAAAGACCGGAGGCCGGGCCGAGGCCATTCGTCTCGACGTAACGGAGAGGGCCGCCGTCGATGAAGCCGCAGCGGCTCTTTTCGGGCGCCATGGCCGCATCGACGTCCTCGTCAACAATGCTGGCATCGTCCGGAATGCGCCCGCGGCGGAGATGAGCATCGATGACTGGAAGTCCGTGATCGATGTCGATCTCGGCGGCGTCTTTCATTGCTCACAGGCCATCGGGCGTCGTATGGTGGCTGCCGGTCGGGGCGCAATCGTCAATATTTCCTCGATCTGCGGCGAAATCGCCGTCTATCCGCAGCCGCAGGCGTCCTACAATGCTGCCAAGGCGGGGGTGAACCTGCTGACCAAGTCGCTTGCGGTCGAGTGGGCCAGAAAAGGCGTTCGGGTCAACGCGGTCGCGCCCGGCTATGTGGCCACCGAACTGACGCTGCGCGGCCGATCCAATCCCGAATGGTTCGATGTCTGGATGCAGATGACACCGATGGGGCGCCTCGGGGAGCCGCGCGAAATTGCCAACGCCGTTCTGTTTCTGGCGTCCGATGCCGCAAGCTTCATGACAGGCAGCATTTTAACGATGGATGGCGGCTATACCGCCCTTTGAGACGGAGGAGTTTTCAATGGCGAATGCAAGACGAACAGCGCTGGTAACGGGCGCAAGCCGGGGGATCGGCCGTGCGATCGCGCTCGGTCTGGCGACGCGGGGATACGATGTGGCGATTAATGACACCGCCCGCCAAGCAACCGTCTTGGAGGGCGTTGCCAAGGAGATCGAGGCGCTGGGTGCGCGCGCCCTGCCCGTTCACGCCGATGTCAGCAGCAGGAGCGATGTCGCCGCGATGGTGGCCGAGGTCGAGGTGGCCTTCGGTCATATCGACGCCGTCGTCAACAATGCCGGCATCTTGATCGCAGGCACGGTGGAAGCCCTCGACGAGGCACACTGGGACTCAGTCATGGACGTCAACGCGAAGGGAACATTCCTGGTCGTGCAGGCCGTTCTTCCGGGCATGCGCAAGCGTCGCTACGGCCGAATCGTCAACATTGCCTCCATCGGCGGCAAGCATGGCGCGCCCGAACAGGCTCATTACTCGGCTTCGAAGGCAGCGGTAATGGGCTTTACCCGCGTACTGGCCCAGGAAGTCGGCGTTGACGGCATCACGGCAAACTGCGTCTGCCCCGGCATCATCCTGACCGACATGGGACGCGTCAATCTGGATGACCCGACGATCCGCAAGACCTGGCAGGACAAGACCGCCATGCGCCGCATCGGCGACCCGGAGGACGTCGTCGGCACCGTCGCGTTCTTCGCCTCCGACGATTCCGCCTTCGTTACCGGCCAGAGCCTCAATGTGGATGGCGGCATCGTGCTGAATTGAAGTCCGGACCCTAGCAGTTGCGTATGAGGCGTCCGTCCCGTTGGAGGATCTTGTAGGCGGCAAAGCGATCGTTATGGACCTGAAGCGTTGCACTGGCGGGTACGACGGTCTCTTTTGCGGCGCTCATATTCTTCATGGCATCCATCACCGAGGCAGCCGTGCCGGCGGCAACCGCACCCAGCATTGCGGACCCCAGAATGACGGGCTCTTCGGCGACGGGCGTCACCACGGACATTCCGCAGGAATCGGCCAGTATCTGGCGCGTGAGCGGGTGCTGTCCGGCACCGCCGCTGATAACGATGGTTTCGACAGGTGCTCCCGCCTCTGCCTGGACCTCGATGATCTGACGCAGCCCGTAACCAATCCCGCAAAGGCCCGCGACATAAAGAGCGACGAGACCATCTAGATCCCGCTCCATGCCGAGCCCTGCAACGATGGCGCGGGCATGCGGATCGGCAAAGGGTGCCCGGTTGCCGAGAAATTCAGGCACGACATGAAGCCCGCGGGCAAGCTCGACGGCTCGCGATGCAGATTTCGCCTTTTCGATAGCCATGTCGGCCAGCAAGACCGGCAGCGCAACACCCTTCGACTTTGCCAGCGACTTCGCTTCGTCGGCTGCCGGATGGAAGAGAAGGAGCTGGTCGATGGCGGCACCTGCCGCGCTCTGTCCCCCCTCGTTCAGCCAGAGGCCGGGCACCATGGCGGAATAATAGGGGCCCCAGACGCCGGGAACAAAGACCGGCTCGCGCGTCGTTGTCATCGTGCAGGAGGAGGTGCCAAAGACATAGGCGAGATTGCTGGTCGCCCCCTGCCCCACGCCGACCGTGCCGATGCCGCCCGCATGCGCATCAATCATGCCGGCCGCAACCGGAACGCCGGGGGGCAAGCCGAAATCGGCCGCAGCCTGTTCTGTCAGGCCCTCACCGCAGGGCGTGCCCGGCTCCACGATGCGTTGGCCGATCCGAGCAAAATCCTCGTTTGCAAGTGTGCCAAGGCCGATCTCGCGGAAATAATCCGCGTCCCAGCGGCGTTCATGAGCGAGATACGTCCATTTGCACGTGAGCGTGCAGGTGGAACGGGCGAGATCGCCGGTGGAACGCCAGCTAAGATAGTCTGCCAGATCGAAAAACTGCCAGGCTTTTGCAAAGGTCTCGGGCCGGTTTTCCTTGAGCCACAGAAGCTTCGGCGTTTCCATCTCCGGCGAGATACGGCCGCCGACATATTTGAGGACATCGTGACCCAGCGCGTTGATACGCTCGGCCTGGCCAATGGCCCGATGATCCATCCACACGACGATGTTGCGATCGGGGTCTTCCGACGGGCCGACGGCGAGTGGTTCGCCCTCTGCACCCACCACGACCAGCGAGCACGTGGCGTCGAAGCCGATGCCGGCCGCATCGGAGGGCGACCGGCCGCTCGTTTTGACCGCCTCGCGGATCGTCTGGCAAACAGCAGACCAGATGTCACGGCTCGACTGCTCGACGATCTGACCCGCCTCCTTGAACAGGGCGATATCGCGCTTGGCAACCGACAGCATTGCGCCCGAAAGATCGAAGGTTGCGGTGCGCACGCTTCCCGTTCCGACATCCACGCCGATCAGGAAACGCGTATCGTTCGCAGCAGCGGCCTTGGTCTGGTCTATCATGTGTCTTGTCCTGGGGATTATCCGGTATACTTAGAGATCGACGCTGTTCGGCAGGATCACGAGGTCGCGGATCGTCACATTGCGCGGCCGCGACAGCATGAACAGCACGGCCTCGGCCACTTCCTTCGGCTGCATGAGACTGCCATTGGCCAGCGCCTCGTCCATCTTGGCCTTTGGCCAATCGTCCAGAAGCGCGGTGACAACCGGGCCGGGCAGGACCGCGCCGACGCGTACGCCATGCTGGGCGACCTGCCGGCGGGTGGAGTGGACGAAGGCCTGAACGGCGAATTTCGAGGCGGTGTAGATCGGCTCCCACACGACCGGCACCACGCCGGCAATCGAGCTGGTGAAAAGGATGTCGCCGGATTTTTGCGCGATCATGTGCGGCAGGACAGCATGAACCGTGCGGAAGGCCGCGTTGATGTTGAGGTTCAGCATCCGGTCCCAGGCGTCCGGATCGCCTTCCGCCACCGGGCCGCCGATATAGGCGCCGGCATTGGCATGGAAGATATCGAGGCGGCCGGCGGATTTCAGGATGCCGTCGAGCATGCCGGACACGTCCGCAGGCTTCAGAAGATCGACGACGACCGGATGGGCGCCCTCGCCTATCTCGTGGCAAAGCTGTTCCAGCTTGTCCTTGGCGCGGTCGACGAGAACCACTTGCGCGCCTGCGGCGTGCAATGTGCGGGCGCATTCGAGGCCGATGCCGGATGCTGCTCCGGTGATGGCGGCGACTTTCCCTTCCATGGAAACGGACATGTGTTTTCTCCGGATTTTGGTTTCAGGCGCGGCCGTTGCTGGCGCGCGATTGACGGGCGAGCGAGTCGACAATCACGGCGATGGCAAGGACGCCGCCCGTGATCATATAGCGCAGCGAGGACGAGAGGTTCAGCAGCGTCAGGCCGTTGGAAATCGACTGGATGACGATGATGCCCAGCAGTGCTGAATAGGCGCTGCCGCGTCCGCCGAAGAGGCTGGTGCCGCCGATGACGGCTGCGGCGATCGCGTTGAGGTTCACGTCACCCGTGCCGGCCTGCTGGCTGGAGGAAGCGAGGCGCGAGGCAGAGAGAATTCCGCCCAGTGCCGCAAAGCCCGAGCAGAGCATGAAGCAGCTCGTGTAGATCGCCCGCACATTGATACCCGAGCGGCGCGCGGCTTCCTTGTTACCGCCTACGGCGAAGACGGAGCGGCCCCATTGGGTGCGTGTGAGTGCGTAGTTCAGGATGATGACGAGCGCGACGAAGAGGCCGAACATCCACGGAACGCCGCGGCCCCTGTTCAGATAGAAGGCCGCAAACTCCAGCGCCAGTGTCAGCACGGCGGCGCGCGTGATGAGCGTCGAAAGCGGACTGGACGAGAGATTGACCGCAAGTCGGCGACTGCGCATGCGCAGGCCCATGACGATCATCACGAGCCCCGGCAGCAGCGCCAGACCATGCGACAGCCAGGCCGGCATGACGAGGATCTGGCCGAAGCGGACGAGCGGCGACGCGTAAGGCAGGTTGATGCTGCCCGTTGGTCCCAGAATGTAGAGCTGGAGGCCGAGAAGGGCGAGCAGGCCGGCAAGCGTTGCGATAAAGCTTGGCATGCCAAGGCGATTGTAAAGCTGCGCGTAAATCGCGCCGATCACCGCCCCGAAGACGACGGCAATGGCGATCGCTCCATAGACAGGAAAACCCTGGTTGACCCAGAGCACGCCGATCATGGCGGATGCCAGCCCGCTCATCGAGCCGACGGAGAGGTCGATTTCACCGAGCAGCAGCACGCAGACGATGCCGAGCGAGATGATTCCGACGGTGGCGCAGTCGAACAGCATGTTCACGAGGTTGTTCGGCGCGAGATAGACCGGGTTCAGGATGCTGAAGACGGTCGAAATGATAATGAGGCCAAGCGCCACGGGCAGCATGCCGAGATCGCCCGAACGGATGCGGTCTATCGAGGCTTTCGCTGCGCCCAGCAGCGTGTCGTTATGGCGAACGCGCTCATCGCTGCGGTCGAGAGCGGCATTCTGTGTCTTGTTCATGTCTGCGCTCATGCGGACAACCCGCCTTTCTCGTGACTTTCCGTCGCCTTGCGTTCCTGGCGGCGCGAGACGGCATTTTCGGTGGCTCCTGTTATGGCGGCAACGAGTTCCTGGTTGGAAGCATCCGGCGTGAAGATGCCGTTGTTGCGCCCGAGGCGCAGCACGACGATCCGGTCGGCGACGGCGCGGACGTCTTCCATGTTGTGGCTGATGATGATGACGCCGAGGCCACGATCGCGCACGCGCTCAATCAGGTTCAGCACCTCGGCCGTCTGCGCGACGCCAAGAGCGGCGGTGGGCTCGTCCAGCATGATGATCTTGGGATTGAGCAACAGCGAGCGGGCAATCGCAACCGTCTGGCGCTGACCGCCAGAGAGCGAGGCGATCGGTTCGCGCACCGAAGGAATGCGTGCGGCCAACTCCCTGAGCAGTGTCCAGGCCCGAACTTCCATGCCGACCTCGTCGAGGCCCCAGGGCGACATTTCATGGCCGAGAAAGAGATTGGCCACGACATCAAGATTTTCGCACAGCGCGAGATCCTGGAAAACGGTCGCAATACCAAGTTCGAGTGCAGTGCCGGGGCTGTCGATGTCGACCCGCTGACCGCAGAATTCGACCGTGCCGGACGACGGCAGATGCACGCCCGCGAGGATTTTGACGAGCGTCGATTTGCCCGCGCCGTTATCGCCGACGAGTGCCACGACCTCACCGGCCTTGACCTCCATGTCGATATCGGTGAGCGCGGATACCGCGCCGAAATTCTTCGAAACCTTGTTCAGCCTGAGGATCGTCTCGCCCTTCTGGGGCAGACCGCTTTGTTTTTGTGTCATGGATAGTCCCTCGGAGATGGGTGAAAGCGCCCGACCGTCGTAGCGGCCGGGCGCTTCCTTGGGAGGAATTACTTGATAATTCCGAGCTTCTTGCAACCCTCTGCATATTCGCCGGAGCAAACTTCTTCCGGCGTCTGGATCTTCTTGTCGAAGATTTCGGCCTTGATGTTTTCCTGCGTCACGACAGCGGGGATGAAGAGTTCCGAGGGCGTGTTGTAAAGTGTCGTCTTGGCTTCCGGCTTTTCGCCCTTGATCAACTGAACGGCGACCTTTGCAGCGGCGGCAGCAACGATTTCCGAAGGCTTGGAAATCGTGTTGTACTGGTCGCCCGATATGATCAACTGCAGCGCAGCGATCGTTGCGTCATTGCCCGTGACAGGCGGAACCGGTTTCACGCCGGCAGCCTTGAAGGCCGCAATCGCGCCGCCGCCCGTGCCGTCATTGGCGGCAACTACGCCCTTGATCTGGTTGCCGAAGCGCGTGATCTGGCCTGCGGCCCATTCCTGTGCCTTCGGCGGAGCCCATTCCGGCGTGTCGTATTCGGCAAGCGTCTTGTAACCGGAATCCTTCAGACCGCGATGGATACCGTCGCGGATGAGGCCGGCAGCTGCATCGGTTGGCGAACCGTTGATCTCCAGAAGGCCAGAACCTTCCGGAACGCCAGCCTTTTTCAGATGATCGACCAGCGACTTTGTGATGGCGTAGCCGATGCCTTCATTGTCGAAGGAGATATAGAAGTCGGCAGGCTGGCTCGGGATCGGACGGTCATAGGCGACGACCTTTACGCCCTGTGAATGCGCCATCTCGACGAGACCGGCGGCTGCCGCAGAATCAACAGGGTCAAGCACGATGACCTTCGCGCCCTGGGTGATCACCGAATTGAATTGCTGCTGCTGGAGCGATGCATCCGCGTTGGCGTTCTGGTAAATGACTGTGCACTTGGCGCAGAGCTTCGCCATCTCGGCCTTGAAACCAGGGAAGTCGTGCTGCTCGTAGCGGGTGGACGCCTGGTCCGGCATCAGGAAGGCGACGGTTGCGGCGTCCTCCGCACGGGCCATGCCGGCGAACGAAAGTCCGAACGCCACCGACGCCATCATCAAATTACGGTATTTCATATTCTCCTCCTTCGTCGCCGGCTGAGCCCGGCAATAGTGATCTCGTCAGCAGCCGAATTTGTTCGAAGGGAAGGTGCGCCGGACGAAGGCCATCCTGCCCACGTCAGCGTCTCAACTGAAATGCTCCTCCCGCGTCGACCTTATTCAGCCGATCTGCTTCATCGATGTTGCGCGCTTGCTCAATCGATGAAGCAAGAATTGCCAGTTTCACCGTTTGATGTCAAGCTGGGCAAAATCGAGAGAGGAAAAATTTTCGTGAGTCGCATGAAGCCCGCCAAACGAACCACGATCTATGATCTGGCGCATCTTGCCGGAACATCGGCTAGCGCCGTCAGCGCGGTTCTGAACGGAAACTGGAAGAAGCGGCGCATCAGCAGCCAACTTGCCGAGAAGATCACCCGGATTGCGGAGGAACAGGGCTATGCGCTGAACATGCAGGCAAGTCTTCTGAGGCGCGAGAAGTCGAAGATCATCGGCATGATTGTGCCGAAATACGACAACCGCTATTTCGGCTCGATAGTCGAACTGTTTGAGGCGATGGCGCGCGAGCGCGGCCTTTTTCCCATCATCACATGCACGCGTCGCGATCCCGAACTGGAGATCGAAGCCGCACGCACGATGTTGTCTTACCAGTGCGACTGGATGGTGGCGACCGGTGCCACTGACCCGGATCGGATCACCGAAATTTGTGCGGCCGCAGGCGTCGGCAGCCTCAATCTTGACCTTCCGGGAAGCAGCGCGCCCTCCGTCATCTCGGATAACTATGCGGGGGCTCGTGAACTGACCCTTCGCGTCCTCCGGAAATGCGAGACACGTTTCGGTGGCAAGGAACCCCTGCTCTTTGTCGGTGGCCGCGGGACAGATCACAACACGAGCGAACGTCTTCGCGGTTTCTGCGACGCTCATGAAGCATTCGGAGTGTCGGTCGACGAACATCATCTTCTCGCCTGCGGCTATGCGCCGGACAAGGCCGCCGGTGCGCTTCGCGACCTGAAGGCGCGCGGCGAAGATCTGCCTCACGGCCTCTTCGTCAACTCGACCATCTCTCTGGAAGGTGTGATGCGCTGGATGACCGAGACGGGGCATTACGGCGCAAGACAGCCGGTGATGGGCTGCTTTGACTGGGACCCGTTTGTCGCCCTCCTCGGTCACGACATCGAGATGGTGCGGCAGGATGTGCCAGCCATGCTGAAGGAAGTGTTCGATATCATCGATAGTGGTACTGCGAAGCAGCCGTTGATCGAAATTCCGCCGATCTTCATCGGTTAGTAGTTTTGGATACTTCGGGCAAAACAGCTGAGGGCTGGTGCTCTTCTTGAAGGGAAATGAAACGCCGGCCCTCGCGTTGTTTTGCGTTGGTTGTCCTCGTCGCCGGCCCCGAATCTGCGCTTGGCAAAACGGCGTGGTCGCGCTCTAGCTTTCTCAAGATCCATGCGGCGAGACGATTAGCGATCTGTCTGCCGATCGCCCCCAATATTCTTGGAGTGATTTTCAACCACGAACCGCTGGACTGCGGCTTCCAGTTCTTTCGCCTCATCATTCAGTCCACTGCAGGCATTGTTGTTTTCTTCTGCCATCGCGGCGTTTTGCTGGGTGACGTGATCGATCTCTGTGTTTCGGCGTGGAATATTGGCTCTGATTCACTTTTGATGAATTCTGGGCGTCGGCTGGCGTTGCTTTTGCAAAAGGAATCAGCGCCATGGTTCATTCCCTGCGCCCCTCCGCACTCGTGCCGCGAGGCTTTGTAATCGATGAGACAGCTTCTGCTGGCGACGCCATCATACCCGCAGTCCGATCGGCGGATATATCCAGCGGTTGTCCATGCTGCGGAACAAGATCTGCGCGGATACACAGTCGTTATCATCGACGCCTGACGGATCGTCCCATCGCGGGAAAGTCTGTGCGATTGCTGATTGCCGCACGCCGGTTCTACTGTGACGCAGTGCTATGTGGCCGAAGGATCTTTACCGAGCGCTTCGAGGCAGATGTCCTGATACCGTGGGCGCGGCGAACTGCGCGGCTTGATCATATCGTCCATCATCTCGGGCTTGCTTTGGGTGGGAGACCGGCGGCGACTATTGCCCGCAGACTGATGGTGCCGGTCAGCAACGACACTTTGCTGCGTGTCGTCCGACGGCGCGGCACCACGCGTTTCGTTCCACCGACGGTGATCGGGATCGACGACTGGGCGTGGCGGCGCAACCAGCGTTACGGGACGATCATCTGCGATCTCGAACGGCGCAAAACCATTGCACTTCTGCCGGACCGAGAGCCGGCAACCGCTCAGGCCTGGCTTTCGGATCAGCAACAGATCAGTGTTGTCGCCCGCGACCGCGGTGGCCCCGACGCCCTTGCTGTAGCCAAGGCATTGCCGGACGCAACCCAAGTGGCCGATCGATGGCATTTGCTGGAGAACGCCAGTCGGGCATTCCTCGACGCCGTCCGCAAATCCATGCGCCAGATCAGAACAGCGACAGGGTCGGTAACGATCAACCCGGAGCTGCTGACGGCAGCAGAGCGTATCCAATATCAGGGATATCTGCATCGAGAAGACACGAACGCCGTGATTTTGGACTTGGCCAAGTCCGGTGTTGGAATCAAAGAAATAGTTCGTTGCACAGGGCACAGTCGCGGCCTCGTTAGGCGGGTATTACGCGGTCAGCGGTCCGACGTGTTCCGCGTGCGGGAGAGCTACCTAAAAGTTTATCTGCCATGGCTCGACGCGCAGTGGAGTGCCGGTCACCGCAATGGCACACAGTTGTGGCGAGAGCTGACGCGCCAGGGATTTCGGGGCTGCCTTCGTGTCGTAGCCGAGTGGGCGACGCGTCGGAGAAAGGCGGAAAAGATGGATTGCGAGGCGTTGAGCCGTACGCCGTCGGCACGGACTGTCGCACGCCTCATGACCATAGCTCGCGACGATCTCTCCAAGTCTCAGACCGTTACGGTTGCCGCGACTGAAGGCGGCGTGCCGCAACTCGTCGAGGCGCGGGAAGTAGTCGCCGCTTTCCAAGCCATGATCCGCAAGAAATCTCTCTCCGATCTTGAACCATGGCTGGAACGCGCCCGATCAAGCTTGGTCGCGGCCTTCGCCATGGTGTCGCCAAAGACCGGGCAGCCGTGAGTGCCGCAATCAGTTCGCCGTGGTCAAATGGACAGACAGAGGGACAGATTACCAAGCTAAAGCTTCTAAAACGCCAGATGTACGGCCGAGGGAAAATCGACCTCCTTCAGGCTCGCGTCGTTGGCGCCGGATAGGCCTCCGACCACCAAAACTGCGTCAGAGCCAATATTGGACGCCGATAAGGGGTCAACATTCCGAGCCGGTTAACATTCGGCGGATGGCGGGTCGTTCATATGTTTCGGCGCAGCGCTGTTGTCCACCATCTCGCCCTCGTCACTCAAGCATCCGTGCCACAGGCCTTCGTGTGGACACTTTCGCCGAGAGATCACGGCTATTGAGTGTTTGCAAGTGCACAAAGCAACGCATCTTCATGCCTTATTCCTCAATACATAGCCGGAAACCCTGCGACGAATTTTTACGCGCTCCTTAGGAGTTAAGACGCTCGCTTCCTGCCACAAATCCAACCGCTATTCATTTCTGGGCCGGACAGACGACAAATGGCTTTTCAATAACGTGCTCAGAAGATCGGCACTGATGCTGATCCGATTTGCAACGCTCCGAAAGCTTTGCGCGGGAACAATCGGCGCTAGCTCAGCTTAATACTGGCGCCCCGCATTGTCGGCATAAGCCGATCAGGGTTCGACTTCATATGCTTCTACGAGGACAATAAACTGAGCCCTACCTCCACCTATCGATTGCAGTTCCGCAATGGCATGACGTTTGATCGGGCCGCCGCGCTCGTTCCTTATATTTCGCTCGCTCGGCGCAGAAGAAGTGAGAGTGGTAGGTTCCGTGCAGGCCGCGCTGTTAGAGCTCGCCTCAAACGACGGATTGCCTGTTGAATTTGCCCTTCTCGATGTGAACCTTGGCAACGAGACCAGCCATGAGGTTGCAAGACAACTGAAAAGGTCTGACATCCAGTTTGTTTTTGCAACCGGGTACGGCGAAAACGCTAAGATGCCGGAAGATCTCTCCGGCGCGCGGTTTATAGGTAAACCCTACGATAAAGATGCAATTTCGGCGCTCTTTGCATCCGCTACTAAAAGCTTGAACTCCGATTGAGGTCGTCTCTTCACTAGAGCAATTCCAGCAAAAGTGGGCACCGGTTTCGCGTCTGGAATTTTGCAAAAAAGGGAAATGCTCTAAGATCGAACCATATTCGTGAGATCACCGCGGGCTTGGAAGCGCCTCCTAAAAGGCAGTCTTGAATCATTTCACACTGATTTGGTAACCCATTTTGTCAACAGGGTTTAGACATAGGGCCCACACCTTCCAATGCACTTGAATCCTTTATATCAGTCTTCTGGTCTTGAAGCTAATTGCTGTGCGGACAGAAAATTTCCCAAAGCTTGCAATGGTTCAAAATGATCGCAGATCACCTTGATCACGACGAGGATCGGCACAGCCAGCAACGCGCCGATGAATCCCCAGATCCAAGACCAAAACGATATCGATATAAACACGGCGACGGTGTTCAACTCCAAGCGTCTGCCCAACATCAAAGGCGTCACAAGCTGACCTTCCAAGATGTTGCAGGTCAAGATGAAGGCTGGCGCGATAAGCGCAAAGGCGACATTGTCGAACGTGACCAGGGAGATGATCGCCACAAACACGATTGTCAAAAACGCGCCGATATATGGAAGGAAGTTCAGCACGGCCGCGGAAATTCCCCAGACCACTGCATTAGGAATGCCGATCGTCCAAAGTCCAAGGCCTATGATAAGACCGAGGCACCCATTGATAACCGTGATGGTGAAGAGATATCTCGATATTTCCCGCTCTACGCTGTAGGCGACCCGCAGGACCTTTTTCTTGTCACTCAGTCGCGGGACACTCTGAATGATTTTCTCGTAAAACAACGTGCCTGATGCCAGCAGAAAAAGCGACAGCATGAAGGTGATTGCAAGAGTGGTTCCGATAGATACCGCGTTCCCCGCCGCTCTGGATAGAATACCCGGCTGTGCCACCACCACTTTTTGAACGTCGGGATCGGACACCGCCGCGGTTGCTCCGTCGATCTGTGACGTCGCCTTGATCGCGCGCTCCACGGTAACCTGAACGGTATGCAGCCTTTCTTGAAGCTTCTGGCCGATTGCGGGCGCGTCAGCGATGAGGGTGGAGATCGGTCCGCTCGTAACATATACGAGCAATGCAATAGAAGCAGACGTTACCAAGATCAGGAGCGTGGCAGACAGCGCTGGAGGTATTGAGCGTCGTGCGAGAAATCGAACGATTGGGCTCAAGGTGAGAGAGAGCAAAAAGGCAAGCACAATGGGCGTGAGGAACTCTCGCGCGAAATAGAGGCTGTATATGACGATAAGAAACAGAATAAAGCCGACATATTTCTGGAGGCGACCCGTTGTAATGTGCGGTCTCGGTACCACTCCCTCTTGATGGCCGAATTCATCCATTTCCAAATCCCCAATTTTCAAGAATTTTCCCAAACAAAGCACTGAGCCATTGGTGGCGCATTTGCTTCCAAGATTGTCCCAAGATGGGAACATCCTACGCAAGCGCTAGAATTCTTCTACGCTGTTCTCAGTCATTGACAGTCTAGCTTCGTCTTTTGGACAAAGCTGCCCAACACCTTCAACCTGAAAGGATGCGGACTGGAGCACCTTTGTATGCTGGCGTCTTCGAATTTTTCTCATGATAGGACAGCGGAACGAGCGGATTGAGTTCCGGATAGTATCCCGCCACGCAACCGGCAGGCAGATCGTAGGGGGTGATTTTCAGGCCGGATACCGTGCGGTCTATTCCGTCGCTGATATCGCAGGTCAGCGAAACGATCTGGCCTTCCTCCAGGCCTAGCCGACTGATCTCGTCGCGGTTGATCAGCACGACGTCGCGGCTTCCCTCAAGGCCGCGCAGGCGGTCAGAATAGCCATAAATCGTGGTGTTGAACTGGTCGTTGGAGCGGAGCGTGATCAGTGTCATGCGGTCGGGCCGGGGTCCGGTTGCGCCGGCATCCTCGCCGAGACTGGTAATCGTAGTGGGCGTGGTGAACTCTGCCCTTCCGCTCTTGGTCTCCCACTTGCGCTCGCGCGCCGAATTGCCTCGATAAAACCCGCCCGGCTGATGAAGCCGAGCGTTGAAGTCATGAAATTGGTCTGGATAGGTTTCGGCAATCAGATCGCGGATCAGGTCGTAATTCGCGGTCCATTCGTCCCATCGCATTCTTGGGTTCTCTTCAAGGGTGGCCTTGGCAAGTCGACAGACGATGGCAACCTCTGAAAGGAGCGCTTCGCTGGGCGGCTCGGCATTGCCGATCGAGCCGTAGATGTGGCTGAGTGAATCCTCCATGGAAACCGCCTGGCGGCCGGTCGCCTGCTCGTCGATATCTGTCCTGCCCAGGCAGGGCAGAAGGTAGGAGACAGCCCCTGGGGTGAGATGCGATCTGTTGAGTTTTGTGGCGATATTGACCGTCAATCGCAACCGTGGCCAGGCTTCCTCCATTCTCGCCCTGTCGGGCAATGCGCGGACAAGGTTGCCTCCCAGCGAGACAAGGGCCTTGACCGATCCGTCGAGAATGCCCTCGCAGGTTTCCACCGCGTTGCGCCCGTCCTCTCGCGGGGCGGTGAAGCTGAACATCGCTTCGAGCTTGTCGAGCGGGATGCTTGCCGTCTTCTCGCCTATGCCGACCGTGCGCTGGCCCTGAACATTCGAATGCCCACGAACCGGCGAAATTCCCGCCCCCGGCCGCCCGATATGACCGCGAAGCAGAAGAAGATTGACGAGCATTCCGAGGTTAAGCCAGCCGTTGACATGCTGGGTCAGGCCCATCCCGTAAATGCCGATCACCCTCTGCGAGGAAAGATAGATGTCGGCCGCTTCCGCGATCATCTCCTGGTCCAGGCCGGAATGCGCCTCGATGTCAGACCATCGCATGGCCTCCACTGCGGCCTTCATGGCGTCGAAGCCCGAGGTTTCTGCCTCGATGAACTCCCTGTCGAGAACGGTTCCCGGCATCGCCTCTTCGGCTGCAAACACGCATTTCATCATGCCGGCCAGCACCGCGATGTCGCCGCCGGGCCGGACCTGATAGTAGCGGCTGGAAATTTTCGTGGCCTTCCCGACAGTCATCTGGACGATGTTCTGCGGGTCCACGAATTCGATCAGCCCGCGTTCGCGCAAAGGGTTGAACGTCACGATCCTGCAGCCCCGTTCGACCGCCGCCTTCAACTGGTTCAGGAAGCGCGGACTGTTTGTGCCCGTGTTCTGGCCGAAGAAGAAGATCGCATCGCATTGTTCGAAGTCTTTCAGCGTGCAGGTGCCGACCGGTGTGCCGATGAAGGTCTTGAGGTTCACGGACGTCGTTTCGTGGCACATGTTCGATGACTGCGGCAGGTTGTTGTTGCCGTAGACGCGGGCGAGAAGTGCGTAGAGGTATGACGCTTCAAGTCCGGCATGGCCCGACGCGTAGAAGACCGTCTCCTTGGGATGGAGCGCCCTGAGCTCAGCCCCGATTTCGCGAAAGGCTTCCCTCCAATCGACTGAAATGTAGCGATCCGACGCGGGATCATAGCGCATCGGGTGTGTGAGACGTCCGGCGTGTTCGAGATCGTGATCCGGCCAGGTCCGCAACTCCGCCACCGTACGTTCGGAGAAAAATTGCGGCGTTACACGTTTCGGCGTTATCTCCCACAGCGTGGCCTTGGCCCCGTTTTCGCAGAACTCAAACGTTTTTGTGTTTGCCGGCTTCGCCCAGGCGCAGGAGGAACACATTACACCCTTGGGCTTATTGAGTTTCGCCAAGACCTTGAGTGCCATCGGAGAATTGCGTTCTTCGCCGTAGATCCTCGCAACGCCCTCCAGCGAACCCCAGCTGCCAGTAGCGTGATCATATTCGGGCGTCTCCGGATCATGCTCAATCGCGCTATGCGCTGTGCTTTCATCGTCCTGGTTCATGGCCACATCTCCTCGGGCTTCACCAATTCAAAGGGCGAAGATGTCTGAAGAAGGACGTAGCCCCGCGCAATCGGTTTCCAATGTTAACAACGACAGTCGGCTGCAGGAGTTCCGCGGCAAAACCTCCGGCTTCGACTTTCATGGACGAGGCTGCAAAGTGCCAGCCATGTTTTGCTTGAGGAGGGAACCGAGTGGGCTGCGGACTGTTACTCTCTGGGCACCACATGCCGTTTTGAAGGTGACCCGCTCAATATTGTGCGAGTGCTTTTCGAGAAGGAATGTAAATGGCCGCGAGCTCCAGGACAGAAGAACAGGCCAGCGGCAAAATGCCGGCAGACGAAACACCATCTACGGATCGTGACGCCAAGCATTTGAGTCCCAAAGAGAAGAGGGAGGTGGATGACCGTAAGCGCTCATTTCCGTGCACATTGACGGGGGCGACGATTTCGATCCCGCGAGTTCGAATGGGTGGTTGATCAGGCTGCGGCGGCTTTTGGAAAGTTGAAGGGCAGCAGGTCGGTGATATCGGCGTCTTTGGCGCGCTGCGGGAGTTCGGTGAGGACATAGCGCAGGTAGGCCAAAGGTTCGACGCCGCAAGCCCGGCATGTCAGCATGATGCTGTAGACGACGGCGCTGGCCTTGGCCCCGTCAACGGTGTCGCTGAAGAGCCAGGATTTTCTGCCCGTTGCAAAAATCCTGATGTCACGCTCAAGAAGGTTGTTGTCGATCGGCATTGTGCCGTCTTGCGCGTAGCGGGTCAGATAGTCCCATTGGTTCAGGGTATAGGAGATGGCGTCGCCGAGCTTGCTGTCCGGCAAAACCTTCGGCGCGATGTCATCGAGCCATGTCTTGAGGGCATTGAGGATGGGAACGCTGTGCTGCTGCCGAAAGCGGCGAATGCAATCGGCCCGCGTTTCGCCGTCGTTCGGCGGTTCTTCCTTCGCCAGCCTTTCTATCCGGTAGAGCTGCTCGAAGAACTTGAGCGCCTGCTCCGGCGGGCCGCCACCCTTCTTTCTCGCCTTGAGGGCCTCGACGAAGCGCCTTCGTGAATGTGCCATGCATCCAATGTGGGTTGCCCCCTCCAGAGTGCGCCAGGCGCAATAACCGTCACTCATCACGATGCCGCGGTAGTCGCCGAGGAAGGTCTGCGGATGGATCTGACCGCGGCCCGGCTGGTAATCGAAGAGGACGATGGGCTCGTCACTGTCGATGCCGCTGCGATAGGCCCACATATACGAGGTGTCAGCCGCCTCTCTGTCCTTTTCCTTCAGCACCTGAACCGTCGTCTCATCGCCCTGGATGAGAGGCTGCGATCGAAGCCTCAGCTTCAGCGCATCATAGATGCGGGAGAGATGCATCTGGCTCGAGCCGATCACCCAATGGCCCAATGCGCCCCGGCTGACGGGAACGCCGGCGCGCTCGAAGGCTTGGGCCAGGCGATAGAGCGGCGTGCCGTCGACATATTTATGCACCAGCGCGAAGGCCAGTGTCGAAGCCGTGGCAATGCTGCCTGGTAACGGCCGCGCCGGCATTGGCGCAATGATGACCGGCGTGTTGATGCCGGTGCGGTCGCAATTCCGGCAGGCATATTTGAACCGAACATTCTGAAGGACCTTTGCCTTCACCTCGATATGAAGCTGCTCGGTGACGGCTTCGCCCATGCGATGCATCTGATGATGACAGCAGGGACAGGCCTTCTGATCGTCGGGAAGATCATATTCGACACGTTCGCGCGGCAGATTTTCCGGCAAGGGTCTGCGGCCGCGCTTCTTGCCTTCCGGCCTTTCCGCCGGCGGCAGGCCAGTATCCGGCAGGTCGATGACTTCGTCCTCTTCACTGTCGCCATCATCCTCACCGGCAATCTGTTCGGCTTCATTGAAGAGGCGGTCGACGTGCTTTTCGCTGCGAGGCGCAAATCGATGTGAGCGCGCCAAGGCAAGCTCTTCCTCAAGTTTGACGACGCGGGCGCTCAGCACTTCCTTCTCGGCTTTGAGTGCGGCGATTTCGGCAGCATTCGCCGCCAACTGCGCCATCAGCTCTGCAACACTCGGTTCGCCGGTTCGATTCATCAGATTCTTGAATCGAAAGCAGGCCGCTGCGTCAACTCCTCTATTCGAGAAGCGTCAGCCAGCCACCTGATATTGCCGCACAGGATGGCGGACCATCGCGTCGATATCGATGCCGTCAAGGATCCAATGGAGCTGTTCGGTCGTAAGCGTCACCACGGCCGTCTCCCGACGAGGCCATCGGAACCTGTCTTCCGTTAATCGCTTCAGAACCATCACAAACCCAGACCGATCGAAGAATAGCAACTTCATCCGGTCGCGGCGGCGATTGCAGAATGCAAAGACCGCAGGCGCAAACGGATCCAGCTCCATCTCCTCCTGAACCAGGACCGCGAGGCTGTTGATCCCGGCCCGAAAGTCGATCGGTTCGCGATGAAGATAGACCTTCAGATCAGCGCTGAGGCGGAACATGACCAAGCGCCCCGATCATCGCCGTCAACGCATCCATATCGTCGAAGTCCAGCGAAAGCTTCACACCGTTCGGAAGCGTCGCACTCATCCTGACAGGAGCGGATAAAGGACCCGTCCTTTCAGGCTTCGCCAAACGCTCGTCACCATTCCGGCCAGTCACCGCCGTCGATAGGCTGCATTCTGCGGCCAAAACCGGGACAAACGCCGATGCCGAGGGCTGATGTTCGCGACCAGTCTCCTGGGCTTGCTTGATCCATTTCCTAAGAAGGTTGGCATTGATCCCGTTGTCCAGCGCAAGCCGCGAAACCGACACACCCGGCTCCAGGCTCGCCGCAACAAGGCGTGCCTTCGACGCAGCGTCATACCGCCGACGCCCGTTTCGCAAAATCCGCCGGATAACCAGCTTACCTTCGTCACTCTCAATCACTTGGTGTCCACCTCCGTTAGGTGGACACCTCATGCAGCACGGCGCTCAATGACAAAAGGTGCACGGAAATTCGCGCTTACGGATGACCGTCTCCAACTCAGGCCTGTCGCTGTTTACGAGATCGTCAGGAAAGAGGGAGACTCGGAACTCGCCAGGCCTGCGAGCAGCCTTCTATGGTCGGGTTTCGCGGCAGGGCTGTCGATTGGATTTTCCGTTTTCACCCAGGCGACGCTACGCCACTATTTGCCCGACGCCGACTGGCGACCGCTGGTGGAGTGCTGGGGTTACGCGGTCGGCTTCCTGATTGTCATTCTCGCCCGCCAGCAGCTCTTTACAGAAATCACGCTGACCGCCATGCTGCCGTTTCTGGCAAAGCCCAGCGCCCAAGGCGCTTGGGCCATCGCAAGGCTTTGGTCGCTCGTCTTTGCGGCCAATCTGGCTGGCACGCTGGTTTTCGGAGCAGCGGTTGCGTTCGATGTGCTTCATATGCCGGAGATTCGTGCCGCAGCCCTGGAGATTGCTCGGGAAGCCTTGGAGCCATCGCGCGGCTATATGTTCCTGCGTGCTATCGCCGCCGGATGGCTGATCGCCACGGTCGTGTGGCTGTTGCCTTCAGCGGAAAGTTCCCGTTTCCCCGTCATCGCCCTGCTGACCTATCTCATCGCCCTTTTTCATCTCTCGCACATTGTCGCCGGTTCGGTGGAAGCCGCTTCGCTCATGTTCTCCGGGGATCTCGATGTCGGCCGTGCCATCACCCATTTCTATCTTCCGACCCTTTGCGGCAATGTGATTGGCGGCAGTGCTCTATTCGCCCTCATCAGCTATGCTCAGATTGCGGAAGAACTCGAAATGTCGGCCGAAGAGAAGTAGGAACCGAACATAATCGATGATGCGCGTCGTGCCTTGCGTTAAGATTGTTTCCAATTCGTGCCCGTGAATAAACGAGTCGCAAAACCGGCCCAATAGACAAGTCTGTGCGCCTTAAGGCCCAGGCTCAGTACTTGGCGGTATGGGGTACGCGGGAAATAATTTCCGCTTTGGGGCCTTGAGCGGACGGTCTGATGTCGGAGCGTCGAAGGGTTAACGGACATCGGAGAATTTGCATTTGGTCATGTAGCTTCCGTCTGTAAAAGTACCCCAGATGGCTGCTGGACCACACTTCTCCATGTCCGACTGAGACCACGGGATCCAGATTTGGTTCACGGGCGTGCTTCTCGGCTTTCGACGACATTCCTTTGCGATTCGTCGTTAGCGCCTTCACAGCAAACTTCGTCGCCAATAAAACGCATTTGCCCTCCACAAAGCGAAATTGAACGGACGCGCGAGATTGCTCAAGAGGCGTGTGAAAATCTGCGGTACAAGTGCTCGCTCGAGGCCTCACGCTCGAACAGAAATCCTTGCGCGCTGTCGCAGCCGGCTGCACGGACGATCTCGAGTTGTGCCTGCGTTTCTACACCTTCTGCGATCACCTCGATATTAAGTGCATGGGCAAGCTGGATGACGGAGGCAACAATGGCGGCATTCTGATCGTCGGTCAGGATCTCGGCAATCAAGCTCCTGTCAATTTTCAGACGGTCGAACGGAAAAAGCCTCAGGCTACTTAAAGAGGCATATCCCGCTCCGAAATCATCAAGGGAGACAGTGATTCCGTAACTCTTAAGCGCATGAAGATCTGCCAGAACGTGCTGATCGCGCTTCAAGATTGCAGACTCGGTGATCTCGACTTCAAGACGCGTAGGCTCAATACCTAAGGTTTTGACTTTCTCGATCAGGTGGTGAACGAAATTCCCGCTCTTGAGCTGTTTGGGTGAGACGTTGAGCGACAGCATGTAGCCCTTCGGCAGAGAGGGAATGTCCTCAACGACCTTGTCGATCAGATAGGAGCCGAGCGCATCGATAAGGCCGCTGAGCTCTGCTTGCTGGATAAACTCTGTCGGCACAATCCAGCCGCGGGTCGGGTGATGCCAACGCATTAGCGCTTCGACACCAACAATCTCTCGATCCCGGCATCGGACGGTCGGCTGATATTCAATGGTGAGGGAGCCGTCTTTGATTGCGGTCTCGAGATCATTTTCGAGTTGCCTTGCAGAGAGAACTTCAGCGAGGAGAGCATCATCAAACAGTCGATAGGCGCGTTTGCCGTTCTCCTTGACGTAGTAGAGCGCGATATCGGCGTCATGGAGCATCTGCTCCAATTCGATCGATCTGCCCCTGGAGGTCGCAATGCCGACGGATGCGCCGATGCTAATGTCGCGTGGTCCAATCCGAAACGGTGCGCCAAGCTGACTGACGACATCCGCCGCAATCTGCTTAAGGATTTCTTCCGTGGAATCGCTGCGGCTCGAGAAGATCGCGAACTCGTCGCCGCCCAGGCGCGCCACAAGCCCATGGCCCTTGGCGACGGTTTCCAGTCGAATGGCGACTGCGCGTAATAATTCGTCGCCTACCGCATGACCATATCTGTCGTTGGCCGCTTTGAACCCGTCGAGGTCGATGAGCATGACAGAGGCCGACCGGTGGCGGCCGGCTGCTCTATCGGCCACGGCGCGATAGAGGCCGGTGCGGTTGAGTAATCCGGTCAGCGTGTCATGTGCGGCTGCGTGCGCATTCTGCGCCTGCATTCGGATACTCTCCCGATGCTCGAGAGTGATGTCGCGCGCCAGTTTCACAATTTTGTAGGGTTTTCCGGACGGTGTCAGAACAGGATTGTAGGTGGCCTCGAACCAGACGTCGCTGCCATTCTTGGCTCGACGTTCGAACTGGGAGGACTGGAAGTAGCCTCGGCGAAGCCTTTTCCAAAAGTAACGGTATTCTGCAGTGTTTCGCGCATCGAGCGGCATAAACATTGAGTGGTGAGCGCCTTTAACCTCGGAAAGCCGATAGCCGAGAGCATGAAGGAACTTGTCGTTCGCATCGAGAAGAATGCCGTCAATACTGAATTCGGCGACAGCCAAGGACTTGCGGATCGCCTCGATCTGACCTTCGCGATCAGCATCCAGGAGTTTTTGTGGCGTGATATCCGTCGCGAATTTGATAATGCGACTCGGGCGTCCGGAAAGATCTACTACGGGGCAATAAGACGCCTGCAACCAGATCTCCTGCCCGTCCTTTCGCCTTCGCCGCATCTGCGAGGAAAACTCCTGCCCGTCGGTAAGATTGGTCCAGAGATGATGATAGCGTTCCGCATCCGCTTCTTCGGGAAACATGAAGATCGAATGATGTTGGCCTTTGACCTCGGACAGTTCGAAACCATAGATTCCGAGATAGTTTGCGTTGGCATCGACAAGGCGCCCATCGAGATCGAACTCCGCAATTGCCAGTGTCCGTCTTGCAGCATCCAACTCGCCATCCAGGTCGGGCTCGCTGGGCAACAGCCCCGCATCCCTGGAGACGACAAGGAAGAACTTGTCGATCTTGCCATCGGTGCCAAGGGTCCCATTCACTGTGACATGAACACTGAACCTATCGCCCTGTGATCCGGTGATTGAGCATCGACCAGCCCAATGCCGGCCGGAAAGTAACCGTTCAAAAACTTCGCCTTTCTGTTGGGTAAAGCAGGTTCTTGAGGATAGCAGGGCGGCGATATCGCTGCCCCGCAAGTCGCCTATGGGAAGCTCCAGAACGGTCAGGAACGCGTCGTTGAAATCCAGGATGGTGCCATTCTTGTCCGCGATGCAGGTTCCAAACGCGCTGTCGAGGTTCTTTGCGCCACAGTCAGCGCCAGACGTGGATGAGGTTGCTTTCATGATGAACGGAACTCGTCAAAATTCTTGCCAGTCGTTCACCACGGCAAGATTGCCGGATCGTGAATTCGAATGCCGAAGCATGGGCACAGAAGTTGCCCGGCTCATCTCAGTGCGCGGTCTTGAGACTTGACCTTGGTGCGAGTGTATCGTCTCCACCCGCGCTCTATCGCGGGTCTTGAACATAGCGAGTAGATTGGAGAGCGTCTCTGCTTCACTTGCCAGGGTGTGGCTCTGGGCATTGGATTCCTCCGCCATGGCAGCGTTCTTCTGCGTCCCCTGGTCAATGGAGTTAATGGCAGCATTGATTTCTTTCAGCGCCGACGACTGTTCACGCGACGATTCAACGATCGCGCTGACGTTGACGCTGACGTCGGAAACCTGCGTCACGATCTCGCGCAAGGCACTGCCTGTCTTGTCGACCAATGCCACTCCCTCACTCACCTGCGAAGCGGAGCGGGTGATCAATTCCTTGATCTCCTTTGCGGCGATGGCAGAACGTTGCGCGAGTTCGCGCACTTCCTGTGCGACGACAGCGAAACCCTTTCCGGCCTCGCCGGCACGCGCAGCCTCAACGCCTGCGTTGAGGGCCAACAGGTTGGTCTGGAACGCAATCGTGTCGATGACGCCGATGATGTTGCTGATCTGGTGAGACGACGCCTCGATCGCTTGCATGGCGGCGATTGCACTGTCCACGACCTTGCCCGACCCTTCGGCATTGACACGCATCTGGTTGACCAATTCCCCGGCTTCGCGGGCGCGCCGTGCGGAATCACTGACCGTGGTTGTGATCTCCTCCAGCGCTGCCGCTGTCTGTTCGACGGAGGCAGCCTGCTGTTCTGTGCGTTGAGAGAGACTGTCGGCACTGGCGCGAACTTCACCCGCTCCGGCGGCAATGGCGCTAGCATTCTGTCCAATCTGGCCAACCGTATTTTCCAGCTTCTCGACGGAGGCATTAAAGTCCGTCTTGATGCGTTCCAGGTTACCGGGAAACTGGACATCGATGCGTTGCTGCAGGTCACCTTCGGCCAAATTATGCAATGCGCCAGCCAAGGCATTGACTGCTCTGACCCGTCCCGTGACGTCTGTCGCAAACTTCACGATCTTGATGATATTGCCATTTTCGTCTGCGATAGGATTGTAAGAGGCGTTGAGGACGACTTCGTTGCCCGATTTTCCGTAGCGCACATATTCATTGGTATCGAAGTGACCGGACCTCAACTTGTCCCAGAAGGCCCTGTATTCGGGGCTGTTCGCATATTGCTCGCTGACGAAGAGCCTATGGTGTTTGCCCCTGATCTCATCGACCTGATAGCCCATCACCTTGGAAAAGTTCTCGTTCGCATCGAGGATGATGCCGTCGGGAGTAAAGGAAATGACAGCATTTCCGCGGGACATGGCCTGTATCTGGTTGCGATAATCCGTGTTGAGCAGGCGTTCCTTGGCGTTTGACCATTCAACCGAATAGCCCTGGATCCTGCCACCCTGGATCAGCGGCGTAACAATGAGGTCGAATGCGTGCCGGCCGACATTGATGGTCGCTTTGTGAGGCTTGGTCAGCTTGGCCAGCATCCCCCTTTGATGCCCGGGGTTCTTGTGGAAGATATCGATGTTGGAACCCACAAGAGTGGCAAGCGAAAAGCGCGGCAGATCCTTTTGCAAATCCGCTTCCGCCTCGCCGAGAAGCTCGCGAACGGAGTTGTTGATGTAGACAATGTTCAGGTTAGCGTCGGCCAGCATGACGTTGCCGTGCAACGTTTCGACAGACATCATTTGGAGCTTTTTGGTTTGCGAGAGAATGGCGAACATGACGGCCTCAGAGTCAATATGTAAGTTTGCTTTATTAATGTATCTATATATCTCATAAAATATATTTAACGTGACCCTTAAAGATAGAAATTTTATGCAAAAGTCTAACAAGCATGGTGCGATGTTCAGGTGACGCTGGTGACCGGCGAATGCAGCCCCGAAAAGCTCAGCGGCCGCTTTTGAGCAAATCTCGTCCTTCGCGCGAACGACGGAAATGGAGGCGCAAAGCTGCCTCAGTCTCAGGAGGCTGACATCGTCGGACTACATAATGCCTTTAATCGTTTACCGTGACCCCGACTATTCCGACACTTAAGTGGCTTCAAAAGCCTCTTGCCGTCGGCGAGATCTGTGAATTTCCTTCGAAGATCCTGCGAACACGTGCCGGCTACCGGCCTGGTGCTGGATCCTCCATCTTCTTGATCAACAGGAATGGACCTGTTTCAACCATCTCGACACGGAAGGATAGGACGATGGCCCTCAAGGATATTTTGCCCGGCAAGCTCGGTTTTGGCGCAGCGCCGCTCGGCAACATGTTTCGCGACATTCCCGAGGAGGAAGCGCTGGCAACAGTCGAGGCCGCATGGGAAGACGGCCTCCGCTATTACGACAATGCACCGTTCTATGGCGCGGGTCTCGCCGAAATCCGTATGGGAAAGGCGCTCGCGGGCAAGCCTCGTGATCAGTATGTGGTGAGCACGAAGGTTGGCCGCCTGATCCTCGACGAGGTTGAAGATATCAGCGCCCGTGATCTCGGCGAGAAGGGTGACGTGTTCAAATATGGGCTGCCGAACAAGATCGTCAACGACTATACCGAGGACGCGACCTACCGCTCGATCGAAGACAGCCTGAAGCGCCTCAAGACCGACTATATCGATATCGCCTGGGTCCATGACATCGCGCAGGACTTCTACGGCGATGAGTGGCTCGCCAAGTTCGAGGAGGCGCGCAAGGGCGCATTCCGCGCGCTCGACCGCATGCGCGACGAAGGCGTGATCAAGGCCTGGGGGCTCGGCGTCAACAAGGTAGAGCCGATCGAACTGTTGCTGGCTCTGGATGAACCCCGGCCGGATGGTTTCCTGCTGGCCGGGCGGTATTCGCTCCTCGATCACGACCGCGCCCTGCAGCGTGTCATGCCGACGGTGGCCGAACGCGGCCTTGGGATCGTCGCAGGCGGTCCCTACAGCTCGGGCGCACTCGTCGGCGGCCCGAACTTCGAATATGCGCCGGCGACGCCAGAAATCCTCGCCAAGGTCGCCGCGATCAAGGCAATTGCTGATCGCTACGGCATTTCGATGAAGGCTGCAGGGCTTCAGTTTGCGCTTGCCAACCCGGCGGTTGCAGCGGTCATTCCGGGCGCAAGCCGTCCCGCCCGGATCGCCGAGGACGGGTCCGCACTGCGGGAAACCATCCCGGCAGACTTCTGGCGCGAGTTGCGGGATGGCGGTCTCGTCAATCCGGCAGCGCCGCTTCCGATCGAAGACTGACCGCCAATTGCAGGGCTGAAGCAGACCGGGGCACCATCCTGTCCCGGTCGTTCTCGGCGTTTAACGCGGCTGCAGGAACTTCTGCATCCGAGGCACAGCAAAATCGAGGAACGCGCGGACCCGGGCGGGGAGAAACTGCGAATTGCGATAAAGGGCGTGGACTTCATCCACGACGCCGATATCACTGTCTGCCAGAAGCTCGACGAGTTCGCCACGCTCGATCGGCCCACGCAGATGATAGTCTGCAAGGCGGATGATGCCGACGCCGGCAATCGCCATCCTGCGCAAGGTGTCACCATTGTTGACCAGCAACGATCCGCTCAGCATGCGCTCGACAATCCGTCCGCCCTCCCGCATGGGCCAGACGGGCATCGCCCGGCGGAAATTGAAGCCGAGGCAATTGTGATGCACGAGCTCTTCCGGCGTCATCGGCGTTCCGTGGCGCTTCAGATAGGCAGGAGAAGCGACGATGCAGCGCCTGGTCTCGCCGATCTTGCGTGCCATCAGGTTGGAGTCCGGAAGCTTGCCGACCCGGATCGCGATATCCGTGCGGTCGAGGTAAAGATCGACCACCTCGTCCGAGAGCGACAGATCGACAATCACATTGGGATAGGCTTCGAAGAAGGCGGGCAGGATGGGCTCCACGGCCGTCGTGCCGAAGCTCACCGAGGAGGTGATGCGGACGACGCCTTCGGCCTCTGCTCCTCCTTGTGCGATCTGCTGCTCGGTCTCATCGAGCTGCGAGAGCAGCGCCTGGCTGCGCTCGTAGTAAAACTGTCCTTCTTCGGTCAGGGCTAACCGCCGCGTCGAACGCTCGATCAGCCGGACCCCCAGCCGAGATTCCAGACGGGCGATCAGTTTCGAGACCGTCGACGGCGTCATCAGCATGAGCCGCGCAGCCTCGGAAAAGCTTCCCGCCTCCACCACCCGAACGAACACCATCATTTCGCCTGCGCGATTATCCATGCCAAACCTGTGATCCGAGTTCACCGAGACAGATAATCCTTAGCAAGCTCCCGCCCCTCCGTCTTGAGATATGTCGTCTGGAATATCAAATCCTGGTGCCGAAGGGTTAGCCGGTTTTTTGTGAAACGCTTTCTCAAATGCTGGGAACAAGCTCCGTCTACTGATGACGCGTCCGATGTGAGATCTAATTCTCAGAGCAGCAGCCGGACACGAGTTCCGCAAGAGACTGTTCCCCACACGGTTTTGGAAAGGATCATCATCATGGAAATCGTTTCGCAAGCGAACATCGACGTGCAGGTTCCGACCGATCACGCGCGCTCCCGCAATCTGACCCTGCTGGCCTTGGCGCTCGGCAGCTTTTCGATCGGAACTTCAGAGTTCGCCAGCATGGGCATCATTCAGCTCTTCTCGAAGAGCCTCGGCGTCAGCATTCCCGACGCCACCAGTGCGATCGCCGCCTACGCTTTTGGTGTCGTCATCGGCGCACCGCTCGTGACGCTGGCCGCCGCCCGCCTTAATCGCCGTACCCTGCTTCTGGTTCTCATGGGCCTGTTCATCGCCGGCAACGTGCTCTCGGCCATGGCGACAAATCTCGGCTTCTTCATGGTCGCACGCTTCATCAGCGGTATGCCGCAGGGCGCCTATTTCGGTGCTGGTGCAGTCGTCGCCTCCTATATCGTCGGACCGGGGCAGGCCGGCAAGGCTTTCGCCATTGTCATGACGGGCTTGACCGTCGCGACCATCTTCGGGTCGCCGCTGGCAACATTCCTCGGGCAGACGATCGGCTGGCGCGAAACCTATCTTGCCGTTGCCGCCTTCTCGCTTCTCGCCTTTGGCGCAATCTTCCAATGGGTGCCGCGGACCAAGGCGCTTGATGGTGTTCCGGTCATTCAGGAAGTATCGTCGCTTCGCAAGCCGCAGGTCTGGGGCGTGATGATCGTGGCGGCACTCGGTATCGCCAGCATCTTCGCGGTCTACACCTTCATCGCACCGCTGGTCACCGATGTCGTCAAGCTTTCGCCCGAAATGATCCCGCTTGCGCTCGCGTTGTTCGGCATCGGCATGACAGCCGGTAATATTTACGGCGGCAAGCTCGCCGACCACTATCCCGCCCGCGGCATCATACTTGGCTTCGGCAGCACTCTCGTAATCCTTGGTGCACTGGCGCTCGGTGGCACATATCCTGCAGTCTTCTTCCCCGCTATGTTTGGCGTCGGCGCTGCGATGATGGCGGCAATCCCGACCATCCAGGTGCGGCTGACTAACTTCGCACCGGAAGCCCCGAGCCTGATGGGTGCGATGAATCTGGCTTCGCTCAATGTCGCAAATGCCATCGGCGCTTGGGCAGGCAGTGTCGCTGTCGGTGCCGGCTACGGCCTCCTGTCCGCCGCCTGGGCAGGGTTTGCCGTCACGTTGCTGGGGCTTGTTGTCTTCGGTCTAACCCTGTTGCACCGCCGCGGCTAGGAATTGAAATCGCGGATGCTGATGTTTATTCTACGGAACCCAAATCCCGCAATAATAGATCTCCGATCCATTTCGTTTGGAATGGATCGGAGATCTCGATTCTGACCAATCGCCACGTTGAGATTTAAAGTCGACGTCGCCATCTATAATGAACGGATGCCTCTTCAGAGGATGGTCGCGCAATTTCAGACCGTCAGGCTGCGGCACCAAATCAGCTTATAGGTATCAAAAAAGCAAATGTCCCGTACTGGCGAAGGCGACGAAACTCTTGTCATAGATGTTGTCCGTTTTCTGACGTGTGCGGCCTGCCCCGCAAAGGCTGTGATGGGGGCGCAAAGCGGTCGGTATGCGTGACCGAAACTTGGTCGAGAAATATGCTTTGCCAACGTCTTCGCCCTTACTCTTTTGAAAAGGCCGGCGTGTCTTTGATTGCTATCCCAGACCAACCCGCGAAGAGGTGATTGCCACTGCAGAAAGCCCTCTCGCAGAAAGATGGCGTCTCGTCTGATATGGGTTCGAGAAAGCGTCTGCGATTTTCTTCGCGACAATCATCGATGACGCGCTTGCCGGAAAGGCGGAGCAGGTGATTGTCAAACGCATACTCAGTTTCCTGCTTACGAGCAACGAGCTGGCATGCAAGCATAGCTGCCGGCTTTGATTCACGCGAACTCCCGAACTTTCCAGCGGCAGGCTCACCATTCGTGACTGGACTTGCTTCTTTGGACGATCCATAATACTTTTTTCTAAAAGCTTATGGATCGTCCAGATGGATCCGCTCAGTGATGTGATTGCCCTGCTTCGGCCGAACACGGCCGTCTCCAAGCCCATTTCTGGGCGGGGTGCGTGGGCCGTCCGCTATGCAGCCCATGATGCCCCCGGTTTCACGATCATTCTGAAGGGCGAATGCTGGGTGACTTTTGAGGGCGAGACGCCCTTGAAGCTGGAGACGGGAGCTTTCATGCTCCTGCCGACCACGCCGGCCTTCACGCTCGGCAGCCGGCCCGATATCGTTGGGACGCCCACAGAGCCGATGGATGTGGCGGTTTGTCACGGCGAGCAGGAGGGCGAGGCGGATTTCAGTGCGCTGGGCGGCACGTTTCGTATAGCGACGGCGAATGCGCCGCTGCTACTTGCCCTGTTGCCGCGAATGATCAATGTGCCGCCGTCCGGGGGAAGATCAGAGCGGCTCGGCCGCCTGATCGATCTCATCGCCGAGGAGTGTGGTGGAGATGAACCTGGCAAGGATATGATCCTCCAGCGTATGCTGGAAGTTCTTCTCATCGAGGCCCTCCGCTCGCAGGTAAGCACCATGGATGACGACCGCGCCGGTCTTATTCATGGGATGCGCGACCCGGCTCTGGCACGCGTCCTTGCCGCCATGCATGCGGATGTGCGGGCCGACTGGACGGTAGCGAGCCTTGCTCGCATTGCCGGACAATCGCGTTCCGCCTTTGCAGCCCGCTTTGGGGTGATACTTGGCTGCGGACCGATCGAGTATCTCACCCGCTGGCGCATGGCGCTGGCAAAGGATGCCTTGCTGCGTGGGGCAAAGACGCTCGACCGGATTGCCGACGATATCGGCTACGAATCTGCCAGCGCCTTCAGCACGGCCTTTCGCAGGCGGCTTGGCTGCCCACCCGGGCAGTTCGCCAGGATGAACGGCAGCGCTGTGCACCCATAGGAACAAGGTGCGGGCGCGCTTCATTACTGATTTGGACGATTAAGCAACCCTTCTGGACGTTGAATTATATATCGTCCGACCGATCGGAGTTATCAATGAACCATCCGAAACGAATGGAGGTTCCCATGCAAACGATCCTGATTACCGGTACATCCTCTGGCTACGGCCTGGCTACGGCCCGCCACTTTCTCGACAAGGGCTGGAATGTCATTGCCACGATGCGCCGCCCCGACGCCAGCCTATTTTCGGCCTCACCGAAGCTGCGCCTTCTGCCGCTCGACGTGACGAGCGATGAAAGCATCGCGGCGACCGTCGCAGCCGCTGGCCCCATTGACGTACTGGTCAACAATGCCGGCATCGGCGTAGTCGGCGCATTCGAGGCAACGCCCATGGCACATGTCCGCAAGGTCTTCGCCACCAACACGTTCGGGGTCATGGCCATGTGCCAGGCGGTCATTCCGCAGATGCGCGAGCGTCGGTCCGGCGCGATCGTCAACGTGACGTCGAGCGTGACGCTGGCCGCCATGCCGCTTGCCGCCGCCTATACCGCCAGCAAGCAGGCGATCGAAGGCTTCACCGGCTCGCTGGCGCATGAGCTTGGCTACTTCAATGTCCGAGCGAAACTGGTGGAACCGGGTTATGCACCGACGACGCGCTTCGCGCAGAATACGGATGTGCGGATCGAAGATCTGATCCCGACTGGCTATCGCGGATTTGCAACGCCCATCTTCGAGGCTTTCACACACCCCGCCATGACGACGAAGGAAACGGATGTCGCCGAGGCCGTCTGGGATGCCATCCACGATACCACAGACCGGCTTCAATTTCCGGGCGGCGCCGACGCCGTAGCGCTCTACGAAGCACGAAACGGGTGAGACCAGACGCACCGAACATTATAGGCGGCATCGGTTCTCCAGCCCATGTCGCCTGTTTTTCGCTGACATCGACAATCGCAGGGTGGCAGCTCTTCTTTCTGGCCTTGAAAGGAATCGAACCGCCGATCCTCCCAGACCAAACTCCAATTACTTGAAAACACTTCAGAGTTCGCTTTATCGTGTATCTCGACGACGGATCGGGAACATGTCCTCGCCGCGATGATGCAGACGTGTATGGTGCAGCCGGCATAGCCAACGCACTATTAGAGGCTCGTCGTATCGATCGTGATGAGCATCCACCGACTCAGCGCCACAAACTTCACAAGTCTGTTTCTCCAGATCACCTGCCTTTACCGCTCGTTGCACGGCAAGATGAGCATCATATTTCGCCGGATTTGCGCGGCGCCAATTTGCCTGACGTGTATCCGTTTTCAGCATGGTTAAACCCTCAAATCAAGCTAGATAGCAACAAGTTCAGCGAGCTTTTCCGCCACCACCGCCATCGTGTCTTCTTCGGTGCTCAGTCCGCTTCGCGACGCCAAAAGGGGGCTCACGTTGCGGAGCGCTTCATAGGTGGTGTTATGCACGATAGGCACGAGTTGCTCTGTCGCCAAGAGTGCCGAAAGTTCCTTGTCCGCAACACCTGCCGCTGGAAGACGACGCAGCAGCGCCGGCGTGACCAGCACGATCCCCACGCGGGACTTTGCCAGCCCTTTGTCAATTTCGCGCAACAACGACGTACCTAGGGCTACGTCCTTTTCGCTGAACCAGACCGATACACCACGTGCCTCAAGAAGATCGTGCAACACCTTCGCATCACCCTGTCGATCATCCCAGGCGTGACAGAGGAAGACATCACGAAGATCGGGCAGTGCCGCCCTATTCTCGAAAGTCTGCCGTATTGGCGTCAGCGCGCGGACTTCCGTCGGCGTATACAACAGAGACGACCCTGATTTCGACCATTTCGCCCGTACACGACCAACGCCGCCGCTGCTGCTCATTGATGGGGAGCGATAGGAAGTCGAGGAAGGGGAGTAAGACGGGTAACCCCGATTGTAGCCGCCATAGTCGCTGTGGGCGCTATAACGGCCGCGGCCGCGACATGCTGGGCAATTCGCGGCAGCGCTTGCTGAGCGGTGCCCTTCTACAGGTGCGGTGCATCGAGCCATCTTAGAAACCTCTCTGTTGTTGGGTTGCCGCTTTCAGCTGTCCTTGACCGTCGTGCGCGGGTGGGTCTTCCCGTACTTTGTGGTCACGAACTTTCCGGAGATAGCACTTCGGTAGGTTCCCCCTGTGCTTCCGCCGCCTTTGGCCTCTCGCACCGTTGTCCGCGGGCTGGCCGATACATGTTTGGCGGTGACAAACCGCCCGGTAATTGCGCTCCGGAAAATACTTCCGCTTCCTTTGCTCTTCGCCATTTGCTTGCTCCTTTCTTGCATAGCCCCGTAGCAACGGGCGATTCCGAAATTAAATCGCAAGGGTGTCAAAAGTTGTCACCCTTGCGATGCGAAGCTGCCAGGCCATTGCTGAATGTGGTCTCTAAGTTCGAACGACTAAGGCAAAGCGTCGAAATCGCTTCTGCGACTATGTGCAACCAGCGTACGGAGCCCTTCTGGAGCGATGACCTCCACCGCGTCTCCCCATTGATAAAGATGCCATGCCATCTCAAGCCAACCGGCTGCGTGAAAACGAACAATGAGGCTGCCATCGTTTTCCAGTTCGGCTGTTTGATTGGGGTGAAATGAAAACTCGGCCGCTCTCGCGGCGGCCCGAGGAGCGAAACGCCAAGCGACTTCACCATATTGCTTTGGGTCTTGGTATACGCCGAATGATCGAGCAGCATATTCCTGCAACGAGAAGCCGGATGCAAAGCTGAAGCTCTCATCAAGGGTCTGAGCACTCAGAATTCGGTCCATTCGAAAGTTCCGCATGCCTTCACCGCGATCGGGCTGACGCGCCACCAGATAGCTGCGATGTCCCAGCAGGAAGCCATGCGGTTCGATAATCCGTTCAGGAGCGTCCTCTGTCCCATAACGTAGGCGCAGGCGGAAAGGGCCTCGCAGACCTTCGATCACTGCATCTAATACCGCCGGCGCCAAGTTGACGCGGGGGCCGGGCCGCGTGACCGATCCCATTGCCAATAGAACTGCCTCAACATCGGCTTCCGTGCGCAGGGCATCCTTAGGCGTCAACCGCGCAAGCAATTCGTCGCGCAAGTCGTGTAGCGCAGCGGCGTGGCGTACACGGCCGTCGCTGCGCGCCGCAAGACTGGCAATCTCGAGTGCCTCTATGGCTGTCTCCTTTCGAAGCTGGAGCCGTCCGAGCACCGGATCTACAATTCGCCAGCGTCGCCGACGATCCTCGCCATCAATCACGTCGACGTTTGCAAATACTGTTTCAAGCGCATCAGTCATACGCTGCGCTGTTCGATGGGAAACGGCAAATTCTTTGCAGATTTCATCTAAACCGATCCCAATCCGCCGTGAAGCGGCCAACTGCGCCAGCCTTATTAGATCCTGCGCCTTTGAGAACGGCATGATCGCTTCCTCTATGACAATTATTGACACCCATACACGTTATGGCTGAACTTGTGCTCTGTCGAGACATTAGCCGTTATGTGGGGCTTCGCTCGATTAGAAAATTACAATGCTGATGACAGACGTCGGTTGGAGCTTTTTATCTGCGTCGGAAAACCATGACTGCCATGCCTGCATGACGGCTACTTTCTCAGGACGATCACGGCTTGTCGGGCCGCCAACGCCAACGCCAACCGAACTTCTCGGCGAGTCCAAGTCGGGAGAAGAACCTCTTGGAGGACAATGACAGGGGGCCTCCCCCCCATCGGCCTAAATTCCTTCCGAGTCCAACTTCCAAGTCGCCGCCGTAGCAGACGAAAGCTCCTTGCGCGAACAATTAAGATACTGATTTTAAGCAATATTTCAGGGAGCTCGGTAAATGTTGGAAAGCTATTTCTCCATCGGTGGAATTTGTTGCAATTTGCATTTGAAGACCTCTCGAAGCCCCTTCAAAGGGTGTTTGAAGACCATTTGAAGACGGTCGCAGATCGGGCGAATAGGTTTGCTTGATTTGGGACTACACAGCCGTGCAAACTACATCGTAGATCGGGGCCAGATCCGGTTCATTTGAGCCATAAAGCAGGGCGTAATTCTTGCCGTGGGCATCGGCGTTGCCGACGAGATAATGGAAGATCAGCATGCGGATGAACTGTAAACGATCCGCGACAGGTCTAGCGCAGGCCTGGTCGATCAGCCTGATAGCCCGTTCTGTACCCGGTCCGCCCTCGGCCTCATACTTCAGTTCCGGCGGTACGCTAAGGGCCTGACAAAAGTCTTCTTGGTGTAGACGCTCAATGATGCCGTCTGCAGCCTTCGTCCGATCATAACGTTCCACCAGGAGAAAGGCAGTCGCCCCGTCTAGACGTATCTCGACATGGGGTACCGGCAGCTTGAGGCGGGCAGCCAGCCGCATACAAAAATACTCGTTCTCTACCGTGCCTTCCAGCGCCTGGATGACCGGTTTCAAGATATGGGTCGTAGGTCGACCATCTCTCGCCAAGGCAATGGAATCCCCATCGACAATGACCGCCAGTTTATCCTGCGCGCCGGCGAGCGATAGGCGAATACCCTCGTCGCCGGCAAGCAAAGGCCGGGTCCGCAGCCTGCTGAGAATTTCATCCAGACGTTCCGAAGTGAGGATTTCTGCTTGGGACGGGCGGGGAGTTTCGGGTGCCGCGCCGGTGGGATAGAGTGACAAGGCACCTGCGCATTCGCCGCCGATAACTTCCAGCAGCCCGAAGGCATTGCCTGCCGAAAGGCCGAGCGCGCCGGCTAGGCGTTGCCGCGCGCCTTCGTCCGGCAATAGACCGGAGAAAAACGGGCGCACCACCTGATCACCAAAGGGCTCTTCTTGCAGGGGCATCGAGAATGAGATCGCACGCGATCGTTGGTCCAGGAGATACGCGCCGTCATAAGTGAAAGTCAGCAGGCCGTCGTCAAGCCGGCCGAGCACGCCCGCCTTGGTGTCGCGAAAATAGACGTCCAAGACGCGGGTCATGATCGCGGACCCTGGCGACGCCCGACGGAAACAACGAGACCAAGACCGGCCAAGACTTGCATCGCACGGCCAATCTGGCAGCTCTCTTTTCCGGCCTCGAGTTCACGCAGAAACCGTACGCCCACACCAATCACCCCGGCGAGTTGCTCCTGGGTTAACCCTTGCTGTTTGCGCTCCTGACGGACCAGCATGCCGAGGCTTTTCGTATCTTTGATCTTTTCCATAATCACCCCTATCGGGATGATTATATCACCAGACGTCATGAAGGGAAGTCAAAAGAACCGATCGGGATGATTTTCGGATTGTTGGCGCCAATTGATCGAGAATAGAACCGATCGGGATGAAGCTGCGCCACCGTGAAACTACCCTAATATTTACTGTTTGAAACAATTCTCACGGTGCCATCTCAGGAACTGGGGATGTGGCCGCTCGAAGACCCGGCCAGGCACAATCGCCTTCCCGGTTTTGTTGATGAGGCCTTGAATGCTGTCACGATCATTCGCCTGACGCGATATCAGGATATCAAGATCATCCGAAAGACCAATGAGACCGCGGTCAAACATCCAGTGTGCGGTGCCCGAAAGCGCAATTCCGTTGGAAAGAATATCGGGCCCGCTCGCTTCCACCGGCCGAATATGGGCGGCATCGACCTCCGCCCGGCCACCACCGTTGATGAGCTTCAATCCCGTGATGGCGCATCGTTTGTCATAGGCGTGAAGAACGAGCCGGCGAAATAGCCGATTTCGAACGATCCGCGACGAGAGTTGCATGACACGATCACGCTCCTGCTCAAATATGAACGGCGCTTGCGCTTCATCTGCAAATCCATCGACCGTATGCGTCACACCCGGCTCATCCAGTCGAGGCAGTTCAGGCTCATGATCATCGATGCCGATCGATACGATGCGGTTGAAATCTGCTGCGGATATCGGCCTGACCGCAGCCTGTGCCCTGCCGGAAATACGGCCCTCTTCATTCAGCACGCCTCGCTCTATGACACCGTCTGGTCCACTGAACGGAACTGGATTGATGAAGTCGAGATAACTACCGTTTTGGATCAGCGCCAGATACATGCCGGGGGCCTTCGGATCAGGAATAACCCGTTCAACCTTGGCGACAGCAAAATAGCCGCGGGTCGCTGCGACTTTCCGAGGCTCGTAGTAGACGATCCAGTCACCCACACACGCCTGGGCACGACCGAGATACTGGCCCGGAAACTGGTATTGTTCAGCCGGGCTATCGTCGTAAATCGAATCTGACCGGTGAATGAAAACCCCGAATCCCATCTGTAACCTTTAGCATGAGGCTCTTGATGCTTCATTTGAAATCTGGGGACCTAAGCCTAGCCGCAGAAGTTCGCCGCTGCGGTAATACCATTTGTTAAACGTCCACTCCTATTCCCGCCCGCCCTCAACACCGGTGTCGAGAGAAATGGAATAAGAGCATGGCAACACACGATCTTTCAACTCATCGCTTTCAACGAAAAATCTCGGATTTCTGCGAGGTGCGCATCGCGCCAGTCGCCTCACAGCGAGTTCTGGAAAGCATTCGGCCCTATCTCATAGGTCTTGTCGTTCACCGCCGGCCACCACCGATCGTGAGTGGCCGTATGGATTGGGCGGCCATTGGCCAGGCATGCGGGATTGAAGGCGAAATGACCGCGGAGTTGAAAAAGCAGCTGCGTCCAGGTTTGGACGCGATTATCCGCTGGCTCGGAACGCCACCCGTCGCCGAGGACATCCTGTCGGCGAAACCACGTGCGAAGACGAAGAAACCCATCCCCCGGAAGTCGGAAACTGTGACGCGTTCCAGGCCGCAACAGATCCGCTCAGACAAGATCCCGGCTCAATCTTCGTCAATGCCAAGAGGGCCACAACCGAAACCGATTAGTCCTTTTCCTGAACCATTGTTCGAAGCAACTGATGATCCGGCCAGCTTTCAAGATGCCCTCGTTTATCAGATGCGCCGGTTCGGCGAGAGCTACTGGCAACTCTACCGCGCCGTCGTTGGCCTGGGTGAGACGTTCGATGAAAAGACTCTGCTGTCGTGGGTTCAGGGCGAGCGCGTGCCGCGATCTCTGATGAGTTTCGAGATCCTGTCCCGTATCGAGCGGCGCTACCGACTGGGACAGGGCTATTTCAAAGCGAAGCTGCCGCACCAATCCCGCTCCCTTTACGGCCACGATATGGGTGAGATCCTGAAGCGCATGCCGGATGAAAATCGTTATCCTCGGGCAGCAGCCGAAGCGGTCCGCTCTTTCCTTTTGCTACGCCTCGGCTTGCATCTGGGGCTCCGGCAAAAGAACCTTCGACAGCTTCGCTTGTGCCCGCGCGGGCATTTTCCGACATCGGAGCGGCGGCTGGAGGACATGAAATGCGGAGAACTACGCTGGAGCGATCGGGAAAACGGTTGGGAGGTCCTGATCCCGTCGGTCGCCTTCAAGAACTCAGGCTCGTCATTCTTCGGACAAAAGCCGTTCCGTTTGATCCTGCCGGATTTGCTCGACCTCTACAAATACCTTGAGGCCTATATCGATCGCCATCGCGGTGTGCTGCTCGGTCCAGCGAAAGATCCAGGCACCTTTTTCGTCAAGACGGTGAAGACGACAAGTCTGGACGCGGCATACGATTCCACCAAATTCTATGAAGCCTGGCGGACCGTGATCCAACGCTACGGCATCTACAATCCCTATACCGGTCGCGGAGCCATCAAGGGCCTGCTGCCGCATGGACCGCATAATCTTCGGGATATTCTGGCAACCCATATCCTCAAGCAGACCGGGTCATACGAGCAGGCGAGCTATGCAATCCAGGACACACCGGATGTCGTCCAGCAGCACTACGGTCGCTTCCTGCCGCAGGACAAAGCGGCACTTGCGGCGAAAATCCTCAATCAGGTTTGGGAAGCCGCATAGCCGCGAGGATGAATCACCGATTCACATCGCCCGTGCAGATGCAAACCAAGCCCCGCATCTGCATGGGCCCTACCGGTCGTCTCCGCCTTGAAGGGAATCGAACCGGCGGCAGGTTAATAAGACAACTAAAGTATCTGGAAGGAAATGCTTCTTGGATAACGCATATTTATGGAACATCGAGCCCGATGACCGAGTGAATATTGAGCGTGAGGATACCTACATCTGTTCTATGATCTGCCGGAAGATCGGCGGCCACCAGCATCCCGGCGGAAAGCGCTCGCTGAGCCGGACGATCACCGTGCGGTCTTTCGGCGACACATAGATATGCTGTCCCAGGGCACCCATCGCAAAGAAATCATCAATGTCGCCGTGCTGGTAGCCCCACCAGAAATGCTTGTAGAATACCTTGCCCGAAGCGAATACGCGCCCCCAAGGCTTGCCGTTATAGTAGCGAAACCAGTCAGGGTCGCGTCGCGCCCCTGTGGCGCCTGTACTCGAGGCCACCCAGTCTGCCGGCACCACTTGGCGCCCGCCCACCATGCCGCCATCGAGGAACATCTGGCCGAATTTGGCGAGGTCCACCGCCGTCGCATTCAGGCCGCTCTCCATATGAGCAAAGCCCGCAGCCGTGCTATCGACCGTCAGGCTGGCTCGATTTTCTGCGCCGATCGGCTGCCATAGCTTGCGCTCGAAATAGCGCTGTAGTGGCTCGCCGGTTGCCTTTTCCAGCATCATGCCGACGATCATCAGGTGGTAGTCGTTATAATGAAAATAGGCGCCGACCGGATCGCTCACCGGCGCCCGCAGGGCCGCTGCTCGGCAGTCGGGAGAAAGATAGACGATCGCATCGTCCGACCAAGGCATCACCCCCTCGACGAAGCGCAGGCCACTGCGCATCTCGAGCAGGTGCCGCAAGGTCAGCGCACCCGCCGGCGATCCCGAAAGTGCCGGCAGCAGGGCCCCGACCGTCTCGTCGAGCCCAGCAAACAAACCCTCAGAAATGGCGCAACCCACCAATGCCGAAGTAAACGACTTGGTTACCGAGAAGCAGCGGTTGACGGTCTCGCGCGCGCCACCATTGCCGTAAAACTCGTATACAATGCTGCCGTCGCGGACAGCCACGAGCGCCGTGGTGCCGGTATCGACGAGCAGGCTCTCCAGAGCCGTTTCGTGGGTGCCTTTCGGGCCAAGTGTCGTGATCGCGCCGAATGTGACGTCCTTGTCGGACCGCGGCAGAGGAAGTGGCTTTTCGGCGGCTGCCAGCGCAACGCTGGGCAGGAGGAGGTGGTCATGATTGGACACCCCGCGCAGCCTGAGGAAGCGGCCAAGCCGCGTCGACATGAGGATGCCTTCCCCGTTCACCGCGTTCTCTCCATTCAACAAGCCGAGCACCAAGTCGCACTGCGCTTTCGGTTGATCTTGGCTGTCTTGTTTCTCTTGTCTCGTTGCCAGGCAGATAAGGATAGCTTGGCACGAGATGCTTGTCTTATGATTTTGGAGCTTCTTCGTGAGATAAGGAAGCGCCGGAGAGGACGGCCATCCTTCTCCGGCGATGGGGGACGGATCGTGGAAATGCAGGCCGCCATTCTGACGAATGCCGGGCCGAGCTAGAGTATGATCGCCCCCATCTTTTCCAATCGTCCTGAACGGATACCCGAGCTTTGAGGCTCGGATGACAAGCATGGGAGATGAGAAAAGATGACGGATATTACCATCGGCGCGGACATCTCGAAAGACCATGTCGATCTGCATATGTTGCCGGAGGGCCGAACGTTGAAGGTTGCCAATGACCGCAAGGGATTTGCAGCTATTCTCAAATGGATCGGCTCGAAGGCCGTGCAACGCATCGTCTACGAACCGACCGGTCCCTACCACAAAGCCTTCGAGCGGTTCATGGTCGTGCAGGGACTGCCGCTCTCCAAGGTCAATCCCCGCCTTGCCCGGCGTTTCTGCGAAGCCACCGGTCGTCTGGCCAAGACGGACAGGATCGACGCCTGTCTACTGGTCCGTTACGGTGCACTTCTGGAGACGCGCATCCTTCAGGCCAACACGCAAGTCCTCAATGACTTGAAAGAGCTGCATACGGCAAGACTGGCCCTCATCAAGGACAGGACAGCCGCGAAGAACAGGGCCAAGACCCTTTCCAGTCCGCTCCTGAAGAAACACAATGTAGACAGGCTCAGGCAGATCGAACACCAGATCACGGCCATCGACGGTGCCATCACGGCTCTGATTGCAAAGGACCCGTCCCTCAAGGCCAGGTTCGATATCCTCGTTTCGATCCCAGGTGTGTCGCAGATCACAGGCTTTACGCTTCTCATCGACATGCCCGAACTGGGCCAGATCGACGAGAAGGCCGCAGCCGCGCTCGCAGGTCTTGCCCCGATGAACCGGCAGTCAGGACGATGGACCGGGCGCGCTTTCATTACCGGCGGAAGGGCCATCGTCCGCAAAGCGCTCTACATGCCGGCTCTCGTCGCATCCCGCTTCAACGAAGACCTCAAGGCCAAATACGACCAACTCAAAGCCGCAGGAAAGCCGCCCAAGGTCGCCATAACAGCCATCATGCGAAAGCTCATCGTCCTGGCGAACGCTCTGCTCCGCAAAAACCAGAAATGGACCCCAAAACACCCTTGATCAAAACGGATACTCTAGCTGTGAACCTAAATCAGCCCTCCGGGCTTCAAGCCGGCCGCTACACTACACGCTGGCCCTTAGAGCCGTGGTGCCCCATGCGCACGATCAGGTGCAAGACCCGTGCGTTGTCGATGTGCCAAATACGACATCGTGCATGATCCGCCCAGGCGACAACGTGAATACGCCGGCTATCAACAGAGCCCCAGCGAATAGAAAAAGCATCGCCTTTTGATGTTTTTTCACGCGGTGGCTGCGGGCATGCAGAACCGCAAGCGGCAGAACCACAAGCGTTAGGATTGAAAGACCGTGAATTATACTGAATGGACCAAACATACATAAGGTATGGATCCAGAACGAAGACAGGGCCGTTAAGGCCATAAGAATGACCCATATCCATCCTGCGGTTCTGTGCGGCAACGTGCCCTTTGGAGCGGCGATCTGTACTGTTCCAAGAACAAATGCCGCCATTGCAGCAAATGCATGCGCCCGCACAGCAAACGGGGCAACAAGTAACGGCTCAAGTGTCATGACATTCCCTCCTTTTTTTCATTATTATTTATTAGGCATGTATTCGCGCTCATCCCCACTGTCTACATTTTTGTAGTGGAATTTTTGATTCACGAATCAACTCGCGGCGGTGCTATTTGTTGTCGGCACGTTCGTGGATTCCCTGCAGAGGCGGCCGCTCACTGGCAGAGATGCGTCAGGGACCAGAACCTAATCGCTCGACCTGGCCAGTTGCCTCCGGCGCCCTTGGCGAGTTGGCCGGGGGTCAAGCGCCGGTCGCCACATGGCCGACCTCGTAGATCTGCCCCTCTCCGGTGGATGCGTCGATCGGATGTCTCCAGAAGCTGAAACTGAGAAATGTCCATCCCCCCGGATCGAACGCGGAGACGAACGCAACCGCGCCTGCGGCCATTGCCTCTTCCGCGCGGCGCCCCTCGGCCCCGCGCAGAGCGTGCAGATCAACTTCGGGGGGAATGGAGATTATCTGGCGCTGCGCAAAACGGGCTCCAGGCAAGTCCGAGCCGATTTTGGCCTCCCAGATCGTCCAGGTCGTGACCGGCGGCCGGCCAAAATCGCCCGAAAGCGCGGCAAAGCCTGGCCCGGACACGAATTCGGCCATGCCCTCGGCACGCCGCCAAATGTAAAACGGCGCGTAGAGGTTCGTCGGGCTGGAATAGGTTCCGGCACGCCGCCGCGCCATGAGGAATGCCTTGAAGCCGAGGCCTTCGAACCCGTTCATCAAGTGCCCCTTGTCACGGATGCGGCGCGCAATGATCTCCATGTCATAGTCGGCGGGCAGCGTTACGCTATAGTGCATTCCGATCATGATCTCAGCCCCTTGAGGTTGTGTGCAGGTGAATGGCGGGCTTGCGCCGTCCCGGTGCGACGATGCGACCGCTTGCGAGAAGAACACCGAAAATCGCGACCGCCATGCCAATGACCTGTGCGACGTCCGGCGTCCGCCCGAAAGCTGCTGCGAAAACCAGCGCGGCAACGGGCACGAGGTTTAGAAGAACCGAGGTCGCGGCCGGGCCGCGCACGGCAATGCCCTTCTGCCAAAAGAGATAGGTCAGCACCGATCCCGCCAGCGCCATCCACAGGACCGCCGCGCAGGAACTGGCGGAGGCATGCGCGAGCGCCGCGACCGGATTCTCCACCATGAAGGCGGCGGCGAGCAGCGCTATTGCTCCGAACAGCATGGTCCATGTCGATGTGGCGAGCGGACTGGCGTCGCGGACCCAGCGGCGGCAGCCGATCGTGTAGATGGCCCATGCGACGCTGCCTGCGAAGATGACCGGATCGCCGGGCGCAAGATGCGCACCTGAAAACGCGCCAATGGTCAAGGCAATACCGAAAAGGCTGATGACCATGCCGAGGAGCGCCATTGGGCTGGGCCATCGCAGGCTGATCAGCGCCTCAAGAAGGTTCGTCGTCAAGGGGACGGTCCCGAGGATCAAAGCGGCCGTCACCGGGCTGGATGTGCGCATGCCAAGGAAAAGGGCGGCGTTGAAGCCTGCGACCCCCAGAATGCCGAGCACGACGAAGGCGATGGCGTTGCGCCGGAGCGCCTGCCACCCTCCACGCTCGACAATGCCCATCCAGACGAAGATGGCTGCGGCGGCAATGACGAAGCGCCCGGCGGCGGCCGTCCATGGCGGCAGGTCATGAAGCGCAATCCGCGTCGCCTCGAAGCTCGATCCCCAGAAAATGGCGGCCGTGGCGCTGAGCAGGAATGCGACACGTTCACGTGACGCGGCGGGCTCGGAAGGCATTTCGATATCGGTGACGGTCATGGGAGCAGTCCTCAGGTCGAAGTTGCCCTTGAATTGCATTCCTTTTCCTGTGCCGATATAGAATAAGCTCGAAGATCGTTTTTCGAAAATGGAAAGCCATGCAGCGGCTGAACTGGGATGACATCCGCCTTTTCCTGGCGCTTGCCCGTGAGGGCACCCTGTCGGGCGCGGCCCAATCGCTGGGCATTGGCGTGGCGACGATCTCCCGGCGCATCGACCGCATCGAACACGCCATCGGCCTGCCATTGTTCCTGCGCAGCCAGCAAGGCTATGCGCTGACCGACCAGGGGGCGGCGCTCCTTCCGCGCGCCGAGCGGATGGAGCTTGCCGAACACGAAATGCGGGCCGAGGCCGCGCTTCAGGTCGACATTCGCGGCAAGGTACGGGTCGCGAGCGTCGAGACCCTGCTCCTGCCAGTGGTGATTCCGGCGCTCGAGCCGCTGCTGCAGGCCAATCCGGGGCTTGATGTCGAGGTGATCTATTCGCCCACAACCGTCAATCTGCACCGCCACGATGCTGATCTGGCATTGCGCATGGTCGTTCCGCAAGGCGGTAATTTGCTAGTGCGCCGCCTGGCTACGATGGGTTTCGGTCTCTATGGGCCCGCCGATGGCAGTCTGCCGACGAGGCATGTCACCTGGCCCGAGCTCGCGGGCGTCGAGACGCTGCTGAACTGGTCGCGGTCATTCAGCACGGCCGAGACCAGCCGCTTTTCGGCAAATACGCTGGAATCGCTTCTGGAGGCCGTGCGGCGCGGCATCGGGGTCGGAGTACTGCCGCACTTCCTGGCATGCCAGGCGGGGCTGCGCCTGATTACCGACGAGCTTCCCCAGGGAGGCAAGATGGAGCGCCCTGTCGTGCTGGCCACGCATGCCGAACTTGCGGCTTCGCGCCGCGTCCGCGTGGTTGCCGATGCGATTGCCGAAAAGGTGCTGGCGTTCCGCCGGCAACTTGAAACCGGTGTGCCCTCTTCCTCCGGTTCCGGCGAGGATCTGCAAGCTTCGGTGTGACAGCGCGCGCCCCCGCGCCCAAATCGACTGCGATCTTGCTCCCCGCTTTCTATTTTCGGAAAACAGTCTGCGAAAATTCTCTGTAGAATTTCGGGAAATGAAAATCAGACTGTTGACCTATCGACATCAACAGGATTGGAACACCATCATGGAACAGGAAAAAATCGGCTGGAAGGAGCTCACGGCAATCGACGGGCATCGCGGCGAACAGACGGTGGCGACCATTGCCGAGTCATCCGCCGTCCTTGCCGAAAACCTGGTAAGCCACGCATTCGGCAGCATATTTTCTCAGACCGGCCTGCCGCGCCGCGAGCGCGAACTCGTAACATTAGGCGTGCTCGGCGCCATCGGCGGCGCCGAACCGCAATTGCGCGTACATCTCGACGCTGCGCTTCGGGTCGGGGCGCATCCCGACGAACTTGTTGCACTTGCCGAACATCTGTCCATCTATGCCGGTTATCCCCGCGCGCTCAACGTGCTGCGTGAAGTGCGCGGGTCCGTGCTGAACGCAGGGGGCCCCGCGCTGATGAAGACGCGCAAGCTGATGCTCGGCGATCATCAGACGCGCGTTTTCGACAGCGCCAGCGACAAGCCCGCCCTGATCCTCGTTCACGCTCTCGGGCTCGACCACCGGATGTGGCGCGACGTCATCCCATTGATCGCCGACACGTTTCGCGTGATTGCCTATGATTTGCGCGGTTATGGCGCTGCAGCCGGCGCGCCGACGGCGAAAGGGCTTGAAACCTATGCCGACGACCTCGTCGCCTTGCTCGACGGTCTTCAGATCGAAAGCACGCATGTGGTCGGATTGTCGCTGGGCGGATCGATCGCGCAGCAAGTGGCGCTCATGAAACCAGAACGGATGAAATCTCTGACCATCGTTGCATCGACCGCCTGGTCCTTCGACGCATTTGAGCAGCGGGCGCTTGCAGCGGAACGCGACGGCATGGAGGCGCAAATCATTCCCAGCCTCACACGCTGGTTCCGCCCCGAAGACCTGGCGCGAAACGGCTGGGCGGTGCGCTATGCGCGAGACGCGGTCGAGCGTGCATTCGTCGCCGATTGGGTGGCCGGCTGGCATGCGCTCGCCACGATCACGACAGGCGAGCGGCTCGGCAAGATCCGGGTTCCGACCCATGTGATTGCGGGCGAAAAGGACGCATCCACGCCGCCGGACCTGATGAAGCGGATGTTGGAGGTACCCGACGCGACCTATTCCGAAATCGCAGGCGCGCCGCACATGGTGTCCCTCACGCATCCCGCCCCCTTGGCAGAGGCAATCATGCGCGGCATCGCCGCCTGAGTACGCCGGCAATCATATCACTTGAACGGAAGGAATATGCCAATGTTTATCGTTTCATTGACCTACAAGGTGCCGCTTGCGGAAATCGACGCCAACCTCGAGGCCCATCGCCGCTTTCTGGATCGGAACTTTGCAAGCGGCATCTTTCTCGCCTCGGGCCCGAAGGAGCCGCGCACCGGCGGGATCATCCTCGCGCCGGGAGCCGACAGGCAGGCTCTGGAACAGGTACTTGCTGGGGACCCGTTCCATTACCTGGGCCTTGCCGACTACGCCATCGACGCAGTCCGTCTGACGCGATTTGCGGATGACCTGCCGGAAGCGTGCCGCGACCGCCTGCGTTGATCGATACGGCGGACAGTCTCCAGGGACAGCTGTCGCTCTGCCGGACGCGGCCTTTCCAAACTGCGTCTCGGCGGCGACAAGCCTATCCAAATTGGTAGTCGGGCAAGTCCAGATCGTCTTTCAGACTGTTGCCAAGCATCAGGTCGCTGGCGCCGGGGATGCTCATCAGCTTGCTGGCCTGGTTGCGAAACCAGACGCCGAGATCGGTACTCGGCACAAAGGTCGAGGCGAAATTCTCAGCCGATCTTTGCTTGGTTTCGAGGAGGGGTCGCAGACGGTCCTCGTAGGCGGGAAAGGCAACGCGATAGTCACCGTTTGCGCGATGCAGCTCGCCCGCAAGGACATAGGCTTCAATCATGGCAAGGCCAGTCCCTTCACCGGCCAGAAGCGAAACGGCGGCTGCGGCATCCCCCAGCAGCGCGACGCGCCCCTTGCGCCAGCGCGGCATCTTGATCTGGCTCATCCTGTCGAAATAGATCGCTTCGGCGCCCACAAGCGCCCGCATGATAGCGGGGATTTCCCACCCGAGCCCCTGAAACTCCTTCGTCACCAAGGCGACAATTTCCTCCTTGTTTCCGCAATGGTCCGTGCGGCCAGGATCACAGCGGAACACGAGCAGAAAAAGGGTGCGATCCTCACGCAGCGCAAACCGCGCCACCTGATGCGAGGGCGCGGCAAAGATGACATAAGCATCCTCGTCGCGCGGTCGGTATCCGGCGATCTCGAATGCGGCAACGGCATATCCGAGATAGGTTTTGAACTGTGGCTCGTCGCCGAAGCACAACGCCCGCACACCGGAATGCTGACCGTCCGCACCAATGACGAGGTCGAACTGTTCGACCGCGCCGTCAGCGAAGCTGACCTTTACGCCCCCCTCTTCTTCATGCAGCGCGGCGATGCGCGAACCAAAGCGTGTCTCCGCCGGCCTTCGAGCGTTTCGAAAATCGTTCTGGCAAGCGCGCTTCGCTGGATGGAAACGAAATCGCCGGCGACCGAACGCGTGCTCTCGGTGGAAAAGGCGCCCGCCCTCTCACCCTTCGCATTGACGAAGCGCACTTCCTTGCGTTCGTAACCGCGCTCGAGCAAAGTCGATTCGATGCCCATCTTGCGCGCCACTTGGTAGCCCAGTCCCCAGAAGTCTACGAGGTAGCCGCCGGTCCGAAATTTGGGCGCCTGCTCGATCAGGACGGGCTGGTGGCCAGAACGTGCAAGCCAATAGGCCAAGGTCGTGCCGGCGATACCAGCACCGCTGATGCCAATTTTCATGATCGATCCCTCGTGAAGATGATTTCGAACGATCTGTACCGTTTGTTTGCACCACTGGTACAAACGCTTGTCAAAAGGGTCCGGCCTGCGCTGAGGGACGTCAATGAGCCGAAACCGACTTGAGAATCTGGATCCCGAAAAGCAGCGCGTCCTGTTCGAGGCTGCAGGGGCCGAGTTCGCGGCCCATGGATTTGACAGCGCCTCGCTCAATCGCATTCTCGAAAAGTCAGGGATCGGAAAGAGCACGCTCTATTACTATTTCGACGACAAGGCGGATCTCTTCACGACTATGGTGGAACGGGCGATTGCCCTCCTCTTTCGCCAGATCGGCAGTTTCGATCCCGAAGCACTGACGGCCGAGGCGTTCTGGCTCGAACTGGAGGGTCGTTACAGCAAAGCCGTGACGATTGTGAACGCGAACAACTGGCTCGTCCGCTTCGGCCACATCTTTTACGCCCTGCGCGGCCAGCCCAAGACGAGCGCTGCCACCAACCGGCTCTTTCAATCTGTCCGCCAATGGGTCGGCCGCCTGATCGCCCGGGGCCAGGACATTGGCGTCGTTCGATCGGATCTGCCGGAATCGCTCCTCATCGACCTCACGATGGGCCTTCTCGAGACCCTCGACCGCTGGGTGGTCGGGCATTGGAGCGAGCTGTTGCTTTCCCAAAGGGAGGCAATGCCCGCCGAACACATGGCGCTGCTGCGCGAGCTTCTGGCGCCTAAATAGCGCCCGCGGCGGCATCGTAAACTTAACGGCAACGAAGACACACCATGACGCCGGCCGAGTTTGTCGGTCACGCTCGGGCGATTGTCGCCCATAGTTTCATCGCCTCTGAACGCAATTCGCGATGATAGTCGGATGAGGTGTTGTGGCGGGGGATATGGGTTTCAGCCCTTCCATGCTCGCCCAGATGCTAGTGTCTTTTTCGGTGACGTTCAGTTACCAGCCGAGCGCACTCTTGACGACGGCACGCCTTCGTCGTATTGTACCGAACGGTCCATCCAAAGCTCGACGACATCCGCCGAGCCTCACGTCACAGAGGAGTTTCCATGAAGACTGCGATTGTCGTATTTTCCGATCCCAAGTCCGGCAGCGACGAAGCGGTCGGGCGCTTGTTCAACGCGCTGGCCGCGGCGTACGACCTCAAACAGAAGAACGAGCACGTCGAGATCGTGTTCCAGGGAGCAGGCACGCGCTGGGCGGGTGTGCTTACCCAGAAGGATCACCCGGCCCACGCGCTCTACAAGGCCGTCCAGGATAAGGTGGTGGGTGTCTCGTCTGGATGCGCGGACGTCTTCGGTGCGCGTGCAGACGCCGAGAAGAACGGATTCTCCCTGATCACCACGAACCAGGTGCCGGGCACGTCCGGCCTTCCGAGCCTCGCGGCGTACGCGAAGGACGGCTATTCCGTGCTCACCTTCTGATGCATCCGAGGATCGCAGCACGCTTGGTACGCGGCGTGCTGCGGTCAAACAGTTGCGTCCCATTTTTCCAGGAGAGATTCATGACAAACAGATCAGTTCCTTTAACTTCTTCGCGTCGTGAGATGCTGGTGGCCTCCGCCGCATTGTTCGCCACCGGTATCGGTGGCCTCGGACAGGTGCATGCACAGGGCACGACCGAGATGCCTCTGCCCCGCCGTCCGGAAGACGTGACCCCGTACATTTCGAGCGCCATCACCGCGGGTGACCTCGACGCCGCCATGAAAATCTACGTTGCAGACGCGGTTTTCGTGACCAAGCCCGGCACCGCCGTGCAAGGCCACGAGGCCATTCGTGCGACATTGTCCGAATTCATGCAGTTGAAGCTGCCTATCAAGGCGACTGACAAACACGTCGTGGTCAGTGGAGATGTCGCGCTCGTTATCTCCGAATGGGTCATGGAAGGCAACGGGCCTGACGGTAAGCCCTTGAAATTGTCGGGAACGTCCTCCGATGTCGTCCGCCGGGAAGCGGATGGGGTTTGGCGCTTCGTGATCGACAACCCATTCGGTACTATCTGAACTGAGACTACGCACTCTTGACGAAGGCATGCCTTGTGGCACCGAATGTTCCACAAACGTTCGGCGCGATCCGCCGGGTCTTGCGGCGTATGCGAAGGGCGGCTATTCCGTGTGCACCTTCTGATACATCCGAAGATCGCAGCACGCCTGGTACACGGCGTGCTGCGGTCACGAACCCACACCGAGGCCCGTCGACCATGCCCGCTGCTCTCATCCCGAAAGAAGAAGTGCTCGCGCGACTCCTGGAGGTCTTCCGCGAGCACGGATACGAAGGTGCGTCCCTCGCGGTCCTGTCGGAAGCGACGGGCCTCGGTCGTTCGAGCCTCTACCACCACTTCCCCGGCGGAAAGGAAGAGATGGCGACGAGTGTGCTCGCCTATCTCGACGGCTTGCTCAAACAGGCGCTCTACGCGCCGCTTGAGACGAAGGCTAGTCCGAACAAGAAGCTCGACGAGATGCTCGCCGTGTTGGATGAGGTCTACGACGGTGGGACGAAGGCGTGTTTACTCGAGCGGCTCTGCGCGAGCGCGGGTCGTCCCGTCATCGGCGGTCCACTCCGTCGCTCGTTCGACCTCTGGCTGACTGCGTTTGAGACGCTTGGAGTCGACGCTGGAATTCCGCGCGCTGTCGCGCGGTCCCGCGCCGAGGACGCGCTCGGGCGCATTGAGGGGGCACTCGTGGTCGTCGCAGGGACGGGGAACAAGAGAGTGTTCGCGCGGGCGCTCAAGGACGTACGCGCGACGCTGCTCGCCAATAAGGAGACCGTGGCGTCATGACGGGGAGCATCCGCAAGTCGCACCGCCAGCACGAGGGAGAGCTCCGCATCCAGGCTCGGCGGAACACGCCTCCGGAGCAGACCGAGGCGATCCGCGGCGTGATCCACGATGAGATGTCGCGCCAGCACGTCGTCTACTACGCTCGCCTGCCGTACTTGCCGCTCGGCGTGCTCGACGAGAGCGGCCGGCCGTGGGTGACCATTCTCTGCAACCCCGAGACGACCGCGCCCTCGACCGAGCTCCTGGTCGTGCGGGCTCGGGTGAACCCGGACGATCCATTCGTGCGCGCGGTGTGCTCGCCAATGCCCGGCGCGCGACTCTTCGCGGGCGTCGCGATCGATTTCACGACGCGCTCGCGCGTTAAGCTCTCGGGTTCGGTGGACGCGGCGACGTTCGATGGACGTTCACTCAGGCTCGCGCTGCGCGCGAACGAGCACATGGGGAATTGCCCCAAGTACATCACGGTGAGGGACCTTCGCCCGAAGGCTCGGACGCCGAGCACCACCCCGCTCGGCACGGAGCTCTCGTCCGCGGCGCGAGACATTCTCCGGCGAGCGAGCACCATCTTCATCGCCACGCGACATACCGACAGCGATCCCTCCGAATCCGACATGGGGCTGAACCATCGCGGCGGACCGAAGGGGTTCCTCCGCTCCTTCGACGACGAGAACGGGACGCATCTCGTTATGCCCGACTACTCGGGTAATCGCTTTTATCAGTCGCTAGGCAACGTCGAGACCGATCCGGTGATGGGCGTCGCGATACCCGACTTCACCACTGGCGCGATGCTCCACGTGACCGGGCGTGCGCGCAATCTCTTCGATGAAGATGCATCGCGCATTATGCCGGGCGCGACGCTGATCACACTGATCACGATCGACGAGGCGCTGCTTACTACGGGTGCGCTCGACCTCGAGATCGTCGGTGACGAGCAGCTCTCGCCCTACAACCCGAAACCGAGGATCCTCGCGAGCGAGACTCCGAGCGACCGATATCCGCTCGCCATGAAGGCCACGCTCGTCGACGTGATCGAAGAGTCGACGCTCGTCTCGACGTTCACGTTCGCGCTCCCGCGGGAGGCCGAGCTCGTCCCCGGTGGCCACGCCATCTTCGACTTCGGAAGCCGGTTCGATCGTTCGTACCAGCACATGAACAACTTCGACCCACAGTCGCTGAACGATGACTACGTGCGGACGTATACGGTGTCGAGGGTATCGCCTGATCGCCGACAGATCTCGATCACGGTCAAGAAGGCCGGAGTCGTCTCGTCGTACTTGCACTCGCTAGCGAATCATCGCGTTCCACCGATCGAGATCGATCTCCTGGGATTCGGTGGAGCGTTCACGTGTCTCGATGAAGGTCGCGTGCTTCCGCACATGCTCTGGGTGGCCGGCGGCGTCGGGATCACTCCCTTCCTCGCGATGCACCGGGCGCTGCGCGACTCCGGGCGTCCGATGCCCGAGGTCACGCTCTTCTATTCGTGCCGCGGCGACGAAATCTCGCTAATCGACGGGATGACCGACATCGAAGTACGCGTGTTCGACTCGACGGGTAAGGCGCAGAGTGCAAGTGCGGACGGGCGTCGTGTCCATCCGCGCCGGCTCCGCGCCACCGACTTCGACGATGTGCCCACGCTCGACCACGCGATCGTGTTTGTCTGCGGGCCCGATCGGTTCATGGCGGACGTCCGCGCGTGGCTTGAGCCCAAGATCGACCCCGGCCGGCTGCGGTTCGAGAGCTTTGACTTCTAATGCTGATTGAAGCACGGGAAGCCATCGAGCGATACCGTGCCTTTGTCGCGCAGGGCAGGCACTAACCTTCAATGTGGCAATTGCTCAAGAAACAGATGTATCGTAAACGGTGTTCTGCCCCCACATTGTCTGCCGCGCCCTGATCTGTGATCAAGTTTCCATGGATGAGAGACAAGGAGTTTCTCCATGGAGTCTACGTTGGAGGTTCTCACAACGCGGCGGAGTAGGCGTGAGGCGCACCGCCATTGGCCTGACGAGGTGAAGGCACGCATCGTTTCGGAGAGCTTGCGACCAGGCGTGACGGTGAATGAAGTAGCGGGGCGCTACGGACTGAAGGCCAACCACCTGTCGTCCTGGCGCACGCTGGCGCGGCAAGGCAAGTTGGTGTTGCCAGAGCCGGAAGACGCGGTGGAGTTTGCGGCCATCGTTGTCGATACTCCAGCGCCGGAGCTAAAGACCGTCAAGGTCGCTTCCCGCGCCGAGATTGTCGTGGGTCCAGTTACGTCCGTCTTGAGGAAGGTGCTTCTGTGGCCCGCATCGCGGCTATCGCTCGCGCCCTGGCGGCTGCGACATGATCTTTCCGTCAAACCGCGTCAGGATCATGGTGGCCACCAAACCCGTGGATTTCCGCAAGGGTCATGACGGCTTAGCCGCACTGGTGAAGAACGAGTTGCACAAGGACCCGTTCACTGGAACTGTCTTCGTGTTCCGATCACGCAAGGCGGACCGGTTGAAGCTGATCTACTGGGATGGCTCCGGGATCGTCATGGCCTACAAGCGGCTGGAGGAGCACAGCTTCACCTGGCCCGGCATCAAGGATGGCATGATGACGCTGACCCACGCCCAGTTCGAAGCCCTGTTTGCGGGCCTCGACTGGCGGCGGGTTCATGCCATCCAGACGAGAACCCCGGAGACCATCGAATAGCTGCGGCACGATGACTCAGCACGGCAAATTCCGAAGGCAAAATCGCTTTCGATTTGGTAGCTTCCGGCCATGCTTGATGCCGCAGACCTTCCCGATGATGTTGCCGCCCTGAAGGCGATGCTGATCGCGGCACAGGCACGCGAGGCGGCCAAGGACGTCGCGATAGCGAGCAAAGACGAGCATATCGCCCGCAAGGATGAGCGGATCGAAAGGCTTGAGAAGCTGGTCGCGGCATTCAAACAGGCAGCCTTCGGACGCAAATCCGAGAAGACCGATCCTGACCAATTCGACCTGGCGCTGGAAGACCTGGAGACGGCCATGGCCGTGATCCAGGCCGAGGATGAGGCGGACAGTCCTTCAGGAAACAGGATTGCCAAGCCACGCGCGATCAATCGCGGCTCTCTTCCAAAGCATCTCCCGCGTATTGAGGAGGTGATCGAACCGGAAAGTCTGACGTGCGGCTGTGGCGGTTGCCTGCATTGCATTGGCGAGGATGTCTCCGAGCGGCTGGACGTGATCCCGGCACAGTTCCACGTGATCGTCACCCGCCGCCCTAAGTATGCCTGCCGTGCCTGCACTGACGGTGTCGTTCAAGCCGCAGCTCCGGCTCGCCTGATCCAGGCTGGGCTCCCGACGGAAGCGACCGTCGCCGATGTTCTCGTCTCCAAGTATGCCGATCACCTTCCGCTCTATCGGCAGGCGCAGATCATGAGCCGCCAGGGCATCGATGTCGACCGATCAACGCTGGCCGATTGGGCCGGTCGGGCAGCCTGTGAGCTGCGGCCCGTCTTCGATGCACTGATCGCCGACCTGAAGCGCTCGACCAAGCTGTTCATGGACGAGACCCGTGCCCCAGTTCTCGATCCCGGCTCCCGGAAGACCAAGACCGGATACTTCTGGGCGCTTGCGAGAGATGATCGTCCTTGGGGTGGCGGCGCTCCGCCGGGCGTGGCCTTTACCTACGCTCCTGGTCGCGGTGGCATTCATGCCGAACGATATTGCAGGGGTTCTCGGGCATTCTGCAGGTCGATGGATATGCCGGATACAACAGGCTGATCGCGCCTGACCGTGTCGGCCAAGGCATTGAGCTCGCCTATTGTTGGGCTCACGCTCGGCGTAAGCTGATGGAGATCACCCGCTACGGCTCAGCACCGATTGCCGAGGATGGCCTCAAGCGGATCGGCCAACTGTATCGCATCGAGGCCGAACTGCGCGGCCTTGATCCTGAAGCTCGCCTTGCAGGTCGGCAGGAACGATCAGCGCCACTCGTCGCTGGCCTGCATGACTGGCTTGTCCATCACCGCGCACGCGTTGCAACGAAGTCTCCACTCGGCGAAGCCTTGGCCTACATCGCCAAATACTGGGATGGTCTGAAGCTCTTCCTGACCGATGGGCGTATCGAGATCGACAACAACAGCGTCGAGCGGACCATCCGTCCGATAGCGCTCAATCGGAAGAACGCACTCTTTGCGGGCCACGATGCCGGAGCCGAGAACTGGGCGACTATCGCCTCGCTTATTGAGACCTGCAAGCCCAACAGCGTCGATCCGCAGGCCTATCTGACCAACACTCTCACCGCCATCATCAACGGCCACAAGCAGGCTCAGGTGAGAGAACTGTTACCTTGGAATTTTTATCTACAGAAACACTGAAGTCAGTGCAGCTGGCCATTGTTCTCGGACCTGGCTACCTTCGCCTGGCGTAAAATGGAAAGCGAAGGCGCTCAGTTGACTCTCCTCCGTGATACCCTCGAAAATCATCAGGTCCAGATTTACTTCGGGGCAGTCGTCCTCGGCGCTCTGGCGGCTCTCTCGATCTCCGGTACGACTGGACTTGAGATCGGCATCAATCCGACGCTGGCGTTTATGTTGTTTGTGACCTTCCTTCAGGTGCCGCTTGCCGAGCTGCGGGTGGCTTTAGCGCGCTTCCGCTTCCTTGGTGTTCTGCTGCTAACCAACTTTGTCATCATTCCTGTGTTGGTGGGAGTTCTCGTTCAGTTTCTTCCACCCGATCCGATGGTGCGGCTCGGCATATTGCTGGTCCTTCTCGCCCCATGTATCGACTATGTCGTTACATTCTCGCACCTTGGCCGCGCCGATGCCCGCCTCCTGTTGGCAGCAACACCCGCGCTCCTGATCGTCCAGATGCTACTTTTGCCCGTCTTTCTGAGTGTTTTCCTTGGTCCCGAGGCCGGGTCTCTCATCAAGGCCGGACCATTTGTCCATGCCTTCGTCTGGCTGATCGCAATCCCGCTTGTTCTCGCCATTCTCGTACAGTTTTGGGCGGGCCGAAGTGTGGCCGGGGCACGTGCGTCGTCGGTCCTTGGACTGCTCCCGGTTCCTGCGACAGCGGTTGTACTCTTCATCGTCGTGGCGGCCGTCGTGCCGCAAATCGGCTCCGCACTCGATGCCACAGTCCGGGTCGTGCCAATTTACGTGACATACGCGGTTGTTGCGCCCTTGGCGGGGTGGGGCATGAGCAAGCTGTTCAGACTTGATGCGCCAGCGGGTCGTGCCGTCGCGTTCAGCGCCGCTACGCGAAACTCTCTGGTCGTACTGCCGCTGGCGTTCGCTGTTCCCGGCGCTGTCCCGATCCTCCCGGCGATAATCGTCACGCAGACATTGATCGAACTTCTGAGTCAGTTGGCATACATTCGCATAGCACCGAAGATTGGCTCCGATACCGCTCCGTCGAGCATCTAGTTGGCCGTGGAGGTGGGACTGAAACGGCGCTTACTCTGTGATCGCCTTTCCATGGATGAACAACGGGAGTTTCTCAAAACCGGCTAGATCCGACGTGAGGTTCACCGACATTGGCTGGTGAGGTCAAGGGTAACCGGTGTTCTGCGCCCACATTGTCTTCAGTTCTCGATCTTTGCATCGAGGCGGATCGGCCTGCCTACCTTGGAACTGTGTAGCCGACTGCCCTATTGTGAACGCGTTGATGGAGTGGGCCCCTGATGGGCCCTCATAGAACCAGTCGCATCGGGCACTCGCGGAACTTTGTTGCGTAGGGGTCCAGTCGATGAAGACACCGGGCAAATGGGGCAGTTAGCGGGTCGTTTTAAGAACATTGCGGAAAGTCGCGGTTGATTTTTCTTTGGGAATTATTCTGTTTGCAACAATTCAATCGTAGGGGCTTTGGTAGCTCTGGTGTTGCACGTTGGTTTCGTCATTGAGAATGAACTGGCACTGGGCCCTGTTGACAAAGTTTTGCCCCTTCTCCGTCCGGACGCTTTGCCGAAACTCCTGCCGCTGGCCCTTGACCGCCTGTGGAGTGGCAAGATTGCCCAAAATCCTGCCGCCCCGCGTTGTGTTGATATCTCCGCTAATCTTAGACAAGCCGAACTTCATTTTGCGGTGAAACGTCGGTTGTGCCCTCAAGGTTAGAGGTATCGATTACCAATCGTCCCCGGAGCTGATCGATAGCCCGCTGGAAAACCGCCGCATCGTCCAATGCCCGTGAAAGAACAATCGCTCCCTGGATCGCGAGGACCGCCTCTTCTGCGAGCATGCGCGATTGGCCAGCTTCGCGGCCTTGTCGAACAAGGGCTGACTGCAATGAGTCCACCCACCCGACGAAATAGCTTCGGATGGCTTGCGCAAAGAGGTCACGCGTGTTGGCCACTGCCAAGACGCCGACGAGGCAAACGCGTCTGCCAGATCTGAAATACTGGTCCGTCGAGGTGAGCATCGCATCGATGGCGCCACTGGCGTCGCTCTCGTTGCGCAAGGGGGAATAGACGGCATCCTCGAACCACTGGCCGATTTCGTCGAGAACAGCCCGTACCATCTCTTCCTTTCCGTTCGGGAAGAAGTGGTAGAGACTGCCCTTGCCGAGACCGGTCGCCTTGCCGATCAAGGCAAGGCTCGCGCCTTCATAGCCATGTTCGCGAAAAACTTCGGCCAACGGGGCTATGACGTCGGCTCTTTCAGCGACCATGCGAGCCATGATCAGAGACCCAGGTCGCTGAGACCGGCGTGATCATCCGGCCGACGGCCAAGAGGCCAACGAAACAAACGATCGCTTTCTGAAATCGGCATTTCATTGATGCTCGCGTGCCGGTGCGCCATCAGACCGTCCTCTGCGAATTCCCAGTTCTCGTTACCATAGGCGCGGTACCAGTGGCCGCCGTCGTCCCGATATTCATAGGCGTAGCGTACCGCGATGCGGTTATCGGTGAAAGCCCACAGCTCCTTTATCAGGCGGTATTCGTGCTCCTTGTTCCACTTGCGTGCCAGAAATGCCTGCGCCTCATCGCGATTGCTGGCGAACTCGACGCGGTTCCGCCATCGGGTGTCCAGCGTATAGGCCAGCGCAACTTTCGCCGCATCTCTGGTGTTCCAGCCGTCTTCGGCCAACCGGACCTTTTCGATGGCGCTTTCGCGGGTGAAGGGGGGGAGTGGTGGACGCGACATCTTCAGTTCCTTGTTGAATTGATTAAATTGTACCGATCGGTAATTTATTTACCTATCGGTACAGTTTCGCATGAGCCTTTGGTTGTCAAGCGGCATTTCCGTCTGGCTGTTTGAGATCGATTGGGAGCGGCGCGTGGTAGTCTGGCTGGCGGCCGCTACCAACCAGAGCGCGCGTTCTCACTCGGGTGTGATCACGAGGGAGGCCGTACGCAACAGGGTATTTTCTTGAAGACGGAGTAAATCCGGTCCAAGTCCTATTACCAAAGCTGATTCCCAAATCAGCGGAAGCGCGCTTCAAAACTACCTGTTAGGAGGCGGTTTTGGCTCGCGGCGACCTGACAGATACGGGATGGCGGATCATTGAGGGGCTCTTGCCCACCGAACGCGGCAGGAAGTCCCGGCCCACGCACGATAATCGGCAGTATCTAAATGGCATGTTGCATGTTCTTCGGGTCGGCTACCCCAACCTGTCGTGCAGCGGAGAACAGGCGTTGCTTTTTTTCCAAGTTGCGCAATAATACCAGCGCTCAATGATTAGAACTCATGTGCCCATTTGCGGTGTCCGATGGACATGATGCGCCAGGGCTGGCTTTCGAGTTTTTTCCAGGCATCGCAGCAGTGGTCGACGATATCGTCGTAGGACTTGAAGACCCGGTTTGAGAGCCAGTTCTGGCGCATGAACTGCCAGAGGTTTTCGACCGGGTTCAGCTCCGGGGATTTCGGCGGCAGCGGCAGAATGGTGATGTTGCCGGGGACGATGAGATTGTTCGACATGTACCAGCCCGCCTGATCCATGATGAGGATGGCGTGCGCGTCGTCAGCGACATGGCGCGAGATTTCGACCAGGTGCTGCGTCATCGCGTAGGTGTCGCACCATGGCATGACCAGTGCAGCCGCCTTTCCGAGCTTCGGGCAGATTGCGCCGAAGATGTAGGCCGACCTCGTGCGTTGATCGTGGGGCGCTGAAGGTCGTGTTCCCCGCCTTGCCCAGCGGCGCGTGATCTTGTTCTTCTGGCCGATCCGAGCCTCGTCCTGGAACCAAATCTCTACTCGTTTCCCTCGGGCTGCTCCGGCGGCGATTTCTGCCACTGCGGCGGGGAAGCTTTTTTAAAATCCTCGATGGCTTGAAGCTCTTGTGCATGATGCTTCGGCCGGGCCGTGAGCTTGCGATAGCCCATCGCATGCAGTTCGCGCCCAAGCGTCTGGCGGCTCACCGAGATACGGTGCTCCTGCCAAAGCCATTGCACCAGATCGACGAGTCTCCAGCGCACCACTCCGTCGAGATAGGGAACGGGACCTTTCTCGACCGCCTCGATGAGCGCTTTGCGCTGCTTGTCGTTCAGCAAAGGCTCACGGCCCTTCGCCTTTCCGGTCTTCAGGCCGTCTGGGCCATGCTGATTGAAACGCTCGACCCAATCGCGGATGATCTGCAAACCGACCCCGCCCATAGAGGCGGCCTGGCTCCGAGACCCGCCTTCGTAGATCACCGACAAAGCGAGCAATCGACGTGACCAGTCCGCGTCCCGGCTCTTTCTGGCAAGCTGACGCAGGTCATCAGCCGTGTAGTCCTGACGGATATTGAGTGCCGTTCCCATGGCGAAATCTCCTTCCGCCATGTTGAATCATGATTTGTCCCAAAACGGAATCCCGTGAGTCAATTTCAGTGGGCCTTGGTATAAGGGGCGTTTGGGTTCGGCGGGTGTTGGGGGCGCTGACCGGTTGTGGCGCGCGGCCTCAGCGTCTTTACCACAATCCCTTCCTCGTGTCTTGACCTTGAGCGGAATCGAACCTGAAGCCCGTTCGCACGAACCAGCTAAGCCTTTGAGCAGGAATAGAGCGGTAAGTTAAAATGGTCATATAGGCGGAAAAGAGAAGATTTCGGACACTGCCACCAAGTACTAACCCGTTCGCGACAGACCCTTTCACCCGACGCTACCCCCGCTGGAGTTGGCATAGACTAAGGCTGATCGTATGTGCGGAGGCGGCCATAGAGCTGGCGGAGCACTTCGTCTTAGGCAAGGTGCTTCATCGGCTCAACGGGAAACGCAACTCAACGATCGTGCCCGTCCCTCGCTTGGATTCGATATGCGCTTCGCCGCCGCTTTGGCGCATGAAGCCATAAACGACGGCAAGGCCCAAGCCGGCGCCGCCAGCTTCTGCTCTCGTTGTAAAATAGGGCTCGAACGCCTTGTCGACAGCCTCCGGTTCCATGCCGATGCCCTCATCTGCGACACTGATGAGGAGATGGTTCTGGTCGCGCTTGGCGGCGACGCGGATGATACCCCCCTCCGGCATGGAGGCTGCCGAGTTGAGGCAAAGATTGAGGACGGACTGCTCGAACATGGCGGCATCAAGTTCGACGGTCGGCAAGGCCTCCTCGATTTCGAGGACGACGGGGCAGGCAGACCCTACGGCGATCTCGAGCACGTCAGCCATGCCGCGCAGCAAGGCGGCGACGTCGGTCTCACTGGGCCTGATGGGCTGCTGGCTGCCGACCGAAAGCATGCTGCTGGCCAGGGCATTGCCGCGATCGGCTGCCTTGCGGATCCGCTTGATGTGCCGCTGCTGACGTTCGTTGAATATGGCCTCACGCTCTAGAAGGCCGAGGCTACCGGTGATGATGCCGATCATGTTGCCAACTTCATGGCTGATCTGATGGGTCATGCGCATGATGCCGTCCAGACGTTGCGATTTGACCGCCTCCGCCTCCTGCCGGTCCAGCAAGGTCACATCGCGCGCCAGAAGAACGATACCGCCATCGGGCTGACGCGAGACCGCAAGCTCGATAACCTGCTGCTCGTCATTGCGCTGGCGCACGACCATGCGTTCGGCCAGCGTTCCGGGATCGTCCTGCGAAGGCAGCAGTAGCGGATCAATTTCAGGGATGGTTTCGACAAAGCGCCGGAGCGGATATTTGCGTGACGAGCCCGTGCGCCCCACAAGTTCGATGATCCGCCTGTTCATGGTGATCGGTCGGCCGGTCCTGTCGAAGAGCGCGATGCCCTCGTTCATGGTTCGGAAAGTCGATCGGATGGTGCGGGCCGCCGCTTCCGCTGTTCGCCGCAGCCGCGAAACGCGGTCTACGCTTTCCCGGAAGGCCCGGAAGGCGTCGGACAGCTGCACCAGCTCGGTTTCCGATCCGGCATAGGCGGGGAGTGCAACATTCGGCTCACCCTTCGCCAGACTGTTCATGCCGTGAGACAGCGCGACGATCCCGCGCGAAACGCGCATGACGGAGCGGATCGACACGGTGGCCATGACCAGCACGACGACGGAGGCCATGGCGATCATGACGAGAAGCCGGCTCAAGGCGTTGGAAGCCGAGGTCAGCCCCTCGTTAAGTCCCTGCGCGACGGCATAGGTCTGCGTTTCGGTGGCATGCGACAGGTCCCGCGAGACGGAATGCAGCCGGGCAACCGCGCCACGGATCGCAAACATCTCGACCAGATAGCTGGTCTGCGCACGGAAGACACGCTCATAGGGGTCCAGCGCGGGCGGCAGTGTCGGTTGACTGGTTGTTCCACCCCGCATCAGTGACGCCGTCTCCCCGACATAGCGGCGCTTCAATTCCCCCAGCTGGAACAGGCTGTCGGAGTTGGAGGCGGACTGCACGATGGCATTCAGCCGTCCCCGCAGAGCGACGTCGGTGACTTCCGACCGGGTGGCTATTTCTCCGAGCGCTGCGGCTGCCTCTGCCTTCAAGACCTGCGCGGCATCGGCGTTCGCCGCGAGATTGAGCGTCTGGGCCCGCACGCCCTCAAGAAGCTCAAGGATGTGGGTGCTGGAAAAGCCTTCTGTCAGTTTCGCGCCCTTGCCTGAACGGATGGCGGCCAGCAGGCCGTCGACCTGCGCGACCACCGCCCGGCTTTCACTCGAAACACGATAGGGCGATGTGGCGTTCATCAGGAAAGGCGCACTCGAAACGAGGTCGGAGACCTGGCGCGATACCAGCGATGCACGGGCGAGGCTTGCAAAGGCCTGCAGGCTGTAGTCGGCCATCTCGGTCCGCGCTTTCTGCAGGCCGAAGATTGCGACGCCGGAGAGAATGATCACCGATACGCAGATAAACGCGATGGCGAAGGGAAGCCGGAACGCGATGGACGAGAGAAATGGCCGGTTGATCACGGGGCAAGCTCTGCGTCGCTGGTGTGCAGGACGTAGCCCTTGCCGCGGCGTGTCTGAATGTGCTGCGGCAGGTCCGGATTGCGCTCGATCTTGCGGCGCAGGCGAAGGACCAGCACATCAACGTTGCGATCGATGAACCGCTGGCTTTCCGCCCCCAGGCGATCGAGAATATGGGCCCGGCTGACCGGAACATTCGGCGTTTCGGCGAGAACCTCAAGCAGCGCGAACTCGGCCGAGGTCAGGGTCTTGCTGCGATCGCTCAGACATACGGCGCGGCGCGCGTGAATGTCGACGGTCCAATCGCCGAGCCTGAGGGCCGCCTGGTCATGATCGCGCTCCGGCTCCCGCTCTGGCCGAAGCGTCGGGACGGTGCGTCGGAGCACGGCCTTGATCCGTGCGCTGAGCTCGATCGGCTCGAACGGCTTGACGACATAGTCGTCGGCGGCCGTCTCCAGCCCGAGGACACGATCGGTTGCGCTGCCGGCTGCCGTCACCATCACGATACCGATTTGCGTCTGCGCCCTGAGGCGCTGTGCAAAGGCGCGGCCGGACAGCCCCGGAAGATTATGGTCCACAAGCACAAGCTGGATCATCTCGCGGGCGAGCAGGTCGATTGCCGCTTCCGCGGAGGCGACGCTATGCGGTGTCCAGCCTTCCGCCTCCACCAGATCGGAAATGAGTTCCGCCATATCCGGATCGTCTTCGACGATCAGAATGTTAACCTTCTGATTTAACACAAACTCTTCCTCCCCTGGCGCAGTATATGTCGCCGGATGGAAATGTTCAAAGATTCCCTCATGAACGCGATTTTTAAAATTGTAATATTTGAAACATCCCGGCCGGAGCCCTGAAAGAACGGTAACCATTCTGGCCCTTGCCCTCTCCGTTCGATCTGCCATGTTTGTGACAGTCCGGAGCGGGGAGGCTTCGGCGGGAGGACTTTCGATGAAACCGATCTTGGCGATCGCATCCGGCCTGGTAGGGCTGGCGATGTCGACCAGCCCTGCGCCTGCAGCTGACACGCTGAAGGTGTTGTGTGGCGTCGATGAGGCCTGGTGCGCCACCATGAAGACGGCATTCGAAGCCCGAAGCGGCCTGTCCGTCGCTATCGAGCGCAAAAGCACGGGCGAAATTCTGGATCAGCTCCGCGCCGAGAAGGATCATCCAACGGTCGATGTCTGGTGGGGTGGCACCGGGGATACCCATCTCCAGGCTGCGTCCGAAAACCTCCTCGAACCTTACACGTCGCGAAACGAGGACGATGTTCTGCCCTGGGCGCAGAATTTCTTCACCATGTCGCATGGACAGTCGGCCGGGATTTATGCCGGGGCGCTCGGTTTCGCCTATAATTCGGTGCTTGTCGCCAAGGCGGGCCTGCCGGCCCCGAATTGCTGGAAGGACCTGACCAACGAGGCCTATCGGGGTCGAATTCTGGCGGGCAATCCGAACTCGTCGGGGACGGCGTTCACGACGCTCGCCACCCTCATCCAGCTCTTCGGCGAGGAAGAGGCCTTCGAGTACATGCGTGCGCTGAACCGCAATATTGCGGAATACACGAAGGCCGGCGCATCGCCGGTCAAGGCTGCCGGACGCGGCGAGATCGCCATCGGGATATCTTTCATGCACGATGCGGTGACCCAGAAGGAAGCCGGCGCGCCGCTGGTCATCGTGGCGCCTTGTGAGGGCACGGGCTATGAAATCGGCGCTGTCAGCATCGTGAAGGGGACAACCAGGCTTGAGGCCGCACGGCAGTTTGTCGACTTCGCCCTGAGCCCGGAAGGCCAGGCGACCGGTGCGGCGGCGGGACAAAACCAGGTACCATCGAACTCCCGGACGAAACTGCCCGACGGCGCGCCGGATATCTCGCTGATCAAGATGGTGGACTACGACTTCGCGACATTCGGTTCGCCCGAGGAGCGAGCGCGGCTTCTCTCCCGGTTCGAGACGGAGTTTCATCCGGCAACACAATAGACGACCCGACATCACGGCATGACATCGGCCCCGGCTCCACTTCGTTTGGCGCCGACCGGCGAAGCCTTGCCCTTCGACAGACATTCAGACGCAAGCAACAGGAGGAACACCATGCGACTGACACTTTTCTCGAGCCTGCTTTTTGCAGGAACTGCGCTCAGCGCTCTGCCCGCGCATGCCGCGGGCGAGCTGAACCTCATCTGTGCCGCAGACGTCGTGATCTGCGAGCAGATGACCGCCGACTTCCAGAAGTCTCATGACATCAAGGTCAACATGGTGCGCATGTCGTCCGGCGAAGCCTACGCCAAGATCCGCGCCGAGGCCCGCAATCCCAAGACCGATGTCTGGTGGGCAGGCACCGGTGACCCTCACCTTCAGGCCGCCTCGGAAAACCTGACCGCCGAATACAAGTCGCCCATGCTGAACGAATTGCAGGACTGGGCAAAGAAGCAGGCGGAAAGCGCCGGCTACAAGACCGTCGGCGTCTATGCCGGCGCACTGGGCTGGGGCTACAACACCGACATCTTCAAGACGAAGGGCTTCAAGGAGCCCAAGTGCTGGGCCGATCTCCTCGCCCCGGAACTGAAGGGCGAAATCCAGATCGCAAACCCGAATTCGTCGGGCACCGCCTATACCGCCCTCGCCTCCCTCGTGCAGATCATGGGCGAGGACAAGGCATTCGACTACCTGAAGAAACTGAACGCCAACGTCTCGCAATACACGAAGTCCGGTTCTGCCCCGGTCAAGGCTGCAGCCCGTGGCGAGACGGCGCTGGGCATCGTCTTCATGCATGACGCCGTAGCGCAGGCTGCGGAAGGTTTCCCGGTCAAGTCGGTCGCACCTTGCGAAGGTACCGGCTACGAGATCGGATCGATGTCGATCGTCAAGGGCGCCCAGAACATGGAGAACGCCAAGATCTGGTACGACTGGGCGCTGACCGCACCCGTGCAGTCGCGCATGAAGGATGCGAAATCCTTCCAGCTTCCCTCCAACAAGTCGGCGGAGATTCCGAAGGAAGCGCCGAAATTCGAGGACATCAAGCTGATCGACTACGACTTCAAGACCTATGGCGAGCCGGCGAAGCGCAAGGCTCTGCTGGAGCGCTGGGACAAGGAAATCGGCGCGGTGGCCAACTGACCGAACGCAACGCCGGCGGCGCGACAGACGCGCTGCCGGCTCCTTTGCCCGCAGGGCATTCCTGTTTTTCATCAAGAGGTTGGCCGTGAAACATGGCAATCGACGGCTGGACATCGTTCTGGCCCTGGGAGCCGCAGCGCTGGTTGCCCTCCCCTGGTATCGCATTGACGACGGTTTCTTCAGCTTCAGCTGGATTTCGTCATTTCTGGTCTCGCCCAAGAGCGCACCGGCAGTCCTTCAGATCGCTGCATTCGGAAGGCCATGGCTGCTCGTCGCGGTGCTTTTGCTCGTGCTGGCTGGCTGCGCCCGCTTCGTGCGCGACCCGATGCGCCGGGCCATGTTGCTTGTCGTCGCTGGAGCGGCGGGAATCCTGTTCATGACGGCCCAGGGTCTGGCGATTGGTCATTCGGGCTGGAACTGGTCCTTCACGGAGAGGCTGTTCGGCGCCATGGCGACGGGCCAGCCTTCGATGGGTGCGGGTGCAGTAACGCTGGCGCTGGTCTACGTGCTCGTCGCGTCCTTCGGTCTGGCCGAGCGGGGTTTCATGAAAGGCGATGCCTTCATTGTCTCCAGCATCAGCCTCCTGATCTTCCTTGTCACGGTTTTCGTCTTCTATCCCATCGGCAGCATGATGGTCGGCGCGTTCCAGGATTTCGACGGCTCTTTCAATCCTTCCGGCTTTATCCGCAATCTGCAGGATCCGGGCATCTGGAGCCTGTCCTGCGTGACGGGAGCCGGCCGTTGCGGCGTGGCATGGCGAACTCTCACGCTGGCGCTTGCCACCGCTGCGGGCTCAACCACGATCGGCCTTGCCTTCGCGCTGGTCGCAACCCGCACGCGCTTCCCCTTCAAGAAGGGCCTGCGCCTGCTCACCGTGCTCCCCATCATCACGCCGCCCTTCGTGATCGGTCTCGCGCTGACCCTGCTCTTCGGCCGCGCCGGCATCGTGACGAGTGCGGCATCGCATCTGTTCGGCGTAGAACCGGGCCGCTGGCTCTACGGCATGACCGGCATCTGGATTGCGCAGGTCCTCTCGTTTACCCCGATCTCGTTCCTCGTCCTTATCGGCGTGGTCGAAGGCGTCAGCCCATCGATGGAAGAGGCATCGCAGACTTTGCGGGCGGACCGCTGGCGCACCTTCTGGCGCGTTTCCCTGCCGCTGATGAAGCCTGGCCTTGCCAATGCCTTCCTCATCGGCTTCATCGAAAGCATGGCCGATTTCGGCAACCCGCTGGTGCTGGGCGGCAGCCATGGCGTGCTGTCGACGGAGATCTTCTTCGCCGTCGTCGGATCGCAGAATGACGCGTCGCGCGCTGCGGTGCTTGCCGTCATTCTCCTCTGCTTCACCCTGACCGCCTTCCTCGCCCAACGCTTCTGGCTTTCGGGAAAGAATTTCGCGACGGTGACCGGCAAGGGCGACAGCGGGGCCCATATCGCGCTGCCCCGCTCGCTCTCCATCGGCGTGCACGCCATCGTTATCCCGTGGATGATCTTCACCGTCGTCGTCTACGGCATGATCCTCGTCGGCGGTTTCGTGAAGACCTGGGGCCTCGACAATTCGCTGACGATCGAACACTACACGCGCGCCTTCTCGGTCACGATCCGCGATGGTTCGCTTGCCTGGACTGGCGTCGCGTGGAACTCCTTCTGGACGACGATGGAAATCGCCCTGATTTCCGCACCCCTGACGGCAGCGGTCGGCCTGCTGACCGCCTACATCATCGTTCGCCAGAAATTCGTCGGCCGCAACCTGTTCGAATTCGCGCTGATGATGAGCTTCGCGATTCCCGGCACCGTCATCGGCGTCAGCTACATCATGGCCTTCAACCTGCCGCCGCTGGAAATGACGGGCTCCGCGGTGATCCTGATCGCCTGCTTCGTCTTCCGGAACATGCCGGTGGGCGTTCGCGGCGGCATCGCCGCGATGACGCAGCTCGACAAGAGCCTCGACGAGGCCTCGCTGACGTTGCGGGCCGACAGCTTCAGGACCATCCGCAAGGTCGTCCTGCCCCTGCTTCGCCCGGCGATCACGGCGGCTCTGGTCTATTCCTTCGTGCGGGCCATCACATCCATCAGCGCGGTGATCTTCCTGGTCAGCGCCCAGTACAACATGGCGACATCCTACATCGTGGGCCTGGTGGAAAACGGCGAATACGGCGTCGCCATTGCTTACAGCTCCATGCTGATCGTCGTCATGATCGCCGTCATCGCGGGCTTCCAGTTCGTCGTCGGCGAACGGCGCCTGCGCCGCGAAAACCGCGTCGCCGGCGCTCAGCGCCCCGCTTCCAACACTCTGCGCGAGGAGAAAATCGCATGATCAAGGTCAAACCCGGTTCTGTTGTTTTCGAACACGTCCGCAAGAACTTCGGCGCGTTCACCGCCATTCCCGACCTGTCGCTTTCCATCGAGCCGGGAACGCTCGTCACCCTGCTTGGCCCCTCCGGCTGCGGCAAGACGACGACGCTGCGCATGCTGGCGGGGCTCGAGCATCCATCGGCCGGACGCATCCTGATCGGCAACCAGGATGTGACCATGCTGCCGGCCAATGAGCGGGACGTTTCGATGGTGTTCCAGTCCTACGCCCTGTTTCCGCACATGACCGCGCTCGATAACGTCGCATACGGTCTGCTCTCCTCGGGCCTGCGCAAGCGCGAGGCAATGGAGAAGGCTGAGGACGGTCTCGCCGTGGTCGGCCTCGCCGGCATGGGCCACCGTCTGCCGGCGGAACTCTCGGGCGGCCAGCAGCAGCGTGTGGCGGTCGCCCGCGCGCTTGTTCTGGAGCCGCAGGTCCTGCTGCTCGATGAGCCGCTTTCAAACCTCGACGCGAGATTGCGCCGCCGGGTCCGCACCGAGATCCGCGAATTGCAGCAGCGGCTCGGCTTCACCGCCGTTTACGTCACCCACGATCAGGACGAAGCGCTCGCCGTTTCCGACAAGATCATCGTGATGAAGGATGGGGAGATTGCCCAGATCGGCACGCCGAAGGAACTCTATGGCGCACCCGCGTCCTCCTTCATTGCCGACTTCATGGGAGAAGCCAATGTCATCGACTGCCAGATAGCGGGCGAGGAAGACGGAATGGCTTTGGTCAGGGTCGGAAATCTCGATCTTTGGGTCCCGCGCGGGACCGCAGGGCCGGACGCGCGTCGCCTCGCCGTTCGCCCCGGCGCGATCCGCATAGGCTCGGTCGGCAATCCGGGGCTTCCCGGCCGAATCCTGCATTCGTCCTATCTCGGGGCGCATATGGAATATGAAGTGGAAACAGCCGTTGGCACGTTGTTCATCACCGATCATGAGTCGGACGAACAGTTGCCGGTGGCAACCGAGGTCTCACTTGGTTTCAAGAGCAAGGGCATCGCCCTTGTCGGCGCGTGAAACACGAATTTGATTGAAGACGGCAAACAACAGGAAAATATGCAGATGACGGAAAGAGATGCAGCGATCGCAGCACGGTTCGAACTGGCGAAGTCGCTGGCTGAATCGGCAGGTGCCATGGCGCTCGACTATTTCAACCGCCGCGACACGCTGGTGATCGAAACAAAGCGCGATCTTCACGACGTGGTCTCGATCGCCGACCAGAATGTCGAGCGCTTCTTGCGCGACCGCGTGGAGGAGGCCTTCGGCGAGGATGGATTCCTCGGTGAGGAGCACGGCTATCACGAGGGGAATTCGGGCTTCACCTGGGTGGTGGACCCCATCGACGGCACGGCGCCCTTCGTCAACGGCATGCCGTCCTGGTGCGTCTCGATTGCGGTGATCTGCGACGATGCCCCGGTGATTGGCGTGATCTCCGCGCCGTGCCATCAGGAAATTTATGCCGCAGCGAAGGGCCAAGGCGCAACGCTGAATGGCGTTCGCCTGGCGCTCGATCCGAAGCGAAACCTGCAAAACGCACTCACGGGCATCGGCTCCAACTCCTACGTCACGCCGCAGCGGATAGGTGCCATCATCGCCGACGTGCTCTCGCGTGGCGGCAACTTCATCCGCAATGGCTCGGGGGCGCTCATGCTGGCCTATGTCGCCTCGGGACATCTCGTCGGGTATTATGAGCCGCGCATGCGGGCGTGGGATTGCATGGCAGGCTTCTGCCTGGTCACGGAGGCAGGCGGCGCGAGCCTCCCCTTCGCAGTGGACGGCGAAAATCTGTTCCAGGCCCAGCCGGTGCTTGCTAGCAACCGTTCGTGTTTTGACGAACTGGTGCAAATCCACCAGACGCACGATGCCGCATAGCCCTGAAATATTCCCCGGAGTGTTTGAACAATCCCATGAAGGCATGCGCTGGCTTCATGGGATTGGTTGTGAATTTTTAGCGGAATTCAAACGGAGACTGGCCGCAGGAGCTTCCTCACGCGCTACGCTTGAATCGGAATCGGCGACGTAGCTGATCCAATGTCGTTCTTATTACTCTTGAAAGTATCAGAACCAACGACGCCGCTATTACAAATTTCCTCAGTGAAAGATTTGTAGACAAGCCAAGAACTTAGCCGGCCTGGAATGACTGAGTTGGGGCCGATTGCTGTCTGTCCGCTTGTGTATGGAGAGTAACCGAAGCTGCCCTCACGCTGCGTCGGTTCGACCTGTCGTTTGCCGCGCCAGGCTTGCGGCGAAGCTTTCTTCATCGGTCGGGACTCCGAACAGGTAGCCCTGGCCGACAGGGCAGCCCATTTCGGAAAGCATGGCCCGCTGGGCTTCTGTTTCCACTCCCTCTGCGACCACCGTCAGGCCCAGGGCGCGCCCGAGTTCGATGATAGCGCGGACGATTACCCTTTTGGAGGGCGCCGTGGCGAGTTCGCTGACAAAGGTGCGGTCTATCTTGATCTCGGTCACCGGAAAACGTTCCAGCGATCGCAGGTTCGAATAGCCTGTGCCGAAATCGTCCACAGAGAGCCCGACGCCGATCCGTCGCAGCCGCTCGAATGCGTCCATGACGCCGGGCGTGTCGCTGAGGAACATGCTCTCGGTGATCTCGAGAGTGAGCCATGCAGGGTCCGCGCCGGTATGACGCAGGATGCGGTCCAGCAGTTCGGCCATGTCGTGGCGCAGAAATTCGCCTGCGGACACGTTGACCGAAAAGTGGAGCGGCTTGTCGCGGTGGGCGTTGAGGTGCACGGCGAACGTCGCGACGGTGGTCAGGCTGCGTTCGGTCAGTTCGAGCAACAACCCCGATCGCTCCGCTGTCTCGATGAACCTGCCGGGAAGCTGGCTTCCGAACAGGGGATGGTTCCAGCGGATCAGCGCTTCGGCGCCCAGCCACTCGCCGGTGACAAGGTCCACCTGGGGCTGGAAATGATACACGAATTCATTGTTGGCGACCGCGGACTTCAATTCGCGTGTCATGCGCAAACGCCGGCGGGCTTGCTCGTCGTCTGAGTCGCGAAACCGGCGCGGCCCGCCAAGCGGATCGGACTTGGCTGCCCAGAGGGCGGTGCCGGCATTCCGGATCAGGGACAGGGTGCCGCCCACAGGCTTGCCGATCGCGTATCCGATGGCAAAGCGCAGCGAGACACTGGCGCCGGCCACGACGAAGTCCGCGGCAAGCAGGGCGGTGACCATCGAGACGATGGCGTCGGCACTCTGTTCATCCGGAAGCTGGAAGGCCAGGGCGAACTCGTTTGCGCCCATCCGCGCCACCAGCGCAGCGCCCAGGTCCCTGAGACGCCGTCCGGTTTCGCAGAGCAGGGCATCGCCGACCTCGAACCCGTAACCGGTGTTGAGATCGTGAAAGTCGATCACATCCAGCTTCACCACCAGAAGCAGCGCCTCGGCTTGCGTTGCGAAGCGCTCGTCGGCGGTCAGGAGAAACGTTTGACGGTTCAGGCAGCCGGTGAGCTGGTCCAGGTTTGCGACCCGATCCAGCGCGATGTGAGTCTGGCGGATCGCCGAGACGTCGCGCAGGATGGCGACATAGAGCAGCGCGTCGCCGACCCAGGCCGGTCTCAGACTGAGACTGTTCCAGAACTCCGATCCGTCCTTGCGGTAGTTGCGCAGCGTCGCATCCACGGGCTCCGCCGCCTCGATCGCGGCGCGAATGCGCGCGATCTCCGGCTGGTCGCGTTCATTGCCCTGCAAATAGCGGCAGTCCTTGCCTATGACCTCATGGCGGGCGTAGCCCGTCAGGCGTTCGAAGGACTTGTTGACATAGAGCAAGGGCGAATTGGCCCCCGAACGCTGCCCGATGGCGATCCCGTCGCTCATTTCCTCGACCAGCGTGGGAAGTATGGACCGGATCGAATCGGTATCGGCCAGCCCGTCGCCGGCGATGCTCGGCACGCGCTTGATGAAGTCCAACGGCATGAGATTCTTGATTTCTTCCATGACAGGGAGCATGGACGGCGGCCCGAAACTGGGCAACCCAAAGCCGGGGCGCTTCCAGGACAACCGTCAGCCGTTTTCGGACAAACTGCGCCTTCTGCCGTCGCCGGATGTCCGAAAGCGGTCGCGATAATCGGACGGCATCACGCCCAAAAGCGCGACGATGGCGCGGCGCATTGCGGGTGCCGGTTTGGGGCGATTGCTCCGGGGCTGCGACCGCTGCCGGGCCAGGCGCCCTCCCGCCTCAGACGAGGCCTTCGAGGCCGTAGAGGGCGGGGCGGATCTCCTCGAGCAGAGCGAAGGGATCGGCCAGCGAGGCGAAGACATTGATGAACACGGTCGGCTGCTCCCGGATGAAGCGGACATGCAGCACGCCGTTCTCGCGGTGCACGACCGCGCAGCCGATATGATACTGGCGGTCGCCGATCGAGATGAAGAAATGGTCCGGAATGTCATGGCGATGGCTGGTGGCCATCAAACCGTTCTCCGAAATGTCGAGGACGCGCAACTGGGCCTGGCTCACCTGCCGCACTCCCCTGAGCGTGAAGAGCACATGGACGAGAACATTGCAACTGCGGCGCACCCGGATGCGGGATTCCTGCTCAAAGGCCAGTTTCGTCAGGTAGTTCATACGAGAAGACCTGCTCTTGTGGAATGTTATCTGACTTGGTCCCCGGCGTGTCGGCGTCGGAACGCTCACGATCCCTTCGGCAGGTGGCACGATGAGAATTGCCTCCGTCATGTTCCCCGGCATTTCCCGCCAGTTCGACTTTCTGTGCCTGTTCGATGACGTGAAGCCGGGCGACAACGTCGTCGCGCTTCATGAAGTCCGCCGGCAGGAGGTTTCTGATTTCTTCCATGGCAGGGAGCATGGACGGCGGCCCGAAACCGGGCAACCCGCAGCCGGGGCGGCTCCAGGACAACCGTCAGCCGTTTTCGGACAAACTGCTCCTTGTGCCGTCGCCGGAAGTCCGGAAGCGATCGCGATAATCGGACGGCGTCACGCCGACATGCGAAACGAAGGCGCGGCGCATTGCGCGCGCCGATCCAAACCCACTCCTCTCCGCGATCGATGCGATCGGCAACCGGCTGCCTTCCAGAAGGAAGCGGGCAACGTCGATCCGCGTGAGGTCGACATATTCGGATGGCGAGATGCCGATCTCCTGGGAAAAGACACGCGTGAAGTTGCGCGGGCTCATCGCCGCGATCTTCGCCAGGGCGGTGACCGAGAGGTCGGCCGCGGGATGGTTGAGCACAAATTGCTGGACGCTGTGCAGACGGCTGCGGTCGCTCGCCTGCGCCGCCAACTGCACGCTGAACTGCGACTGGTCGCCGGGCCGCTTCAGAAAGACGACGAGCCGACGCGCGACGTAGAGCGCCACATCCCGGCCGAGGTCCTCCTCCACGAGGGAAAGACCGAGGTCGATCGCAGCACTGGATCCGGCAGAGGTGATCATCGCGCCGTCACGGACAAAGACCCGATCGCCTTCAACCTGTCCTTCGGGGAAGCGCTCGGCAAGCAGGGTTGCGTACTGCCAGTGCGTGGTCACGCATCGGCCCTTGAGCAGGCCCGCCTCGCCGAGCACGAAGGCCCCTGTGCAGACGGAGCCGTAGCGCCGGGCCCGCCCTGCAATATCCACCAGCCAGTCGATGATCTGCCCGCCGGGACGTTTCGGAACACCGACGCTCCCGGCCACGAGCACGGTATCGGGGTCACCGGGATACGCATCAAAGGCACAGTCGGGCAGGACTCTTAGTCCCGATGCGCAGCGGATCGTGCGATCGTCTTCTGCGACGATGGCAACCTCGTAGAACATCTTGCCGGCACGCGCGTTCGCTTCGGCGAACACGTCCATGAGCCCGGCAAGTTCCAGGGAATGCACGTCCGGAGGCACGAAGATCACGATCCGCATAAGGATATCTCCCACCGCACACAAGACCTCAGAGCTCTCGACGAGGCTGTGCGCCGACGCCCGTCTGGTGCGGAGACGTTCACTCAGCGCCACCAGATCGTCAAAGTCAAATGATCAGGGTCCAACTGGGGGAGCGGTGTATCCGAGAGTGTGTGACGACCGTTCTGGATCTTCGTCCAGGAGAGGCTGCTGCATGGCACAGGTCTTGAGGGTCGATCCGTCACGGACTTGTAATTTCCGAAAAATGATTAATATGTGAGCAATGTCGAATGCTCTGCGCATCGCACGCGGCCGCTTCGGGAGGGTGGCGCTGCTGGATATGGATCGGCCCCTGGTGCGGCACGCGCACCCGCATTGCCATGTTCTGTTGAAGGTCGAGGGCGCCGACACACAGTTTTCGGTGCGCGACAAGCTCGTGCCACTCACGGATGAAAGCGCTGTTCTCATCAACGCCTGGGAGCCGCATGCCTATGCGCACGACCAGTCGCGGCCGAAGACGGTCATCCTTGCGCTCTACATAGAACCGCAGTGGCTCGGTCATTTCCGGCCGAACTGGGCGGCGAGCCACGCGCCCGACTTCTTCGCTTCCAATGTCGGCTCGATCACCTACAGCATCCGCTCGCGTGCACGCACGCTCGCCGACGCCATGGTGCATGAGCCCAACGGCACAGACATGCACGAGGAGCTTCTCGGCGAACTGATGATCGCCGTCATCGAACGCTTTGCCGAATGGCGGGCGGTGCCGAATTCGATCCGTGACCTCGCCTTGCGCCACCGGGTTGATTTCCGTATCCGCAAGGCCGTCGAGCGCATGAAGGCGGCGCCGAGCGAAATCGCCGATCTCGATCTGCTCGCGACCGACGTCGGCCTGTCGCGGGCGCATTTCTTCCGGCTGTTCGAGACCTCGATGGGGGTGACGCCGCGGGTCTTCCTCAATGTGCAGCGGCTGGAACAGGCGGTTGCGGCCGTCGCCGACGGCGCGCAGAGCTTCGCGGCGATCGGCGACCAGCTCGGATTTTCCGTGCCGGCGCATTTCTCGCGCTTCTTCCACGATCATGCCGGCTCCTCGCCGAGCATCTTCCGCAGTGTGAGCCGCCTGTCGGCTCACGATTTTGAGACTCCTCGGTAAGGTCTGAGACAGGGCGGTATCGCCCGACCGGCCGCCCTTCTCCACCCTTTGCTCCACGGCACCCCTTCACCAACGGGTGCGGGAGGAGCGAATGACCAGATTGGAAACGGCGGGCGGCCTGATTGGCCAGACCGTCCAACGGGTCGAGGACGCCGGACTTCTGACCGGCCGCGGCCGCTACATCGACGACCTGCCCGTCCGGCGCGACACCGCGCATCTGGCGATCCTGCGCTCGCCGCACGGCCATGCCGAGATCCGCTCGATCGATACGACAGCCGCCCGTGCACTGCCCGGCGTCTTCGCCGTGCTGACCGGCGACGATGTGGCGCGGCTTACCCGCAGCATGACCGTCGGGGTCAAGGCCAATGTCGAATGCTGGCCGATCGCCCGCGACCGGGTGCGCTATGTCGGCGAACCCGTCGCCCTCGTCGTCGCCGAGAACCGCTATGTCGCCGAGGATGCGCTCGACCTGATCGAGGTCGAGTACGAGCGGCTTATCGCCATTGTCGATCCCGAGAAGGCACTTGCCGCAGACGCACCGGTCTTGCATCCCTCGCTCGGCACCAACCTCATAAACGAGCGCAGCTTTCGCTACGGCGACCCCGAAGCAGCGCTCGCGACTGCGGACCACCGCATTTCCATCCGCATCGCCTATCCGCGCAATTCCTGCACGCCCATCGAAACCTACGGGGTCATCGCAGAATACGATCCAGGGGAGGACGCCTATGACGTTACCGCGAATTTTCAGGGACCGTTCTCGATCCATGCCGTGATTTCCCGCGCGCTGAACGTGCCCGGCAACCGCATGCGGCTGCGCACGCCGCCTGATTCCGGCGGCTCCTTCGGCATCAAGCAGGGCGTCTTTCCCTATGTGATCCTCGCCGCCGTCGCCGCCCGCGTTGCAGGACGGCCGGTGAAATGGATCGAGGACCGGCTCGAACACCTGACAGCCTCCGTTTCGGCGACCAACCGTGTCACGACGCTCGAGGCAGCCGTTGCCGCCGACGGCCGCATCACAGCACTCTGCTGGGACCAACTGGAAGATTGCGGCGCGCATCTCCGCGCACCGGAGCCGGCGACCCTCTACCGCATGCATGGCAACATGACCGGCGCCTATGCGATCGAAAACGTCGCCATCCGCAACCGCGTCGTCCTCACCAACAAGACACCGACCGGGCTCAACCGCGGCTTTGGCGGACCGCAGGTCTATTTCGCGCTCGAGCGGCTCGTGCACAAGATCGCCGACGAACTTGGCCTCGACAGGCTTGCCGTCATCCGCCGCAACCTCGTGCCGGCCGACGCCTTTCCATATCGCACGGCGACCGGCGGGCTTCTGGATTCGGGCGACTATCAAACCGCAATCGATCGCGCCTGTGCAGAAGGCGGTCTCGATGCTCTGCGGCTGCGAAGGGATCAAGCGCGTGCCGAAGGGCGCCTTTACGGCATCGGCTATGCGACGGTTGTCGAGCCGAGCGTCTCGAACATGGGTTATATCACGACGGTGCTCACGCCGGAGGAGAGAGCGAAGGCGGGTCCGAAGAACGGCGCCCAGTCCGTTGCAACGGTGGCCATCGATCCACTCGGCTCCGTCACCGTCAAGGTTGCGTCAGTACCGCAGGGCCAGGGCCATCGCACCGTTCTGGCGCAGGTGGTCGCCGAGCGGCTCGGCCTTCCCCTGGAGGCCGTGCGCGTCAATACCGAACTCGACACGGCGCGCGACGCCTGGTCGATTGCCTCGGGCAATTATGCAAGCCGGTTTGCTGCAGCCGTCGCCGGTGCTGCGGCACTTGCCGCCGACCGTATCAGGGAACGTCTTGCAGCGATCGCTGCTAGCCAGCTCAATGTCACGGCGGATCGCATCGACTTCAAAGCCGGAAAGCTTTTCGATCGCGACAATCCGGACAATGCCATCTCCTTCGGGCGTGTGGCGGCTGCAAGCCACTGGGCGCCAGGCACCCTGCCTGATGGAACCGGCAATACCATCCGCGAGACGGTTTTCTGGACGCCTGAGCAACTCGAGGCGCCGACGGCAGCGGACGGCATCAACTCCTCGCTTTGCCATGGCTTCATCTTCGACATATGCGGCGTGGAAATCGACCGGGCGACCGGCCAGGTCCGCATCGACCGCTACGTGACGATGCACGACTGCGGCCGCATCCTGCATCCCGGCATGGTCGACGGTCAGGTGCGCGGCGGCTTCGCCCAAGCCGTCGGTGCAGCACTCTACGAGGAATATGCCTATGGCGGCGATGGCAGCTTCCTGACCGGCACGCTCGCCGACTACCTCATCCCGACCGTGATGGAGACGCCGGAGCCGCTGATCCTCCATCACGAGACGCCATCGCCCTTCACACCGCTTGGCGCAAAGGGCGTCGGCGAGGGCAATTGCATGTCGACGCCGGTCTGCATCGCCAATGCCGTCGCCGATGCGCTCGGGGTCGAGGACATCCGGCTGCCGCTGTCACCGAGCCGGATCAGCGAATGGCTCTATGGCGAGGAGCGCGCGCCGTCGAAACCTCAAGGTTCGATCCCCGTTGCCACCGGCGCCTCCGGCGAACGGTTGCTGACGGGCTCGGGCTCGGCCGAAGTCGCCGCCACTCGCGATGCCGTCTGGACGATGCTGCTCGACCCGAACACGCTGAAGGCCATCATTCCCGGCGCACACGAGGTGCGAAAGGTTTCCGACACGCATTTTCGCGCCGAGGTCACACTCGGCATCGGTCCGGTCAAGGGCCGATACCGCGCCGACATCCGTCTCTCCGACATGGTGGCACCTGAAGCGGTCACGCTGTCCGGTGGCACGGAGGGCGCACTCGGTTCCGGTCGCGGCACGGGCCGTGTCACGCTGACGGAAACGGCGACCGGCACACGAATAGACTATCGATATGAGGCCGCCATCGGCGGCAAGGTCGCCTCTGTGGGCGGCCGACTTCTCGACGGCGCGGCGCGCGTGGTGATCGGACAGTTCTTCCAGGCGCTCGCCCGTCATGCCGGCGGCGGAGGGCCTCCCAGCGCCGCCGCCGGCTTCACTCAACGGCTCTTGAGCCTTTTCAGGAGGCGCAGATGAAGCCTGCATCCTTCGATTTCCTCTGCCCGGACACGCTGGAGGAAGCGCTTTCCGCACTCGCCGAGGGCGGCGGTGAGGCTCGCGTCATCTCCGGTGGGCAGTCTCTGGTGCCGATGCTCAACATGCGACTCGCTCGTCCAGGCCTGCTGGTCGACATCATGCGGCTCGAGGCTCTGCGCCGGATCGAAACTTCCGGCGACGAGATCACAGTCGGCGCCGGCGTGCGGCAGGCGGAACTGGAAGCCTGGGCAAATCTTTCGCGCGACCTGCCGCTTCTGGCCGCCGCCTTCCCCTGGCTCGGCCATGTGCAGACCCGGGCGCGCGGCACGGTCTGCGGCTCTGTTGCCCATGCCGACCCGAGCGCAGAGTTGCCGCTTTCCCTGGTGACACTCGGTGGTGCGGTGAGCCTGCGCAGCCGAAAGCAGAAGCGCAAGGTCAAGGCGGATGACTTCTTCATCGGCATGATGGCGACCGATCTCGCCGAGGGCGAGATGATCGAAGCCGTGCATTTCCCCAAAGCCCGGCCCGCCAGCGGTTATGCCTTCCGCGAGATTGGCCGGAGACATGGCGATTTCGCCATCGTCGCCTGCGCGGCCGTCGCCGACGAAAAAGGACTGCGGCTCGGCATTGCAGGGGTCGATGACCGGCCACGCGTCTTCGCGCTGCCTGCGCTCGACGACGACCAGTTCGACGATGCCCTCAACGATATCGCCTGGTCGCTGAACGCCCGCGACGACATTCACGCCAGCGCCCGCTACCGGCGCGAACTGGTCCGCAATCTCGGTCGCGAGACCCTGAAGGAGGCAAGCCGATGCCGCGCATGAACGCTGCCCACAGGCATGTGGTCGAATTCAAGCTGAACGGCCAGAAAGTCCGTGCAGAGGCCGAAAACCGCATGCTGCTCTCGGACCTGCTGCGCCACGAAGTCGGGCTGACCGGCACCCATGTCGGCTGCGAGCACGGCGTTTGCGGCGCCTGCACCGTGCAGATCGACGGAAAGCCGGCACGCGCCTGCCTGACGCTTGCCCAGCAGGTGCGCGGCAGCGATGTGCGGACCGTGGAAGCGCTGGCTCCCGGTCCGGCCGAGCTTTCCCCGCTTCAGGCGGCCTTTCGCCGCCATCACGGCCTGCAATGCGGCTTCTGTACACCCGGCATCCTGATGTCACTCGACGCGCTCTTGCGTGAGCAGCCGGACGTCGGCCGGGAAGAGATACGCGAACACCTCTCCGGCCATCTCTGCCGGTGCACGGGCTACGCGACCATCGTCGAGGCGGCGCTCGCCGCCGCGGAGGAACAACGGAAGGAGGAGACACCCAATGCTTGATCTAGGAACGAGCTTCCTCGCGAGCGTGGAGCGCGACCCGGACGCGCTCGCGATCGTCGACGGGGAGATGCGACTGAGCTATCGCCAATGGTACGACAAGATTTCGGGGCTTGCAGCGGCCCTTCGCGAGACCGGCCTGAAGCGCGGAGATCATGTGCTGACTGCCATGCAGAACCGTTGGGAGAACGCGTCGCTGCACTGGGCCTGCCAGTTTCTCGGCCTGGTCGTCACACCGCTCAACTGGCGGGCGAAGGCCGACGAAATCGACTTCGGCATCGAGGATGCCGACGCGAAGGCCGTGTTCTACGAGGCATCGACGGAAGAGGCCGTGCGCCTGTCGCGGCTCGCGCAGGACTTGCCGCAATTTTCGGCCGAGGCGCTGGCCGATATCATGACAGGCAAGGCACCCGATGTGGTGCCTGTGTCTGACGCTGCAGACTGGTCGCTGATGCTCTACACGTCAGGCACGACCTCGAAGCCGAAGGGGGTGCCACGCCGTCACCGCGCCGAACGCGCCGGCGCCGTCGCCCATGTGGCGCAGAACCTCTACCGGCATGGCGAGCGCACGCTCGGTGTCATGCCGCTCTACCACACGATGGGCGTGCGCTCCCTGATCGCATCCTCGCTGATCGGCGGCACCTTCGTCTGCCTGCCGCGCTTCGACGTGGCGAGGGCGCTCGACCTCATCGAAGAGGAGAAGATCACCAATCTGTACCTCGTGCCGACGCTCTACCACGACCTCGTGCATCACGAGGCGTTCTCGCCTGAGCGCGTCGCCTCCGTCACCAAGCTCGGCTATGCCGGCGCCTCGATGACGGACGGATTGCTGAAGCGGCTGGACCAGACCTTCCGGCCGGAGCTCTTCGTCAACCATTATGGCTCGTCGGAAATCTATACCTTCACGATCGAGCAGACGGCAACCGCGAAACCCGGCTCGGCCGGCCGCGCCGGCATCAACCAGACGATCCGCGTCGTCAAGCTCGGCAGCCGCAACCCAGACGAACGGGCGGAAGTCGGCGAGGAAGGCGAGATTATCGCGCTGATGAAGAGCGACGAGGCCTTCGAGGGTTACTGGAAGCGGCCCGACGCGGACGCCAAGGCACTTCGCGACGGCTGGTACTTTACCGGTGACACCGGCTTCGTCGACCGGGACGGTGATCTCTTCGTCACCGGCCGGGCCGACGACATGATCATCACCGGCGGCGAGAACGTGTCACCCGTCGAGGTGGAAAGCTGCCTGTCGCTCCACGAGGGCGTCGCCGAGGTCGCCGTCGTCGGCCTGCCCGACGAACGCTGGGGCAAGATCGTCGTCGCCTTCGTCAAGCGGCGGGGCGATGTCACGGTCGAGGATCTCGACCGCCACTGCCGCGATTCCGGCCTTGCCAATTTCCGCCGCCCGCGCCGCTTCGTCTTCGTCGAGGCGATCCCGAAATCGCCTGTCGGCAAACTGCTGCGCCGCCTTCTGGTAGCCGGCGAATACACCGAAGAACGGATTCCCGAACACCAGTGAGCGACCAGACCGCCACAAGACCCATGAAAGGACATTCCATGCCCGAACAGGCCACATTCCAGGACCCACGCCTCGCCGAACTCGACGGCTTCACCGTCACGATCGACACGGCCCACCAGCGCGCCGACATCACGCTCGACCGTCCGCCTTACAACGTCGTCTCCATGCTGGCGCGCGACCAGTTGCGTCTCGTCTTCGAGGCCCTCGATGAAGATGATCGCGTACGCATCATCGTCGTTACCGGCAAGGGCGAGCACTTCTCGTCGGGCGGCAACATCAAGGGCTTCCTCGAGGCGAGCCCGGAGCATGTCTCGCATCTCGCCTGGAACATCGCGGCACCCGCCCGCTGCTCCAAGCCAGTCATCGCCGCCAATCGCGGCTTTTGCTTCGGCGTCGGCTTCGAACTATCGCTTGCCTGCGACTTCCGCATCGCAACCGAAACCACCCGCTACGCCCTGCCCGAGCAGAAGCTCGGCCAGATCCCGGGCTCCGGTGGCTCGGCACGTCTTCAGAAGATGGTCGGCGTCACCCGTACCAAGAACATCGTGATGCGCTCGAAGCGAGTCACCGGCCAGGAAGCCTATGACTGGGGCATCGCCTCGGAGATCGTCGCGGATGCCGATCTGGAAAAGGCCGTCGATGCGCTGGTCGAGGAACTGATCGGCTTCTCGCCGCTGGCCCAGCGCACGGCGAAGAAGCTTTTGAACGATACCGACGACGCCCCGCTTTCAACGGCCATCGAGCTCGAAGGCCATTGCTACAGCCGGCTTCGCACATCGGAGGATTTCCGCGAAGGTGTACTCGCCTTCCACGAAAAGCGCGCACCGGCCTTCGTCGGACGCTGACCACTGGCCGGGCGGGAACCCGGCTTCATTTTCCAGAAGGAGGAAGCGGCCTCGTCACCGCTTCGGGAGGATTGAGAATGGATACCACACAGCAGACGACACAGGAAAAGCGCCTTGTCGAACGGGGACCCGGCATCGTGTCGGGTCTCCGCGACCTGCCGAAACATCTCGGCATCAAGACGATGAGCGCCGGGCTCGTCGCAGCCATCTTCGGCTGCTCCGGCCCGGCTCTCATCGTCATCGGCGCCGCCGAAGCGGGCAAATTGACCAATGGGCAAACGGTCGCCTGGCTGTTTGCGATCTATGTGCTCGGCGGGTTTATCAGCATGCTGCTGGCACTACACTACAAGCAGCCGATCAACGGCGCCTATTCGATCCCGGGTGCTGCCCTCGTCGCCGGCTCGCTTGCGACCATTCCGTTCAACGAAGCCGTCGGCGCATTCATCCTGGCGGGCCTGCTGGTGCTGCTGCTCGGGGTTACCGGGCTGATCGGCAAGGTGATGCGCTGGCTGCCGATGCCGATCGTCATGGCGATGATCGCCGGCGCGCTGATCCGTTTTGCGACTGGCACCGTCACCGCGCTCGGCGCTGCACCGCTGATTGCGGGTGCTGCGATCCTGGCCTTTTTCGTCTCGATGCGGCTAACCAAGACCATCCCGCCAGTGCTGGCCGCTCTCGTCGCCGGCCTGATCGCCGCCTTCGCAACGGGTGCGGTCGGGGGCGGAGCTGCCAACATCGCCTTCGCCGCACCGGAGTTCACGATGCCGGTGTTTTCGATCGATGCCTTCTTCGCAATCGCCATCCCGCTCGCCCTTCTGGTGATCGGCGCCGAGAACGCACAGGCGACCGGGGTGCTGATGGTGGAAGGCTACAAGCCGCCGGTCAACGCGATGACGATCATTTCCGGCATCGGCGGCGTCGCGGCCGGTTTCCTCGGCGGCCACAATGCCAATATCGCCGGCCCGATGACGGCCATATGCTCGTCCGAACAAGCTGGTGAGAACAAGGAAGGGCGCTATGCCGCAACGGTCGTCAACGGCGTGCTCTTCGCCGCCTTCGGGCTTCTTGCGGGTGCAGCCGTTCCTATCGTGCTCAGCCTACCGTCCGCCCTCATCGGCACCGTCGCCGGCCTCGCCATGATCGGCGTGCTGCTCTCCGCCTTCCAGAACGCCTTCGCCAAGTCGCTCGGCAACCAGACCGGCGCCTTCGTGGCACTCGCTGTCGCCATGTCGAACGTCTCGCTCTTGGGCATCAGCGCCCCCTTCTGGGCCCTGGTGGCGGGCGTCATCGTCTCCGCCCTGGTCGAGGCCGGTAGAATCGGGGAGAAACAGGCCGCTTGATTGCGGGCCGCCTTTGATCGATATCTGCTGCCAAGTCGCCCCCATTGCTGTTCTGTATGGCCGGCATGGGGGCGAATATGGAAACAGTTTCGGCATCGGGGCTCAAAACGGCTCAAAGCAACTTCTTTTGCATGGCCTCTGCGCCAAGGCCGACGGCCCCGTTAAGCACGGGGCCGCTCTGTCAAATCTCCGTGTGCTCCGCCAGCTCCAGGGCATCCTCGATGTCTACCCCAAGATACCTGACGGTATTCTCGATCTTGGTGTGGCCCAAGAGAATTTGGATCGCGCGAAGATTGCCTGTCGCCTTGTAGATCATCGCCGCCTTGGTTCGGCGAAGCGAGTGTGTGCCGTAGTCCTCGCATCGCAGGCCGATCGCGGCCACCCACTCATCGACCAATCTTGCGTACTGGCGAGTGCTCAGGTGATCGGCAGGATCGACCCGGCTGGGAAAGGCGTAGTCGTCAACCGTTCCACCTCTTCGCTCAAGCGTAAGCGCGAATTTCCGTGCACCTTTTGTCATTGAGCGCCGTGCTGCATGAGGTGTCCACCTAACGGAGGTGGACACCAAGTGATTGAGAGTGACGAAGGTAAGCTGGTTATCCGGCGGATTTTGCGAAACGGGCGTCGGCGGTATGACGCTGCGTCGAAGGCACGCCTTGTTGCGGCGAGCCTGGAGCCGGGTGTGTCGGTTTCGCGGCTTGCGCTGGACAACGGGATCAATGCCAACCTTCTTAGGAAATGGATCAAGCAAGCCCAGGAGACTGGTCGCGAACATCAGCCCTCGGCATCGGCGTTTGTCCCGGTTTTGGCCGCAGAATGCAGCCTATCGACGGCGGTGACTGGCCGGAATGGTGACGAGCGTTTGGCGAAGCCTGAAAGGACGGGTCCTTTATCCGCTCCTGTCAGGATGAGTGCGACGCTTCCGAACGGTGTGAAGCTTTCGCTGGACTTCGACGATATGGATGCGTTGACGGCGATGATCGGGGCGCTTGGTCATGTTCCGCCTCAGCGCTGATCTGAAGGTCTATCTTCATCGCGAACCGATCGACTTTCGGGCCGGGATCAACAGCCTCGCGGTCCTGGTTCAGGAGGAGATGGAGCTGGATCCGTTTGCGCCTGCGGTCTTTGCATTCTGCAATCGCCGCCGCGACCGGATGAAGTTGCTATTCTTCGATCGGTCTGGGTTTGTGATGGTTCTGAAGCGATTAACGGAAGACAGGTTCCGATGGCCTCGTCGGGAGACGGCCGTGGTGACGCTTACGACCGAACAGCTCCATTGGATCCTTGACGGCATCGATATCGACGCGATGGTCCGCCATCCTGTGCGGCAATATCAGGTGGCTGGCTGACGCTTCTCGAATAGAGGAGTTGACGCAGCGGCCTGCTTTCGATTCAAGAATCTGATGAATCGAACCGGCGAACCGAGTGTTGCAGAGCTGATGGCGCAGTTGGCGGCGAATGCTGCCGAAATCGCCGCACTCAAAGCCGAGAAGGAAGTGCTGAGCGCCCGCGTCGTCAAACTTGAGGAAGAGCTTGCCTTGGCGCGCTCACATCGATTTGCGCCTCGCAGCGAAAAGCACGTCGACCGCCTCTTCAATGAAGCCGAACAGATTGCCGGTGAGGATGATGGCGACAGTGAAGAGGACGAAGTCATCGACCTGCCGGATACTGGCCTGCCGCCGGCGGAAAGGCCGGAAGGCAAGAAGCGCGGCCGCAGACCCTTGCCGGAAAATCTGCCGCGCGAACGTGTCGAATATGATCTTCCCGACGATCAGAAGGCCTGTCCCTGCTGTCATCATCAGATGCATCGCATGGGCGAAGCCGTCACCGAGCAGCTTCATATCGAGGTGAAGGCAAAGGTCCTTCAGAATGTTCGGTTCAAATATGCCTGCCGGAATTGCGACCGCACCGGCATCAACACGCCGGTCATCATTGCGCCAATGCCGGCGCGGCCGTTACCAGGCAGCATTGCCACGGCTTCGACACTGGCCTTCGCGCTGGTGCATAAATATGTCGACGGCACGCCGCTCTATCGCCTGGCCCAAGCCTTCGAGCGCGCCGGCGTTCCCGTCAGCCGGGGCGCATTGGGCCATTGGGTGATCGGCTCGAGCCAGATGCATCTCTCCCGCATCTATGATGCGCTGAAGCTGAGGCTTCGATCGCAGCCTCTCATCCAGGGCGATGAGACGACGGTTCAGGTGCTGAAGGAAAAGGACAGAGAGGCGGCTGACACCTCGTATATGTGGGCCTATCGCAGCGGCATCGACAGTGACGAGCCCATCGTCCTCTTCGATTACCAGCCGGGCCGCGGTCAGATCCATCCGCAGACCTTCCTCGGCGACTACCGCGGCATCGTGATGAGTGACGGTTATTGCGCCTGGCGCACTCTGGAGGGGGCAACCCACATTGGATGCATGGCACATTCACGAAGGCGCTTCGTCGAGGCCCTCAAGGCGAGAAAGAAGGGTGGCGGCCCGCCGGAGCAGGCGCTCAAGTTCTTCGAGCAGCTCTACCGGATAGAAAGGCTGGCGAAGGAAGAACCGCCGAACGACGGCGAAACGCGGGCCGATTGCATTCGCCGCTTTCGGCAGCAGCACAGCGTTCCCATCCTCAATGCCCTCAAGACATGGCTCGATGACATCGCGCCGAAGGTTTTGCCGGACAGCAAGCTCGGCGACGCCATCTCCTATACCCTGAACCAATGGGACTATCTGACCCGCTACGCGCAAGACGGCACAATGCCGATCGACAACAACCTTCTTGAGCGTGACATCAGGATTTTTGCAACGGGCAGAAAATCCTGGCTCTTCAGCGACACCGTTGACGGGGCCAAGGCCAGCGCCGTCGTCTACAGCATCATGCTGACATGCCGGGCTTGCGGCGTCGAACCTTTGGCCTACCTGCGCTATGTCCTCACCGAACTCCCGCAGCGCGCCAAAGACGCCGATATCACCGACCTGCTGCCCTTCAACTTTCCAAAAGCCGCCGCAGCCTGATCAACCACCCATTCGAACTCGCGGGATCGAAATCGTCGCCCCCGTCAATGTGCACGGAAATGAGCGCTTACGCTCAAGCCAGGCAAGCAGGCTGGCCCTCACGTCGGCCGTGATCTCGAACTGAACCGGACGACCGGTCTTCTGCTGGATCACCATCGCGCGCGATCGAATCTCGGGCCCGGTCACGAGGGTTCCGATCTTGATCTTCACGAGATCGCAACCTCGAAGCTTGCTATCGATCGCGAGGTCGAACAACGCGCGGTCTCTCATGCGTCCTTCTCTATCGAGGAAGAAGCGGATCGCCCATATCTGGCGCTGTTTCAGTGGCTTCTTCACACCGACCTTCCGGCCGGCGTTCCATGCCGGTCGACCCAGTGCAGCAGGATCATATTGTGCAGTACCCATTTGAGTTCTCCTTCGGCCGTCATTGGCCGTCGGAATAATGCGCAAAAGAAAAGAGTATATGGAGCCGGGAGGGAACCGGCATCGCAGATGCTAAATGATCGAGTTGGGGGCGCGAAGGGCCGTTCTTCCCAGCGAAGCCCATGTCCGCTTCTGGGCAGTTTCCATTGTCACGGCAACGACTGAGATGAAGGCGCAAAGCTGCCTCAGCGATTCGCGTCTCGCTCTTGAGGGCATACGAACCAGCGACCCGATCGCCTTGGTTGGCCAATAAACTGCTACCGCGTTACGCGGAAACGCCAATTGCTAATCCGCGCATGTGCGGAGGATCGGCAACATCAGCTTAATGTGAGCATCAACTCGTTCCAACACTCTATCGGGTAGAACGGCTCGTTCAGGCAGAGACCACCAAGAATGGTTGACGCGCTCAACCGTCTCCGTAACAGCCTTCAGCACAGCAGCTTCCGGCATTCGCGCACGATGAGCGAAGACTTTCCATCGCTGGGCGTTCATTGCCTTGAACGGCCGTTCACCGGCGAGCGACAGTGCCATGGAGTCTGACGGGATGTAGGGGACGGTCGATAGCACATCATAGACTGGGGCGAGTGCAGGCACGTCGCCCTTCCCATGATAAATCAGCGACCAATTCTTGAGGTGCATGTCGCCATTGCCTGTGAGCGCAGCCAAAGCCAGTCGTCGGACGAACTCGAGGGCTGCCGCTGAAGAAACGGCGACCCCAAGAGCCGCAGCGATATCATGATACGCGGCCCCCTCATATTTTCGAGACGGATAGACGCCGAATACCTGAGCAAAATCTTCGATATGGACGCGCTCACCACCGGCAACCCGATCGAAACGTTTGACGAGGAGGACTTTGCCGTCGGACAATGTCTCAAACTCCTCCGGGATACCCTCGAACTGCGATTGTTCGACGAGCTCGCGTTCCGGCACGTCCATACCAATCGCTTCGGCCAATGCGAGATTTGCAAATTCGTTTTCCGAAACCCCGGGAAATGACGTCGACGGAAACTTGGCGATATAGGAACCCTGCTCGTCGCCTAAGGGGATCGTCAGCCCGCCGCCCTTGCCTGTGTTTTTGATGACGGAGAGCTTCATCTGCACACCGGCGAGCGAAAACCGGGCCTTGGGGCTGGGGGTTGTCAAACCCTCATTACGAACAACGGTTCCTTCGCTTGGCACGATACGGACAGCCCCCGGCAGATCCGATCCGAGTGCTGCAAGCAAATCGAAATCATTCCCTGCCCGCACGCTACCTGAATGGTGCTTCTCCATCGCCTCGCGCAATTTATCCTCTGGAAGAAGATTCGCAAAGAAAGGTGGCAAAGCCCTTGCGACGGGCTTCGGGTCCTTCCGCAAACCCCCATGTGCCGCGCGGAATGACAAACTGAGCACTGGGAAACCACCGGTCTGTCGATAGCTCTCATCAAAGCTGAACGCGTTGAAGTCTCCCGGCGTCCTCACGATCATGCCGACCTTCAGGTCATTCAGCAGCACGTCCAGTGAGGTTATAGATCTTGGATCAAGTGGCGCATCAGACATTGCCATCACCATCAGGGCTGGCGACGAAAGCAGGAAGGTCATCTTCGGCGCCACCTGGTTGCAGTAAAGCGTCAACCGCCGGGACCATGGCCTGCGGGATGAGCATCAGTTCCAGACCAAGCGCACGACCAATGTTGATCAGGGTGGTCGTACGGGCCGCGCTGGCTCCAGCCTCAATCTCGCGGTACCGCGGACGCGACAGGCCCGCCATATCCGCAACCTGCTCCTGGGTGAGGCCCAAAGTCTTGCGCGACGTCTTGAGCTGCCGAGCTATGTCCTGAAGAGCCTCCGGATTCGACTTCATATGATACCTTAACGATTCATTTTCCCCAATATGATACGTCTACATATCCTACTACATCTGTTCATGTCAAACTAAATGACGCCAATAAGGATCATATGAGAATAAAAGATCTTCTTACAGATCAAATTTTTCTCCTCCACTGATAAGGCGCTAGACAATCTAGGCACCAAAACTGGAAGCACACCCGCAATAAACGCTTCTTTAAATGTCCGCTCCTACCCGCCCACGCTCGGCACTGGTGCCGAGAGAACGGAAAAAGAGCATGACCAAACACGATCTTTCAACTCATCACTTTCAACGGAAAATCTCAGATTTCTGCGAGGTGCGCATCGCGCCAGTCGCCTCACAGCGAGTTCTGGAAAGCATTCGGCCCTATCTCATAGGTCTTGTCGTTCACCGCCGGCCACCACCGATCGTGAGTGGCCGTATGGATTGGGCGGCCATTGGCCAGGCATGCGGGATTGAAGGCGAAATGACCGCGGAGTTGAAAAAGCAGCTGCGTCCAGGTTTGGACGCGATTATCCGCTGGCTCGGAACGCCACCCGTCGCCGAGGACATCCTGTCGGCGAAACCACGTGCGAAGACGAAGAAACCCATCCCCCGGAAGTCGGAAACTGTGACGCGTTCCAGGCCGCAACAGATCCGCTCAGACAAGATCCCGGCTCAATCTTCGTCAATGCCAAGAGGGCCACAACCGAAACCGATTAGTCCTTTTCCTGAACCATTGTTCGAAGCAACTGATGATCCGGCCAGCTTTCAAGATGCCCTCGTTTATCAGATGCGCCGGTTCGGCGAGAGCTACTGGCAACTCTACCGCGCCGTCGTTGGCCTGGGTGAGACGTTCGATGAAAAGACTCTGCTGTCGTGGGTTCAGGGCGAGCGCGTGCCGCGATCTCTGATGAGTTTCGAGATCCTGTCCCGTATCGAGCGGCGCTACCGACTGGGACAGGGCTATTTCAAAGCGAAGCTGCCGCACCAATCCCGCTCCCCATACGGTCATGATATGGGCGACATCAGCGCCGCGGAGCGGCGACGACTTGCATGGCATCTTCCGGACAATTTCAGCAGCTTGCCGTTCTCTAAGCGGGAGGAAATCATCGAATGGGTGCGCCGGGTCATTATCTCGGGCTCAACCGACTATCGTCGCTACCAGGCGGCGGCCACCAAACAACGTTATGCAATACGATTTCCGGGGATCACTTATGGCGGAGGCGCCCTGTCTCCACGGCCACAAATAAACCCGGACAGCACGAGCCCCAATCCAGAGGCCTTTGAAGATCCTGATCTCCTGTCGGGCGTCGTCGATGCGCCTCAGCAACTGGCTATGGAGATGGCCGACCTGATCCGGTTCAAGACATCGACGCTGACCGCAATCGGCTTTCAACGAAATGGAGTTTGGGGAGAGGAAACCGCATCCCAGAAGGTCGAGCATCTAGGCCTCATGTTTGGTGCACTCGCTGCCTCACCAGCCAGCGTCGTCAAAGGGCGTGGTGTGCCGCTCAGCCAACTGACCTTTGGCCTGTTGATCTTCCCGGGCGTCTGGGACTGGTACCTGCAATGGCGGGAGCAGCGCCGCGGCTTCTACACCAAATGGGAAGAAGACATGCTGATGGTGGCCCAAGCTCTCACGCGGGCACAGGTGGGCTGGATTCGCCAGAATCCGGGGCTTCTGAAGAGGGTTCAGCCAATCGAAGGGCTGGTAGCTTCTGAGGAGATAGAATTCGCAGCACGCGACTGGCACGGTGCCTGCGATGCTTTCCACCGGCACGCTGCCAATCGTTCGAAGGAAATCCAGCGTGTCATGCGCGTGCATCGCGACCCATTCGAGCCGATCATGGTGGTCCTCGAAGCAGACAGCCCTCTCTCGGAATACCGCAAGATCACAGATGAGATCCTGAAACGCATGCCGGATGAAAATCGTTATCCTCGGGCGGCAGCCGAAGCGGTCCGTTCTTTCCTTTTGCTACGGCTCGGCTTGCATCTGGGGCTCCGGCAAAAGAACCTTCGACAGCTTCGCTTGTGCCCGCGCGGGCATTTTCCGACATCGGAGCGGCGGCTGGAGGACATTAAATGCGGAGAACTACGCTGGAGCGATCGGGAAAACGGTTGGGAGGTCCTCATCCCGTCGGTCGCCTTCAAGAACTCAGGCTCGTCATTCTTCGGACAAAAGCCGTTCCGTTTGATCCTGCCGGATTTGCTCGACCTCTACAAATACCTTGAGGCCTATATCGATCGCCATCGCGGTGTGCTGCTCGGTCCAGCGAGAGATCCCGGCACCTTTTTCGTCAAGACGGTGAAGACCACAAGTCTGGACGCGGCATACGATTCCACCAAATTCTATGAAGCCTGGCGGACCGTGATCCAACGCTACGGCATCTACAATCCCTATACCGGTCGCGGAGCCATCAAGGGCCTGCTGCCGCATGGACCGCATAATCTTCGGGATATTCTGGCAACCCATATCCTCAAGCAGACCGGGTCATACGAGCAGGCGAGCTATGCAATCCAGGACACACCGGATGTCGTCCAGCAGCACTACGGTCGCTTCCTGCCGAAGGACAAAGCGGCACTTGCGGCGAAAATCCTCAATCAGGTTTGGGAGGCTGCATAGCCACTCTGATGACTGGCTGATCCACATCGCCTATGCAGATGCAAACCAAGCCCCGCATCTGCATGGCCCTGCCGGTCTCCGCCTTGAACGGAATCGAACCCTCGCCCAGGCTGTAATTCCAGTGTAAACCCAGGTAGATACCACGCCATCGAATTGTAGCCTCATGACTTCCCGACATCTTTTAGGTGCCAATGGGCGAAACGCGGAAGCCCCGCGCGGGATTTACTCTTAGTCGTCTGCGCACAGATCGCCCCATCGTCGGTGTTGATGAAGGATCACTTTTCAGGGGGCAGACCAAATGGCATTCACCAGCCGACGGCTTTTGCAACCATAGTTCGCGATACCGTGTTGACGAAGCTCAGTCGCTAGCGAGAATGGATTGATCACATTTCTACCCACAAATGTTCTAGGAGAATTTTGGGTAGGCCCAATTCGCGATCATGCTCAGATCGAAGAACAGCGACCCTATTGGGGATGTCGTGCTCGACAACGCTCAATCTATCTCCGACACTCCATCCAATAATACGCCTTCGGGCAAATCCACGAACCCAGAGATCCACCCTACGGACCCAACTAAGGATATCACCAGCCTGAACATAGGCGATCATCACGGCCTGTTCGTGCGAAGCACCGTGTAGGCCGGCCTTAAAACGCTGCACGCCGCCGGTGCTACCGCGTGCAACGCGGAGGTACTCGCGTTTATCGCGATCTCTTCCGACCGGTGTCGGGAGACGCTTGCATTCGACCGGCAGGAGTGCATCAAAATCGTCGTGACGACGTCCATCAATCCAGATCACCTCCCCGGCCGGTGCCACCGCGAGATCAATACGGCGGGCTGCCTGTATCTCATCGGGTTCCTCAACGCGAAACTGAAGAATGTCCCAACCATTTGTCTTTCTGGCGACCCCATTCAGATGCGCGCAGAGCTGAGACGTCAGATGTGTCTCGGCGTCCACAGGCCGCCTTCCTTCTCGGTCCCGCCAAATCGGAAGCTGCTGCAAGATAAATCCGACAAGTTCGTTGAGCCAGGTTTTTGGTCGGTGAAGACCAAGAGAAAGACCTCCGGTCTGGATGTCGGCATCGTCATCCGCCAGCATTCAGAACCCCTGCGCTCGGAGATCGGCGAGGACATCGTCGCTGTCTCGCAAGGCAATCGAGCGCAACCAGTAGCGAAGACGGTTGGGCTTCAATAGAAAGATGAATCTGCCCTCATAGATTCGGGCGATCCGCGTGACGGCAAGGGAACTGCCCTTCTGCTGGCTCAACAATGCGTCAAGTTTGCCGCGCAGATCGCTATCGCCATCCCATTCAACTGCCCCGCGGCCGAACACGAATGGCAAGCACACAATTCCAGGCCAACGGCGCGGTTCAAGGGCAATAACGGGATTGTCCTTATATATCGCATTGATCTGTTTGCAAAAAACAGCCGCGAAATCAGCAAGATCTTCGCCGACTTCCTCCATAAGGAGCTTTGATTCACTGCCCTTGCGAACGAAGTCACGGTAGTAAGTCACCACGTCCTCGGCAACGATCTGCTCATTTTCGCTGAGATCAAGATTCCCATCCTCTGGAAATGGCAATGCGAGCACATCGGCGCCCGCAATATTCGTGGCCTTCTGCGTGAACAGTTTCGTACTTACGGCGGCAACGAAGGCGCGCAGGGGAATAGACTGAGCCTTCATCCAATCATGCACGGAATCGAGATCATGCTTAGGCGCTTGCGCAAAGCCGACGATCTGGTTCTTGAACGTCAGATATCCATCAGACCACACGGCGTGAGGCAGATCCATATGCTCCCGAACGAGAAGCATCGGTGGGCTGAACAGGTCCGCCGAACGTGGCCCCTCAATGGTTTTTTCGGGAACCACGGTGATCATTTTCCTATCGATTCCATCAATGGTGAGCGCTTCGGATGGAAGCAGGGGCTTACCGATCAAGTGCTCCGCTTTACGCGAAACGCCCTTCTTCCCCTCGACAAAACCCTCGCGCACATGCCACTGCCGCTCTGATGCGTAGTCGTAAAGCGTACGATATTGCTTGAGGCGCTTCACGAGGCTGAATGCGCGCGCGCCTCCGAGAAGGTTCACCCTCCAGATCTCAGGCCCAGACTCTGCCAGCACCGTGCTGCGGGGCAGCCAGTGCAGATCGTAGTAGTCTATATCAAACCCCTGTTCTGCATCAGCCCGTCCAACACGCCGGAAAACGGCATGAAGGATTCGTCTGTTTGCCGGAGCTTCGCCAGCTTGCGCCACGACGGCAATGATTTTGGTGTCAGCACCACCCTTACTGAACAGGCCCCGGATCGAGACAAAATCGAGAATTTCACGGACATCCCAGCGAGCGAAGAACTTGGTTCGAAATGGCGCTGAGCTGGCATTGTAAATGAGATTATATTGCTGAAGCATCGAGAGCACGCCACCGGCGACAAGTAATTCCATTGCTTCGTGCAGGAACAGGTAGGCGACCTGTTTGTCCGGCAGAGGGCCGTTTGCTTCGATGTATCTGCGATAGCTTCGCCGGGCGCCTTCGGTCTTGAGCGCTGATTCAAACGGAGGGTTGCCGACAATTACCCCAATCGGCTCTTCGATCAGCTTCTTTTCCTTGGCTTCAAAGAAGCATGACTCGATTAGCGTCCGATCCGTGAGCTTTGGAAATAGCTGAACGCTTGCCCTGATGTCCTCCGGCTCCAGCGCATCACAAAGCGCGAGACATAAACTGAAGGCCGCCAGTTCGATTGCGCCGCGTTCGACATCAACACCACGGACACGCTCGATCAAAGAGCGCAGCACGTCGACGCCCGGCTTGGCCCACCCGTGCGTACTGCGCCAATGCAAAACAAGCCTTTTATAAGCCTCGACAAGGAAAACACCCGATCCGCATGCGGGATCGAGGATGAATTCCCCTTTCTCCATCAGCGAATCCAAGCGCTGCCAGCTCAGCGCCTCGTCCAACATAAGCCGCACCAGCGACGGCGGCGTGTAGACCGAACTATCCGTATCGGTCACGAACAACTGGTAGATGTGGCTAATGACTTCGACGGGCAAATCGCGGAACGAATACAATGCCCAAAGATTGAGCTGCCCCCCGGCTTCCTCACGCGCTTCGATCAACGTACTGAAACCGTCCAATTCCGTACTGGTTTCAAGCATTTTCTGGTCGGCATCGTCGATTGCGAACACATGCCCATTGAACCGCTTTTCGAGAGCCTTGAGGAGCTCGACCAGAGCCGGACCATTCGCCAAGACATGGAAAAAGCGCGTCGCGCCCTCCAAGAACTGGCCAAAAAAATCCAACGGCAATGCACCGCGCTCTTCTAAATAAGCAATCAGCAGCGACAGGATGAGCAGCCGGCGGCGAAGCGGCGCGTTGAGCAACCGGCTCGTTTTCAGCCGCCCATGTAACTCGCCCACAGCGTCGACGAGTCGACGGTGCGCCGACTTGGATGACGATAGAAGCAACTTACATGCGGCTGGATCATCCCAAAGCGTGCTGTTTCGCAGCCGCTCCGCATCCCACCACGCTTCGTGTGCACTGATCCGAGAGGCGAGGGTCAACGTTTTGACCGGGTTGCAGATCAGTTCTCCGGAGGAAGTGATGAAGTCCGGCTTATGGGCGCATCTGAACAGCTGCACTGTGCCGGGCAAGCGGCGGTAAAGGAGCGGGACGCCACCCCAGCTCCAGAGCCTCTTGTGCAGCTCCGCAAAAGACGGGTCATTGGCCGGACCATCGGAAACGAATACGAAAGCCTGAGGCGCGCCAGCCCCGCGCTTGGGGTCTGCTTCGAAAAATACGGCATAGGCACCGTAGGATGCCGCCTTTTCCATAATTGCGACTTCCTCCGGCGGCCGGCCGTCGGAAGAATAATCTTCGACGCGGACAAGACCATCAACGATCTCCGCATTCGGCTCGCCTAGCGAGCCGATCCATGCCGTTGCGTCATCGGTTACCGACATCACCATGGCCTGACCTCAACCGAAGATGTCATTGCTCACGACGCGCTTTGCTGAGCTCAAACCCCTCACGCAGGAGATCAACCATTGTCATGCCCTGGGCCACCGCATAGCCTTTGAAAGCCTTCTTGAAGTCGACGGGAACTTTGAAGTTCAACGTCTCGAGCTTTTCGGGGGATTTGATGGAACCCGACTTTGGGAAGCTATCGACCTTGCGCTGCGCCACGAATCAGCTCCTCCCGGTTGCCGTGAATCACGAAATAACAGAATTCGGGATGGCCAGCAATCTGTGAACACAGAAAGACAGAATTCAGTGTTTTGCAAGCCGCGAGTCCCTTCGAGAACAAAAAACCGGTCCGAATGAGAGGCGTTGCCATCTGGCTTTCAGCTTGATGCCAACCATCACGTGCCCCCGTGGCAATGCTTGTACTTCTTACCGGATCCACACGGGCATCGCTCATTCCGACCGATCTTTGGCGAGGCGGCACGCGATGGCACAATCGATGCTTTACGCCTTCCCTTGTCCAACTGCCTTGCGATGTTGTCGAGCAGACCGGGTGGTGCAGTCCACTTGGGAGGCGCACCAAATCTGCGCAGGTTCGCTATCAGTTCGCGCTGGTTCTCGAGCTCCTGCTGTGCGAGCGGGGCCAGCCCCGATTTGTACGGCTCAAGACGGCGCATTTCTGCCTCCGCGTCGGAATATAGCCCGCAATAGGCCAGCACGACGGCATATTGAGAGCGCACGGAGATGAGGTAGTCGGCCAGCTTCCATTGCTGAAGTTGCGGCAGGACTATCGACTCCATCATGTCACGAGCGCCATCGAAGTCGCGCTTTCGGATGAATTGATCGACAAGATCTTGTCCAACTCGGAACAGAGAATCCGGGGCGCGGGCAAGGTCATAGAATTTCAGCGCGTGAACGCGGGCCAGTGGCGAAAACTTGCCTTCTGCGTCGAGTGCCTTGGCAAGGACATCTAAAGAATCCGCGAGATGCTTGACGTCATCGACCTCAGCTTCTTCTTTCAGCATAGGCTTCAGGTCCGGGGCGTTGTTTCCCATAACCATTTCGGGTGATAGCCCGATAACCTCATAATAATCCTTGATCAGCGGCTGGATACGTCTGATCGCGGCATCTGAGTCTCCAAGCGCCAGCTCGGCACAGGCAACATTGTAGGAAAAGACGCGCTGATGACCAGGTGGCAATGTTTTCACAAGAGGCGCCAGATCCGCGATAGCCTGTTGCGCGGCTCGCCTATTACCCTGGCCCGCCAGAAGGTTCATGCGCTTCATGCCAACGCGAAGCCGCTCCTCAGCACCAAGATCATATGCAGTGATCAGTGCGTCCATTTGATCGAGCCAGGAAGTGGCACGATCGGATCCGGCTTTCATGTCGGCGAAGGCCAGGGCGTCTAAGGCCTTTACTCTCTGGTCAGGTGGCACGTGCTCGTCTTGCGCACCGTGCTCGAGATAGGCTTCGACCTCCGGCCAGACGCCCATCTCATGAAACAGTTCTTCCGTTGCCATTTCGACGAGGATATCGAGACGGCCGACTTCACCCGTAAGCCGGAGGAATAACGAAAGCTTCGTCGGGCTCCAGCTTTCGATGAGGCTTTGCTGAACAACGCTTCTCAACGCTTCCTGGTGGGCTTTCACCGTCTCTGCACCGAGAAGAGCGAGTCGTCCCTTGCCGACAACGCGGGCTGCGTCGTGCAGTTTGATCTTGTCGCCGGCGAAACTTTGGAGAAGGCCCAAGCTCAACAGCTTGCGAAACGACTGCAGAAGCACCGGCCTTTCCGGCCCACCTGCAGCAACGATGTAGGAACCAGCTTCCTCACGTGTCAGGGGTGCATCGCAGAGGCTTAGCAGATCAGCGACCTTGGCAATCGTCACCGGCAACCCTTCGAAGACGCGACCCAATACGAAGTCTTGAGCCATTTCGGTCGTGTGCGTTGCGCGGACCAAGTCACCGCACAAGCGTTTCACCGACCCCTGATAGTCAGTTTCTGCCACCGCGAGAGCATTTTGAACGAACAGTGGAAGGCCACCCGTCAGATCTATCAGTCTGTGGTAATCAGCAGCATCGCCCTTGCAGCCAGCGTCGTGTCCGGCGGCTGCTACGGTATCGGATGCCCATCCGCGAAGATCTTCCCGCTTGACGCCTACAATAGCCTCGATTGCGGCGACCTCTCCTTCCGGACGGCCGAGCAACAGAAAGTTGATATTCCCACCCGCCTGGATCACGCCGACAAGGTCATCAGCGGCCAGTTTGTGAATATTGTCCAAGGCAACTGTAACGACGTCTCCGGCTTCGGTGATCCGACGCGAGAGGAGCTGCAAAATCTCCCGTCCAGAGGCGCCCGGCAGGAATATCTCCCCAAGCCGATATCGGTTGCCCGCTAATCGGCCTGCCACCTCGCGCGCGACAGCGTTCGACAAGGCGCCGCCGGGCGTGTCGCCAACATCGAAATAGACCAAAGGACCTGCCGCATGCTGCGCTGCTTGCGCCAGCCATGACGTCTTGCCCGCCCCTGAATAGCCAACGATCAAACGGACCCGATCGCCTGTGAAGAGATCCGGCTCATCCTGTTGGACCCGATAAGGAACCGGAGGCACAGGCAGGTCTTGCAATTGAAGCACGAGTTGCTCAAAAAGTGCAGGAAGATCCTTCGTCGTGAACACATGGTCGAGCGAAGCCTTTTCGCCAGTAGCTGCCAGCGTGACGACACCCGCCAGCTTCCACACGAGTGTTTCCGGTGCCAAGGTTGCAAAAGGCAGCACCTCCGCTAGACGGCAGTTTCCCTCAATTGCCTCCATGAGGGACGATTTTGGGGCTGGCAGGATCCTGTCGATAAGGTCCGCCTGCGGCCAATCAATAGTTACGTCGGCTGGCCAATCAGGTTTTGTCATTCGTTGCGATAGGGGTCCGTTCGGCCCAGCGTTGCTGACAATGACGAACCGCGCAGCGCCCTGTCGCTCCGATCGCTCATGCGATCCCCGAAGGTCCGCAAAACGTGACATCGTGCCCTCAATATCATCCCATGCGAGAGCATCTTTCCGATGTTTAACCTGGACATAGATACGGATGCCATTGAGTTGGATTTCGACATCTTCGTCGCTTTCGACAGCAATCTCCCGCGCCGCGATGGTCTCGGCCGACAACAGGCATTGAACCGCATAGAGGTGCTGGAACAGGTAGCCGCGATGCACGGCTTCGATTCGAAGCAGTTGCGCCGGGTCTAAAACATTAGTTCCTGAAGGGCTTAGCTTTTCCAATTCAGCAAATCCTTTTGTATCGCAGCGTTCATCCGCGGTCCCATTCTCTTTCCAGGTCACGGCAGAAACGGCATCAGGACATTGCCCATGCCGCGCCGTATCTCTATGCAGTCACAACACAGACGCAGGGAAGGTACGCCGGGCATCGTCTGAGCGCCGTTCGCAAGGCGGTAGGACATGGCTGGCCGGTCGCCGCACGACGAGCAGACTTCTGGACTGTCTTCCGCAGTGACAACCATGCGCGACAATACAGCGAGCTTGGGCTCGACGCGATCGACGATCGAATACCAATAGGCGCTGTGCGGCTCGATCTGCTCCAAGTGCTTCTTCAGATCGTCAGGATAGTGCTTCAACAGCCACGCACACGCGACCTCCCTGCGGATCTGATCGTTAAGCACAAGAGTTTCGTACAGGTCCACCAACATGCGGAAGGATTGACCGCCGTGCTGGTTCTCCAGCATCTGCAACTGGATGAGGTTGATGGAAAACCGCACGCCTCCGCTGTAAGCCTCGCTCACTGTACCTATGCAGTATTCACGTATGTCGGCCATCTGCTCGGGCGCGGACATTGCTGCGATTAGGCTCTGGTCGTAGCGCCAAGGGTGAGCCGCTATTTCACCGCGCCACAGATCAAGGTAACCGCTCTCGCGCAGAACCTTTGCAATTTCCGGATCGGACTCAGGGTGCGTCACGAGTAAAGCATGGAGTTCGTTTAGGCTCTCCAAGTCCGGAACGAACGTACGAGCGACATCAAGAATGGCTTTATGGGCCAGATGTGTATCTCGGATCGGGTTACGATTAGTTTCGAGCCAAAGCCATTCTTCCTCGGGCACGGCTTCGGTCTCTATAGGGATTTCCACCAGCAGGTGACTACGTCGTAAATCCTCCGGCGAGCAATAGTCTGCGTCGGGGACGAGATCGATGCCCGCGTTTCTGTAGACGCGGGCCACTAGACGAGAGCAATATTGGCGCTTCGATCTCGGCTTTCGGACAGCAGCGACCGACCGCATGGCCTCCGGCACAGAATACCGAGCACCGATCTCGGCCCGCGCAAAATCGATTACATTTGAAAGAACCTCGCGGGGGAGAGCTTCCTTCAGGCGGAAATGGAAAACCTGCTCGTCATCCTCGAACAACTCCCGCTGCAGGTTGCGCGCCTGGACCCCGTCCGCAGTGGAATCGATAAACGAACCATGCTGCACGCAGATCATCGCGTGAGAAACGATGCCCCCCGTGCTGAAGCGGATCGATTTGCTTATCTTTCCCGGTCGAGCCGTGAAGAGAATATCTCCAGGCTGAACACTGTTGATGCTGATGCGTTTCATTCCCCTCCTCCAAAGCCGGCCTGTATCTATTGCTGCTAGTGCGGCCAGGACAATTGATCTCGCGGCAATCGATTGTCTGGATCGTGAACATGCACTTCATCATCTGCGATGAGATTGGCAGGAAAAATCACAAGATTAGTTCCGCCAGCGTGCCGTAGTGACGGAAAGAACAGCCCCCGAAGGCCAGCCGAAATGACCTTGTCCGCGAGCTTCCAAGACGGTGGAACCTTTTTGTCAATGCGAGCAATTTTCCGCCATGCGCAGTCCCATTGAGCCCAGGCAACATCCCAATGAAGCGGATCGAAACCTTCCGACAGATCGGCCACTTCGCTCAGCGTGATCCTGTACGCTGCAAGCGTAGCCGGCGGCGCGATGCTCGCAGCCTGTCGATATTCGTCCAGCGCGCTTTGGGGGGCCACGGATAGATAGAGAGCCTCGACGCCGGGTCGATTAAAGTGACCGCCATCAACAGCGGCTCCGGCGCCGCTGGTGGGAAGAAACGCCCATTTCGGGGTCAGGTAGCGGTGAAAGACTGCATCCGGGCCAACGCGGATGATCTTCACCCGCGCGCTCCATTCTCCAGGTCCCGAATATACGCAAGAACAGCCTCTATCTCACCATCGGCTACAAGCTCGGCAGCCGTGCGGTGGCCATAATCGGCAATCGGTTCATTACGATACCAGTAGATTGCCTTCGCAAGATCGCCAGTCAGCTCGATGGCCGCAGAGATCGCCTTGATCATTTCCCGCATCCTGCCCTGCAGGCGTTCGGAGGAGGGATTGCGCAGGGTGTTGCGATGAACACCGGTCAATTCTGCAAGGTTCGCGACATTAACACCGAGCGCCTTCGACAGGCGAGACGGAGAAATGTAAGGTGTCCGCGGTTCCTGAAGGCTATCAACAAAGCCAGAAACAACTGCGTAGGAATGTGCTGTCTGAGCCTGTGCCATATCTAATCTCCGCTCAATATTATGCACAATATGTGCACATTCTGGCGCACATCAAGCAAGGCCCTTGATAAATCACGCCTCACGCGTCCTCGAACGGCGCCTTCAACGTTCACAACACTGCCATTTGGGCGCCCGCAGCGATTCACACTCAGCTAGGGCGGGTGGTCGTCGTCCGTAAATCACCAGGCTCATGTCCTCCCGAGGCTCTGTTATAAGTTGCTCTCAGGTGAACCGAGGGGATTCGCGTGGACGACATGACAGATTTCGATCCGGACGACGATCACCGTCATTGGTCGGAGGTGCTGGTCTTTCCGCATCCCGCCAGGCTCGACGACATCGCCATGGATTACTATTTCCGCAGCTACGACGGCAAATGGAGCGAGCAAACGAAGCGGGCGATGAAGGAACTCGGTGCCAAAGGCCTCGAGTTAAACTCCAACTGGGCGTTAGAAAGTCAGATTTGGTCCTGCAGAGGATGCGGGCGTCACAAGCGAGAAATTTTCCGGAAGTCATCGAACGGAATTCTTCTCGCCAAGCTCGAACTGCACCACGACCATTTGTGGGATGAAGGCCTCCGCAGGGCCGAGAAGCTACTCGGACCGGACTGGAGAGAGAATCTGATGGACGGTGCGACGATCGTTCTCGACACGATCCGTACCCTTGTCGTCCGCTTTGACGAGGCCCTCGTCTGCTCGGAATGCAACGCAGCTGACGGCAAGGCGAAGACGGCGGTGGGCACCAATCCGAATTTCAGCTTCGCGGCTGCGGAGATCGCAACCTTCGTCAAGGCGACGCCTCACCAGGACCACGAGATCGATATCGGAGCCGCGAAGGCGGCCTGGGAGGCGGAGCGGCCGAATTTCGAACGACGTCTTGCCATCCTCAACATGTTGCTCGGCGACCTCGCCGCCGGGCATCTACAGCGTCGAATCGAGGGGAGGCTGCGTATCGACCGACGAATGTTTCAGCGCGTCGGACAGACCGAGATACTCTACGATGCTTTCAGCAGGTCTGCAAAGGGCACTATCAACGCTGGACTCTTACAGTCGATGCGCAGCGACTTCCTTGCTCGCTCGGTGCAGAAAGACTTTGTCAGGAGGGAACGCCAGAAGACGGCCGTACGGCATCCGACCGACGAGGAATACCAAAACTATGTCCCCGAGAAAGTCGCAGGGAAATGGAAGGAGACCGGCGACGACTGGGCGTGTCCCTGTTGTGCGCGCGGGAAAAGGTCTCTGATCAGGTTAAGTTCGAAGAAGAAGTGGACGGGGAATATCCGCGCCGTCGCCCAGTACGAAATCCTTCTCGACAAGGACGAGATAGCGCTGCGGGAAAGATTATTTCCCCGCTTTCCGAACGACCTTCACCTTCAGCCGATGCACTGGCTCGACGTCTGCTCCGACTGCGCCGACATCGGAACCCAGCTCAGTCAGTCGCGACGCGATTTGGCCGACATCTATCTCACGATCGAGCAGATGAGGGCGAGCCTTCGCGAAGTCGCCGACAACATGGCGCACGTGATTGACTTCGATCTGGCTGCCGAAATGTCAGGCTCGAACTGGCGGTACCGTCACGCTAGGGAGGCCGTGTCAGCGTTCGCCGCTCTCCGAAACACTTTCCGGACGCAGATGGAACACGCCGCCGATCCTGAGTATCTTAGGATGAACCCCTACCTTCGCCAGGACACCTTCTTGAGGCTCGACCGCATCCTAGAATGGGACCACCGGATCGACGACCCCCAGCAGCGTAAAGATATCATGACAATGTTCAAAAACGGCGACTACGGCCTTTTGCTGACCTGGCGGGAACCACACAGTGAGAACTTTTAATACGCTTGTGCCAGAGTGGCCAATCTCAAACTGGAGAAGCGATTACGGATTTCACCGCGCTCGTGGAAGAGCACGGCACGCTTGGGCTTATACGCGGCTCCGTCCTCGTTGCGTCCGGCCAGGCAAGCCGCCCATAGGACTGAAGATGCTGCGATCGGGTTCAAGCTTCCCGGATGTCTGCAGATCATCGGCATAACCAGTGAAGTACGCAACAATATCCTGGCCAGGGCCGACCAAGTGGTCGCCGAACTCTGCCGCAACGAGCACGATGCTGGCCGCATGGAGGATTACTCCAGGATGTGTGAGTTCCCGTTTATCGAGCTGCTACACGAGTTCGTCTCTTGAATTCAAATATTGCGTTCGGGCAGGTACGTCCAAGCGCAGAGCTGGCGCCAGGCCGGAGACTTAGCGTATCCGACGACGAGCGGGTGCCGCGCCAGATGCGTGAAGGCGGCCGTCGCTCACAGATTTAGGCCACAGTGAAACGCCGGAGTTTCTGGCGAAGCATTGGCAAAGTCATTGGCTCATCAAATCGAATCTCGACAAGTTGGACCGAATTTTGCTCGCAGAGACTTCTCTTCAATGCATCGCGTTCCATGTTCCGTTTCAGCGCCATTTCTCCTCCGAATGCAGCAATGGCTCTGTAGTGCTGCTCACCATGGTGTTCCAGAGCAAGGCCGATGGCGGGCAGATACACGTCTAATCGTTGGCGCCCCAGCCACGGGGGCGACGCCTCCCTTAGGATAACTTGGTCGGGAAATAGCTTTTTCAGCAGACTGTACATTTCCGCCTCCCTCACCCATCGGCTAAGACCAAGAGTGTGCTGGACTTCGGAACGCGCAGTGGGCTTGTCCATTCCAGGCATCAACATCAGCTGATCGATATACGGCGCGATAAACTCCCCAATATCATCACCGTAGAGTTTAGCAGCAGCCTCCGGTCCCGAGCGACGGGCGATACACAGGTGGCATATTTCGTCGATGTAGGTCGCATCCGACAACAATCGAACAACCTGATGGGTCCATGCGCCTGAATGAGACGCAATACGCATAGCCTCTGATATCATTTTGCCATGGGCCGGGCGTGCGCATGAACAGAAACAACGCTCCCCGGTAATCAAATGGTCAAATGCAACAAACTCAAAGCCCTCGATCCCGAACTCATAGCCTTGCGTACGCGGCCCAGGTCGAGGGTTCGCGACCAGCGGCTGCTCAAGGGGAATCGCCTCCATCATTTTCTTGGTTTCAAGAAACATGCTGGGCGGAATCGTCACGTGGTTCAGACGCAGGATGTGGTTTGTTTGCGTTTTTAGCTGCTTCGACCAAAGTCGATGTGACATCAGCCCCGCAGGGCCATAATTTATGGGACTGAGTTGCAAACCCTGCGTGTCAATCTCAACGGCGTCAACCATGGTCTCTTTGGTTGTGGAAAAGGCCAGCTCGACATACCAGGTTTCGTATCCGATGTCCGCAAGCCGCGCCAAGGATGCACAGCGCTCCTTGAAATACATCGCGTGAAGCTTTACCGAGGGAATCTTGCGGAGCGCAAAAGCTGCTTTCTGCTGAAGATTTTCGACGAGAATTTGTGTCAGCAGTTGTTCGACGGCATCTACCGGCCTCACGCCCACGGTAGCGACCTTGAGAGCCAGCGCTTCGGCAAATTCCCTTTCGGAAAAACCGAAGGAAAGCCGGCCACTCCTCACGAAACTGCCTCGATTGCAGGGGTAATTGCAGATTCGGAAGACGTCGACCTACTAAATCTCATTCGAGACCTCGATGTCTTGGTTCAAGACCGCGCTTTCAACGAAGTTTCCAAGCGCACGAGCTGTCGAGTCATAGATCGACTTCTCTCCATCAGCGCTCGAAAGCGTGAGTACGAAAGCCACTTCTTGCGGCCCAGCCTGACTGTGATGCGTCCACCCAAATTGGTAGAGGTCGCGCATGTAAACGCGCGCATATAGCCGCATATGCGACCCGGAAAAGCCGAGCCCACTGCTTTTGGTAAAATCCCGGCAATGCCTTCTGATCGGTTGCCATTTTCGCAGCTCTTCACGAGCGTCGTTCTCCGGCAGTGTCGACTCCTTCATTGAACCAAGAAGGGAGGGCCATTTCTTTGGCCCAGTAGGGTACATCAAAGATGTCTCCAACCGAGAGGCGAAATAATTCGCGCCGCCGAACGGCGAAACGAGGGGTCGCAGCACGGCGGTCAGGCTGGCGCGCCCGAACAACTTTCCATCTCGCACCAGCTCGGGAGGGATGGGAATATCGTTCCAGTAGTATGCGGTTCCCGGCTCGAGTTGTGCCCGCCACGCAAGCGTGACGCTGCCGGGCGCGCAGGTCCAAGGAAGGTGGCCTTGATACGGCGTTCCCCAACCGAGGTTGGGATCGTGCTCGCTGCGTTCCGCTGAATTGATGAGGAGAGCCTTAACCAGATCCGGCGTTGGTTCACGTAAGCTATCGAAAGTGTGGGCTGCCAAAGACGATACCAACGGCGTTGCGTAACTGCTTCCCGTATCGACAACTCCACCCAGCATCCTGAGATTTGAAAACCACGATAAGTCCGGTTTCATCATCCCATCGGGGCCAGGACCGGGCAGGCAGGCAGGGCAACGGTCTCCAGGCGTTCCATCCGGGAGCGCCTGACGGCCACCCACGACAATCGCCGCTTCGCAATCAGCTGGCGGATTGGGCCGGGAATTGTTGCCCGGGCTGACATTTCCAACAGAGATCACCGGGAGGAAGCCCGCCGATCTCGCCAAGAGGCTGATTTCATGCCCAAGAACGCTCACTTCTGAGGGGTCTAAGCCGATGCCATCTTGATTGGCGGAAATATTCCAGACGCGTGCCTCTGGATAAAGACGTGCAACCTCCGTCAGGTAGTCAACCAACTCACGCTCATCAAAACGACGGTTTGCGTTCTTATGGGGGACCGCCTGAACCGATCCAATGCGGCAGTTCAGCTGCGGCAACAATCGATTATTATTCCAGGCGTGGCCATGGACAACGAGCGAGCTGACACAGTTGCCATGAAGCTTATCAGCTTGGGCATTCGTCACGAAAGGCGTTGCCTTGAAGGCTTCAGCTGCGCTGTAACTTTTCGCATGCAGTCCCCCGTCCACGACAACGACGACGGGTGCGTTTTGATCGACTACCGGCGCAGGAGGCTCAGCTCCTTCGCCAGGGGCCGCCACTCTGATGGGCCGCACAGGATCGATTCGATAGGAAGCACCGGAGGCGATTAGCTGCCGCAATCCTTCTTTGTTCGGAATACGAACCGTGGCTCGGCCGACGCCGGTGTTTCGGTAATCCCGCATGGCCCTTGCTATGCTGGATTGTCGCGGCGTCGTTAAAGCGCGCGGTTCTTCCGCTTCCTCGGATGTGCCTAGCGTCAACCGTACACTCGTGAAAGTCGGCAATACCAACCTCTCATTGGCAAAGCCCTGAATACGCTCCAGGATCTCTACCTTGGCATCACGATCACGAAAAGGAGCAAGCCAGACCACGAACAAACGTCCATCGTCGTCCTCCGGCGCGGAATTCCAGAGCTCATTGACTGACCGGCCGCGCAATCGACTTTTCGCATCAAATCGCTCTAGGGACGAAACTCGCGATATGTCTGCTTGCACCGCATAGCCGACCGGACGTTGGATCGCGTCGAGAAGGCGAGGCAACTGCTTGATGTCGGCCTCGATCAAATAACCGCTTGGAAGGGGTGCAACCAGCCTGCAGCCCTGACGCTGGGAGAAGAGGTCGTCTGGTGTGTGTGTCGGAGCGAGCGAATCTTCGGTAAACATCCGAACTACGAGGTGAGTTAGCCCCGAATATGTCGGCAACTCCGCGCGGTGCTCATAGATATCGCGTGTTTCGCTCGCAAGAACTTCCTGCTGTCGGCCGAGGCGCTCCGTGACGATACTTTCAATGCCCTTGCCGCGCCCTGTAGGACTCCGGAGCGCAGGGTCCATTTGAAGGCTCAAAACAGGATAGAGAAGGGGCTGGTCTTGAACTTCCGCCATGCTATGCCTCCCCATCCTGTTGCTTCAAATATGCATAAATGGCTTGCCGTGACACACCAAGGATGCGGGCGGTATCCGCGCCCGCAATACCGTGTTTCTCCTTCAATGCCATCGCCACCTGCCGCTTTTGCTCGGCGTCCAATGGCTGCCGTTGGACAGGGGCGGTCCGCCCTGAGCGGGGCTCTAACAGAGCCGCAATGACGGCTCCAAAATCGATGTCACGCGAATCATGAACCGCATGACGCCGTGCTGACAAGCTCATCGTTTCGATATCGGCCCCCGATAGTCCTGCTGACACTGTAGCAAACAGTTCGGCGCGACCATCTTCATCTTTATCCTCAAAGAGAAAATGCCGCCACAGATCGGCACGGACGCTTTCCTCCGGAAGCCCAAGATCTATTTTGTAGGGGAATCTTCTCCAGATCGCAGGGTCGAGAAGGTGGGCATGATTGGTTGCAGCAACCACGATCGAACTCGGGTCCAGCCCATCAAGCGCTTGAATGACGGTATTGACCACACGCTTGAGCTCGCCCAGCTCGTGTCGATCGTCCCGCAGTTTTGCAACAGCATCCATTTCATCAAGAAATAGAACAGCGTTCCGCGCCGGTACGAAATCAAAAACGGAGCGAATATTTTTTGCCGTATCGCCGAGCAGCGAGGATATCACGGAGTCGAGCCGGACGACGTAGAGCGGTCGTGACAACTGTGCAGCGATGTGCCCGGCAAGAAGAGACTTACCTGTTCCCGGTGGGCCGGAGAGCAGAAGCCCTAGTCGCGACGCCAATCCTTTGGCACTCAAGTCATCAATGCGACGGGCATCCGCGATGAAATCGCTGAACACGCGCCAACCGCTTTCATTCAGGAAAACAGGTGTATCGGGCCAAGTCTGCTCTTCGACAAGCGGCAAGCGGGATTTAGAGTCAACAGGCAGGGATTCCATGTAACCAGACGCCTTCAAAGGTACCCCCCTCTTCCGAACCAGCGCCTTGAGTTCCTTGGCAATGGAAGTCTCACCATTCTTGTCGAGGTCTCGCGCGAGCGCATTCGCGGCTCTGCGTACGCGCGTGTAGTCAGCGGATAGCGCCGCATCGGCTAACTCCAGCACATTTTTCATCTCTATGGTCATGATCACTCCATGCGTAAAATTTCTACCCCAACCCGTAAACCACAATAGCCATATTGACAATTAAATTTTCATTAATGTAATGTGGATTGGCACTCAAGAAAAAGGAATCTGATGCAATGACAAAGAAAAATCAGCATGTGGTTCCCCACAACGGCGAATGGGCCGTGCGGGGCGCTGGAAATCAGCGAGTGACCTCTACTCATGGAACGCAGGCCGACGCGGCTGCTGCTGCTCGCAAGATTGCGATCAACCAGCAGAGCGAAGTGGTCATCCACCGTCCCAACGGTCAAATCCGGGACAAGGATTCCTACGGTCGCGACCCGTTCCCGCCACGTGGTTAAAACCTGAGGCCGCCTGGAGTGAGGCGGCCTCTTCATCAAAGGAGAGAAGAAATGCAGTTTGAAGGCGCATTAGTTCGCGAGCAGGGCGTCACATTCGCCATCGTCATTGTTAAGCCGCACGTTCTCAACAGCGGCCCTCAAGCCGATGAGGTTGCTTATAGCTTCCAGCCAGCATTCCCCGGCGTGCCGATTGTTCTCATGGCGCAAAACAGCCGGGGTGTCCCGACATATCGTGGTCGACGTGATCTCGTTAATTTTCTGTCGCGGGTGCCTATGCAGGCGATACCCTGGAAGCGCTACACCCTGAACTGATCGGGAAGAACTACATAGATGCTCAAAACCGATACCCGTCAGGCAAACTGGCGACGAGCCAATCCGACAAAGTATGAGGCTCACCTCATCGTGCAGCGTGCCTTAAAGGTCGCCGAACTGAGGAAGAACACGTGTGAGGTCTGCGGCAACGCAGCCGTCGATGCCCATCACGATCAATATGATGAGCCTTTGAAAGTCCGGTGGCTATGCCGTCGCCATCACACGAGGCTTCACCATTACGGCGAGGACCTGTTTCCCATCCGGACTTCGTGTTAGCGCTCATCAGAGAGGTGCGCAGAAGAATACGTGAGCCTACGAAGCCAGGGTCACGGGAAAACAGCGTCACAGACGGCGGCAAAAGAATTTATCCGACTAGATAATCCCCCACGCCCGAAACCGCCCCCTCCCGGTCATCTCGCGCAAGCCCAGCTCCGAAACAATCCGCCGCGCCGCCTGCGGCGTCACATCGAGCGTTTTGGCCACCATCCCGGCCGACACCAGCGGCTTTGCCATGACCAGCTCGACCAGCTCCGGCAGCTTTGACGACGTTCGCCGCCCCTCCAGTTTTCGGTCCATCATCGTCTTCGCCAGCGTCAGCCGGTCATGCTCTTTCATACCGGTTTCGGCGACCGCAATCAGGCCGTGGGCGATCGCCAGCAGCCGCGTCTCCCGATCACGACTTCGGCGCCGATCGACGGGAATGGTTTTGAGGCCGAGATTGATGGCAGCGAGATGGGCGCCGGTGGTGATGCCGGCCTGTCGCAAGATCGAGGCGGCGAACAACCGGCCGAGCCAGGGCGCGTGCTGCAGGACGGCAAGCTCGTTCCAGGCGTCGAGGGCGACGATGGCCTGCAGCACCGCCGGCAAGTTTTCGGCCTGACGCAACACGCCACGCCATTCATCGAGCCGGGCATCCTCGTCCCAGTCGAGATCATAGACCAGCGGATCGGCCGGAGCCCGGCCGGGCTTTTTGGCTCGTTCGATCGCAGCGTCAGAGCGCGCAAGCAGCGCATCGATAGCAACATAGTCGACGCCGGGGAGATCTTGGGCCTCGTCGGCGTCATCCCCCTCCCCTTCCGCTTCTATCGCGATCGCCGGCCGAGCAACCCCGGTCGTCGTAGCCTCGTCCGCGCCGCTCGCCCCGATCTCCGAGGTCTTCCGCAGCGAGCGGATACCCTCGGCCGACAGCGCCCAGCCCGGCAATTGGGCGGCGATGCGCCGACGGGTTCGCAGCACGTCGCGGGCGATTGTCAGCTCATGGGTGGGTGTGCGAACATCTTTTGTGGCGTCGTGGAGGATGAGGTCTTCGAGATGGACGAGTTCGCTATCTATCCACAGCGAGGCACAGGCGTCAACGAAGTGGATGCGTTCGATCCAGCCCTGGCCGACCGGCGAGCGAGCGGTACGCTCGTCCAGACGTGTCAGAACGACACCTGCTTCGAAAGCCGGCCGCATCAGGGGCGTCATGCTGATTTTCGTGAGATCGTAAGCCATTGAAAGTTTGGTAAATGATTTCTTAAAGGAACTCTACTGCAATATTGTAGTTCCTCACATGGTATGATCGTGTGTTGGGCGTCTAACCATCGATAAGTTTCAAGTATCGACAGTGAAAGACTTTGGCGGCGATTGGTTATCGCAAATTCAGCACTGAATCCTCAAAAGGCCCAGGGCGAGATCAGATTAAGTCCTGTCGGTTCGAAATCCTTCAGATTGCGTGTCGCCAAACGCCCGCCGTTTACCTTGGCAATCGCTGCGATCATGCCATCCGGCGCGGAGATCGGCCGACCCCGCCGCACAGCCTCGCCCATCAACTCTCCATAAGCCAACGCAGCGTCCTCCGTGAACCCAAAGATGCGATCTGCAAACCGCCGCCGCCATTCAGCTAGTCCCTGGTCAAGTCGGACAGCCCGCTCATCCGGTCGGATTTTCTGAATACCAAATGCGATTTCCGCTATCGTCACCGTGGGAAGGGCGAGCTCTGCGTCATGACGGACCAGCCAGGCCACAACGCTTTCATCGGGAGATTTGCGCAAGGTCTCTGAAACCACATTGGTATCGAGGAAAATCACAGATCAAGCCCCGTATGAGCGCCGCGCTGTTCACGGATGATTGCGTCAAGATCGATGTCGTCCCCGAACTGTGATGAAATCCGAGCATAGAAATCCGTTGCTCTCTCGCGGCCAAGCTCGCGGGTCGCATAGGCTTCAAGTGCGCGTTCGACAATGTCGGCGATTGAACGGTTTTCCCGCCTGGACAATGTATGGGCCAGATTACGCGCCCGTTCACTGCGTACGGAAAGCTGGGGTTCTGCCATCACATGCCTCCTTTGCTATTTGCTACGATGTCCAATATAGACTGACGTGACCTTGCCAGCAAGATAGATCGTGCCATCTAGCCATCATATTTCCTCTCGGTCACTGTTGTGGGCATGGTCGCTTAGCCAAGTGTGGCATCTGACTATTCCGTTTACGCGGTCGGTTAAAAACTATCCTGCTCGATAGCCACTTAGGTTCCCTCAGGCCGTCGCCCTTGTGAGCGCGCTCTGCGGGACTGCCTCCGAGCCAACCCATGGCAGTCTCCGCCGATCTCGGTGGCGATCGCTTGTCCGGCCATCTGCAGCACAGCGGAGGTCAAGGGAGGTAACGCCTTAATCACTGCGTATCGTCGCTTTGTGGCGTTGGTTCCTGGCAAGATCTACGAAGCGACGCTTTATCTCGTCAAATAGCGCGGGCGGTAACGGCCCGTGATAACCGCTCTCATTGGCGATTGGCCGAACATCAGGCCCTGGCCAGATGAACCGATTGCTCTCGGTGAGAACGATCCACGAGCGTTCATCATCGAGTCCCAAGCGGCGCTTCGTGGCCGCAGGGATTTCTACCGCCTCTTCAGGATCAGATGGTGGCGAATGGGTGATGGGTAGAACGCGCACCGCAGGAGTTCCATCTTCCAGCGTGGCGACGATCGCCAATACGAGAGCCGGGCGATCTTTGTCGCCCTCCTCTCGTCCTTCCAGATGTTGCCAATGCCAGAGATATGAGTACCGGAAAACCCAGCCGACCTTAGGCTCAGTCGGCAGCATTGGTGCCGGTCAGTCGTTCGACGTTGAGATGATCGAACCCTGGCTCCATGGTCGAAGCCTCGATCGCGGCAAGTTCGTCGTCACTTATCGCAACCGTCAGATCGACCCGACGGTCCCGCTTTGCGAGACGGATGTAATCCTCATAGGCCATGAGCACTGTCCGCGGGCGACCATTCTTGGTGATGATAACGGGTTCGCGCACCGCAGCATCCTGATATGCTCCAAAATTCTTCGAAACTGCCGCAGCCGTCACTGTCGATGTCATGGCAGAACTCCTTTGTTCCGGAATATACGGGTTTTCCAGATTTTCGCAATTTCTTTTGCGACAACTAAGGCGAATGCGCCTCGATCTGGAATCAGCATATCAAGTAACAGTTTCTATTGGCGCGGCCCCCCGTGTTCTCCGCCCGACAGGCCTAGGCGCCGAAAGAAGAGCCAGTGAAAAAAGACGACCATCAGAATCGTTATCACAGAGGCGAATAGCACATCTGACAGAAAGTGCCCGCCGAACGCCATCCGGAGCAGGCTTGTGACTAACCCGAAGCCAAGAGCCCCTGATATCGCGGCGACACGATAGGGAGGCGGAGCAAGACTTGCAGGAGCGACCAGCCAGAAGGCGGCCGAGGCCTCACCGGACGGAAATGAACAGTTTCGCGGGCAAGTGCCATCCCATTGGTAATACTCGCGGAAAACACGCGTCCCTCCAAACTGGGTTACCTGTACGGGACGGGGACGATGCAGGTGGTCTTTCATGCCAAGGTTGACCACCACCCCCGAGCTCAGGGAAAACGACGCAATGAGGAATATCAGGGATAGTAACGACGGAGCCCTGCAAATCGGTCGGCCGATACGGTTTGCCACGTAGGCGATAACCATTCCGCCCAGAACAACGAAGGGAGCGGCCGCGGCGATTTCGCGCGCCAGAAATCCGGCCGTGCTATCCGCGACAAAGAAGCGGCTATTGCCATCCACGAACAGCCTTGCAATTCCCAAATCCAGATTGGGCAGCAGATAGAACACGAGTGCTACCAGCAAACCCATTGCGACCGTCAAGACGCTTATCGAGCGGTGTGGTCGGGTTTCAAAATCAATCCAGTTCATGGTTTTCCATATGTCTTGTTCGGGTCGAGTTGGTGCCGGCCGTTTCAGCTCAGGTGCAAGACGGTGCCGCCGATAGCCAGAAGGACAACAACTATCCACGGCTGGGTTTTCCACATGGTGAGAAGCAGGAATCCCGCCAAGGCCAGCACGAAATCCTTTTGCGACAGCACGGCGCTCGACCAAACCGGATTGTAGAGCGCCGCTCCCAGAATGCCGACAACGGCCGCGTTCGCGCCGCGCATGGCCGCCTGAGCCGTGGGGCGCAGGCGCAGTGCATCCCAATAGGGCAGCATCCCGTAGACCAAAAGAAGACCTGGCAGGAAAATCGCAACGAGTGCGACGGATGCGCCCGCGAGACCGTTCGGTGTCGGCCCCATGACTGCGCCGAGATAGGCGGCAAAGGTGAACAGCGGGCCGGGCACGGCCTGTGCCAGACCGTAGCCGGTCAGGAAGGCTTCGTTCGTCACCCAACCGGTTGTGACCACCTGCTCCTGAAGCAAGGGCAAGACGACATGGCCCCCACCGAAAACCAGCGCTCCAGAGCGGTAGAAGGCGTCAAACAGGGCAATCGCCTGATGGCTGGCCGCCATTAATACCAGCGGTGGCAGGACAAAAAGCGCCACAAAGAGGAAGAGGGCGACCGCGCCACCACGGCGCGAAACCGGAAAGCGTAGCTGGCCGGACGGTTTGACGACCTCGAACCGGCAGAGCCAAAGGCCCGCGACAGCTCCCAGCGCGATTGCGCCAATCTGACCGAATGAGCCACCGACAAAGACGACGATGACGATGGCCGCCAAGACTATACCGGCACGTTCCCTATCGGGTGTGAGGTTTTTTGCCATCCCCCAGATTGCCTGTGCCACGACCGCGACGGCGACCAGTTTCAGGCCATGCAGAATACCTTCGGCCGCAGTTCCCGCAAACGCAGCAGCGCCGAGCGCGAAGGCAATCAGGATTGCGGCAGAAGGCAAGGTGAAGGCCAGCCAAGCAGCCAGCCCCCCAAGCAAACCGTTCCCGCGAAGCACACCCAACGAGAAGCCCACCTGACTTGATGCGGGCCCTGGGAGGAACTGGCAGAGGGCAACGAGGTCGGCATATCCTTCTTCATCAATCCATCGGCGGCGCACGACCAGTTCGTCACGGAAATAGCCAAGATGGGCGATGGGGCCGCCAAAGGACGTCAGCCCGAGCTTGAGGAAGACGCGGAAGACCTCGAATACGGAGCCGCTGGTTTGCTGGCCGACCTGCGCCGGACTTTCATGTGCTGTCATCGGGACCTCGTGACTGGGTAATTGTTGTCAACGCACCAGGCGCTGTCGATTTGGGTCAGTGATGCTCTATCATCTCGCCTATCAGCTCGCGTACCTTGCCGCGCGCGATTTCCAGAGCCTCGCGGCCCAACGGCGTGGCTCGATAGATGTGCCGGACCGAACGCCCAGCGCGTTGGCTTTCGGAAACGAGATATCCCTTCTTTTCCATTGAGCGCAGCATCGGATAAAGCGTTCCGGCACTTAATTTGTAGCCATGGTGGGCTAGTTCCTCGATCATCCATTGGCCGTAGATTTCGCCCTCCACCGCGTGATGAAGGACGTGAAGCCGAATGAGGCCGCTGAGCAAATCTTGATGTTCCATGTAAACTCATTGTCCCTCGGTTTCTTATTATCGAATATCGCTATCGAAAAACGATAATAGATGATTTTGCTCCGTGTCAATGCCCTCAAAGGCGCAGAAAATGCCGTGTTTCCGCGACTTGGGATGCCTATCCTTCAGTCACAGCTTGACAAGCTCAATATATCCATTACTCTGGATGTATGGATGAGACGCAAACGATCGCGGCGCTTGCCGCACTTGCACAGCCGACACGTCTGCAGACGTTCCGGCTGCTGGTGGAACGGGAGCCTGACGGTGTTGCCGCCGGAGACCTGGCCCGCGCGGTCGGCGTCCCGCAAAACACGATGTCCGCTCATCTTACGATCCTGTCCAACGCAGGGCTGGTCGCGGGTGAGCGGCAAAGCCGCTCCATCATCTACCGCGCCAACCTCGAAGGGTTGCGCGGCACGATCCTCTACCTTCTGCAGGATTGCTGCGGCGGCAATGCCAGACTCTGCGCGCCGCTGATTGCCGATCTAACCCCCTGCTGCCCTCCCAAAGAGGCCGCCCTGACAACCAACTGACCTCACGAAAGATCACGCCATGACCAAGGTCTACAACGTGCTGTTCCTCTGCACGGGCAATTCCGCTCGTTCCATTCTCGCTGAATCCATCCTGAACAAGGAAGGCGGCGGCCGCTTCAGGGCCTACTCTGCTGGCAGCCATCCGAAAGGCGAAGTCCATCCGCTGGCGCTCGAAACGCTTGCTGCACTTGGATATCCGCATGAAGGTTTTCGTTCGAAAAGCTGGGACGAGTTCGCCGTCGAGGGCGCGCCTGCGTTCGATTTCATCTTCACGGTCTGCGACAATGCCGCCGGCGAGGTCTGCCCGGTCTGGATAGGACACCCGATGACGGCGCATTGGGGTGTCGAGGATCCGGCCGCCGTTGACGGTCCGGACTTTGAGAAACGGCGGGCCTTTTCCAATGCGGCCCGCTACCTCAAGAACCGCATCATGGCCTTCCTCAGCCTGCCGCTCGATTCCATCGACAAACTGGCGATGGAGGCCAAGCTGAAGCAGATCGGAGCCATGGAAGGCTCGACCTCCTCCGACGGTAAGGTGGCGTAATGTCTACGTTTGAACGCTATCTCACCCTCTGGGTCGGTCTGTGCATTGTCGTCGGCATCGGGCTCGGCCATGTCTTTCCGGCCTTCTTTCATGCCGTGGGCGCTCTGGAAGTGGCGAAGGTCAACATTCCGGTCGCCGTCCTCATATGGCTGATGATCATCCCGATGCTCCTGAAGATCGACTTCGCCGCGCTGACCGAGGTCGGCCGGCATTGGCGGGGCATCGGGGTCACTCTCTTCGTCAACTGGGCGGTGAAGCCCTTTTCCATGGCCTTGCTCGGCTGGCTGTTCATCGGCTGGCTGTTCAGGCCCTACCTGCCGGAAACGCAGATCGACAGCTATATCGCGGGCCTGATCATCCTCGCGGCCGCGCCCTGCACGGCCATGGTGTTCGTCTGGTCGAACCTGACCAAGGGAGAACCGCACTTCACCCTGTCGCAGGTCGCTCTCAACGACGCGATCATGGTGGTGGCCTTCGCCCCCATCGTGGCGCTGCTGCTCGGCCTGTCGGCGATCACGGTGCCATGGGACACGCTGGTCCTGTCGGTCGTGCTCTACATCGTCATTCCGGTGATCGTGTCGCAGGTTATCCGCCGTTCGCTCATCGTCAACGCCTCCACCTCCCGCCTTGATGCGCTTCTGGCACGGCTTCAGCCGCTGTCTCTGGTGGCGCTTCTCGCAACGCTGGTCATGCTGTTCGGCTTTCAGGGCGAGCAGATCATTGCCCAGCCCGCCGTCATTGCGCTGCTGGCCGTGCCGATCCTGATCCAGGTCTATTTCAACTCCGGCCTCGCCTACCTCCTGAACCGCCTCTCTGGCGAAGAGCATTGCGTCGCTGGCCCGTCCGCGCTCATCGGTGCCTCCAACTTTTTCGAGTTGGCTGTGGCGGCCGCGATCTCGCTGTTCGGCTTCAATTCAGGTGCGGCGCTCGCAACCGTCGTCGGGGTGCTGATCGAGGTGCCCGTCATGCTCTCCGTGGTCTGGATCGTGAACCGCTCGAAGGGCTGGTACGAAAGCGCCCCCGCCGTTGCCCGCAACACCACCCGCTCAAGGAACGCCTGACATGAACGTTACCATCTACCATAACCCGGCCTGCGGCACGTCGCGCAACACGTTGGCGCTCATCCGCCATGCGGGCATCGAGCCGACCGTCATTGACTACCTGACCAACCCGCCATCCGCTGACAGGCTGAAGGCGATGATTGCGGAAGCGGGTCTCAGCGTTCGCGAGGCCATCCGCGAGAAAGGCACCCCTTATGCCGAACTTGGCCTCGCCGACCCGTCTCTGACCGATGAGCAGTTGATTGAGGCGATGGTGAAGACCCCGATCCTCATCAACCGCCCGTTCGTCATCACACCCATGGGAACGCGGCTGTGTCGCCCGTCCGAAGTGGTTCTCGACATCCTGCCCGCCGATGCCTTCAAGAGCGCGTTCGTCAAGGAAGACGGCGAGGCCGTGCTCGATGCGGAGGGCAAGCGCGTTGGCTGACCAATACAACCTGGCCGCCGCCGACTTGCGCCATCTCCACGCGATCGACCTTCAGGCTCTGCGTCCTGCGTTCTCGACCCATCCGCCGCGCATCCTGATCCTCTACGGATCGGTGCGCGCCGTGTCCTATAGCCGCCTGCTCGCGCAGGAGGCGGGTCGGCTGCTGGAGCACTTCGGGGCCGAGGTGCGGTTCGTCGATCCGTCCGGCCTGCCGCTTCCGGACGATGCCCCCGTGAGCCATCCCAAGGTGCAGGAATTGCGCGCGCTGTCGGAATGGTCGGAGGGGCAAGTCTGGGTCAGTCCTGAACGCCACGGTGCGATAACAGGCATCATGAAGGCGCAGATCGACTGGATTCCGCTGTCCATCGGCGCGATCCGGCCGACACAGGGGAAAACCCTTGCGGTCATGCAGGTGTCCGGCGGCTCGCAATCCTTCAACGCGGTCAACACCCTGCGTTTGCTCGGACGCTGGATGCGGATGATCACCATCCCGAACCAGAGCTCGGTCGCCAAGGCCTATCAGGAATTCGACGAGAACGGGCGGATGAAGCCGTCTTCCTATTATGACCGGGTGGTCGATGTGTGCGAGGAACTCGTGAAGTTCACGTGGATGACGCGCGACAGTTCGGCATACCTCACCGATCGCTACAGCGAACGCAAGGAAGAAGCGGAGAAACTGGAAAAGCGCGTGAGCCTGAAGTCGATTTGAGCGCCTCAGCCTTGCGGACGGTCAATAGTGCTCCATCTCCAACACCGTAGCCGAGGAGCTCGAGTTGCGCGGCACGATATCTTTAGTCGATCTATCCAAAATAGATGTCATCGAGTTTACGGTTAAAGACATTTTCGAATTGAGCGGAACAATTCCCATCGGACCAACGTTTACTCACGTGAACGCGCAATTGCGGCTTGAAGCAGGGCCAGTTGTTCTCGAGCGAGCAAGGAGGTGGCCCGTGATACCGCATCGGGGATCTGTTCTCGTTGTCGAAGACGAAGTGCTCATTCGGCTTACAATTGTTGACGAGTTGCTGGAACAAGGGTTTGAAGTGTTTGAGGCCGGTAGCGCCGATGAAGCGATTGCCAAACTCGAGCGATACCAGCACATTCAACTTGTCTTCACTGATATAGACATGCCTGGATCTATGGACGGGCCTAAGCTCGCCAATTTTGTGCGAGGTCGGTGGCCTCCCATCAAGATTATCGTCACTTCAGGACGTTTCTTGCCCAGCTCTGACGCGCTTCCAACTGATGTAAAGTTTTTCGCGAAACCTTATGATTACGCGGCGCTGATATCCGAGTTCGACCGGCATCTTGGTGCCTAAATTGTCCCCATCTCGCCCGATGATCGGTTATCAGAAGACGGCCCTTTGCTACTTTTGTGCTTTTTGACACATCGCCGTTGACGAGCGCGCTCTACGGCTTTGCCTTGAAGCCGGCCTGCGGCCGTCTCCGCCGATACCGGTGACGATCGCTTGTCTGGACGCTTCGCTTGAACGGTGATCGCCGCCGGGCGATCTCGTCCCAACAGTGCAGCCGCTGCCCGCTTGCTGCTCATCTCTCCTTCTCCTGGCCGCTCTACGATGCTCTGCCGGCCTCTGCAATGGGCAAGCAGGCTTTGCCTGTCTGTCTGTGACAAAACCGGCTTTCAGCGCATCCGCGCCGAACCTTCCGGTTTTCTCACAGACAGACCCATGACCAGTCCGCCATAGCACCGGGGAGCGGGCGTCGCCCTCCCCCCTTCGTTCGGTTGGATGTGAGGGCACATCCACCGAAACGGTGGGTGAAGGCTTCGCCCATCGGCGGGGCTTGCTCTCAAGGACATTAGAAACCCTGGAGACCCTATCATGACCAACCAGAAGACCCAGTCCGACATCATCACTGTCCGTCTCGACAAGCTCGACCGCGACCCGAAGAATGTCCGCAAAACCTATCGCAGCGACAGTATCGAGACGCTGGCAGCGAATATTCGCGCAGACGGCTACCGCGTTCTGCAAAACCTCGTGGTGCGCAAGGCTGAGACGCGCGGACGCTACTATGTCATCGCAGGGGAGCGCCGTCGCCTCGCCCTCGAGTATCTGGCCGAGTTGGGTGAGATCGCCTTCGATTTTCCTGTCGATGTGAAATTGCGCGATGGCGTCGATGCCACCAGCATCAGCCTAGCCGAAAACCTCATGCGTGAAGAGATGCATCCGGCTGATCAGTATGAAGCATTCAAGGTGCTTGCTGACGAAGGCGTTTCTATTGCCGATATCGCTGCACGGTTTGGAACAACGGACACCATCGTCAGACGCAGGCTGGCGCTTGCCCGTGTCGCCCCCACCCTTCTCGACCTTTATCGAATTGAGGAAATGAGCTTCGAGCAACTGTCCGCCTTTACCATCAGCGACGACCACGAGGAACAGGTGCGTGTCTGGGAGAGCCTGCCTTCCTGGAACCGTTACGCGCATACCATCAAGGCCGCACTGCGCCGAGATGCAATCGCAGCGACTGACAAGCGCATCCGTTTGATCGGCGGCCTCGATGTCTATGAACAGGCCGGTGGCGAGGTGAAGCGCGACCTCTTCGATGAGCGCGCCCAGGGCTACGCGCTCGATCTTGCCCTCGTGGAACGCCTTGCATCTGAAAGGCTCGAAGCACTCGCCGCGGATCTGCGTACCGAAGGATGGCTATGGGTGGAAATCCGCCCGGAAATCGACTGGCAAGAGTTACGCAGCTACGGTCGCGTCTATCCCGCTCCGCTCGAGAAGACGGAAAACGAAGAGGCAGAGCTGGAGCGCCTGCAGGACGAGCACGACCAGCTTGAAGCTTTGATCGAAAGCGGTGAAGGCGACGAGAGCGCTGAGGCTCAGCTGACGGAAATCGTCAACCGCAGGAACCATCTGGCACGCGAAGTCTATGCATCTGACGATTTGGCCCGCGCGGGTGCAATCGTTTCAGTGGAGCATAACGGCGGGCCCAAAATCTATCGCGGCTATGTGCATCCCGGAGAGGCGCCGGCGCTAGATCGCTCAGGCCTCCTCGCGCAGAATGACGCTCATGCCCTGGCCGTTCCCGCCCCCACCCATTCCGCAACTCTGGTGGAAGACCTGACGGCGCAGCGCACGGCGGCGATGCGGCTCGAATTGGCCAACAATCATCACGTTGCACTTGCGAGCGTCGTTCATACCCTACTTCTCCAGACCGTGCTTTCGCATTCTCGCGATCACTCCTGCCTCGATATCGTGCTGACCAGCAAATCACTGGCAGCGCGCATGAAGGTCCCTCAAAACAGTCTCGGCCTTGCTGGGCTCGCGGAATTGTCCGAGCGTTTTGGCGACCAGGTCCCCGGCAATCCCGCCGACATTTTCCAATGGTGCCTTGAGCGTGATCAGCACGAACTGGTCGAACTACTGGCCTTTGCGGCAGCCCATGCGATTGACGCGGTAAAGGACAAGTATGATTTCCGCAAGAAGCAGCGCGCTCATGGCGATGCCTTGGCGCAGGCGCTCAACCTCGACATGACGATGTATTTCGAGGCGACGGCGGAGAGCTATTTCAATCACCTCACCCGCGATGGCATCGAAGTCGCGCTGACCGAAATCAGGGGGCCCGACTTTGCAAGCGGAATAGCCCGTATGAAGAAGGCGGAAGCGGCTGCTTATGCGGAGGCACAGACCAAGGGAACCGGATGGCTGCCCGCCCCGCTCCGTTCTGCAACGACGGCGCAGGATGACGGTGGCGATGCCGGGCTCGGCTCTGACGAAAATGAGAACGCCGGCTTCGATGATGCACCTGACATCATCGCTGATAACGCGGACCTCGGATCTTGATCGTAATAGGTAGCTTTTGTTTACATTACTGCATGATCGAATTGAAGCCGACGGTGACTGCTTTTACCATGTCTGCGTCAAAAAGCTCAGGCGTACCGCTCATCTCCGTCGGCGCGGATTCTGCAAAGACCGATATCGGAACAGTGTAAGTTGGACCTAATCGGCAACGATTAAATCGTGTTCGCGCGCCTTCGCAGCGCTTTTCATCGCTGCCTGCAGAACACCTGCGCTCTGATCTGCAATCTCATCCATCGACGCAAATGTTGCTAGGATGGCATCGTGGGGAGCCGGTCGGCCCAGAAGGTAACCCTGCATGGCGTCGCATCCTTCCTGGCGCAGGATGTCAAGCTGGCTACGGGTTTCCACGCCTTCGGCTAGAACCGGCACATCCATGCTCTTGCCGATGGCGAGCACGGCACGGATGATGGCGCGGGCTTGCGGGCTGTCCTCGATCTGGTTCATGAACGAGCGATCGAGCTTGATCTTGTTGAATGGGAAGGTTCTGAGCGTTTCCAGCGAAGAATAGCCGGTTCCGAAGTCGTCGAGCGCAATGGTGACGCCCAAGGCCTTGATCTGCGACAGAAGCGCGAGCGTGCGTTCGCGGTTGTCGATGATGGACGATTCCGTCAGTTCCAGTTCAAGCCGGTGCGGCGCAAGGCCGGTCTGCTCCAGGGTCTTGCGGACAAGGCCGGGAAGTTTCGGATCGTTGAGCTGGATGGGTGAAAGGTTTACCGCTATCCGCAGGTCGTTCGGCCAAGTGGAGGCCTGTTCGCAAGCCTTCTGCAGAACCCAGCGACCGATCTCCATGATCAGGCCGCTTTCTTCGGCAATCGGAATGAAGTCCACGGGCGAAACCATCCCGCGTGCGGGATGCCGCCACCGCAACAGGACCTCGTACCCGGTCACCTCTTCTGTATCGACGTCGTTCTGCACCTGATAGTAAAGTTCCAGTTCGCCATTGGCGAGCGCGTTGCGCAGATCGGCGGCGAGAGCCTTGCGCTGGCGCACGACTTCATCCATGCCGGAATCGTAGAAGCAGATCGAGGTGATGGGGCTTGCCTTGGCGCGATACATGGCCAGATCGGCCCGGCTCACCAGATCCTGCGCATCAGGTGCGTCGGCTGGGTAGAAGGCCGCTCCGAGACTGACGCCGATGCTCACCTCGGTTCCATCTTCAAGCGCAATGGGTCGGACCAGCGCGTTCTTGACATGCATCATGTCCTCGAAGACGAGTTTCTCGTTGCTGCACCGGCTGATCATCGCGAACTCGTCGCCGCCCAGCCGTGCGAAGAAGAGGCGCTCCGACCGAAGCGTGGCAAGCCGCTCGCCGACTTCGGCAAGAACGATATCGCCTGCCGAATGCCCCCAGAGATCGTTGATTTCCTTGAAGCGGTCGAGATCCATGCCGATAAAGGCAAAACCCTCACCGCTCCCGTTGCTCTGTTCGATGGCGGTAACAAGCTTGTCGCTGAAGTTCTGCCGGTTCGGTAGACCGGTCAGACTATCGTAGAGAGCCATCTGGTAGAGCTTGCGATCGGAATCGCTGCGCAAGCGGTGGTCGATGATGAAGGATGTCAGTCCCGTTCCCGCGATGACGATACAGGCGAGCGCGATTGCCATGGCCATGGCGAGATAGGAGCCCTGCTGAACGCTCATCCCCCGCAATATGAGGGGTGTCACCGTCATGGCGGTCATGCCCGTAAAATGCAGTGCGACAATACCGGCAGCAAAGACCCCGGCTGCCTTCTCGGGGCGCGCCTTCATCTCCTTCTGCTTCATCAATTCCAGCGCAGTGATCGACGCGACAACGATGAGGACAACGGAAACGATGACAAACGTTCCCTCCCAATTGACAAGGCCGTCGATGTGAAAGGCGCTCATGCCCAAGTAATGCATCGACGCGACGCCAAGACCGACCAGAATGCCTCCGGCTGTCGCGCTGAATGGGATAGCGAATGTGGTCGCAGACAGTCCGGCAAAGATACCGGCAATCGCGATCAGCAGCGACACGATGGTCAAGACCGGGTCGAAGCTGACAGGCGCTCCCGTCTTGAAGGCAAGGATGGCGATGAAATGTGTCGACCATACCGAAGAGCCGGCAGCCGTGGCGGCGAGAAAATTCCACCCAAGAGCGGTCAGGCCCCGATCTTTCAGCCCGCGGTCGAAAAGCCGGAAGGAAAGCCAGCTTCCGAAGGCGCAGATCGTGGCAGCAAGAGCCACGAGCTTGAGGTCATGCCCAACAGTAATGCACAAGAGAACATCAAGCATACATATACCCGCTACAATGAATTCGCATTCATCGCACTAACAGCTTAAGACTTCCATAATTCCCATATAAATTAGGGGTTTAAGCGCATAACCAAGGGTTTAAGCAGACCCTCATCTTTAAACGCAACCATGCAAGCCTCAATTGCGTTAGACAGGCGTGCGTAGAACGATAGGCGAAGTTGGAGCATGAGGTCCAAAGCGACTGAAAATTCCTATTACGAGCGCCCCCGTCATGGATCATTTCGACGGGAAGCGATTCTTCAACCCTGACAGCGTCGATCCGAACGGGTTCTCTAAGGTGCTACAATAGCGGTTTCGCGAGATGCCGCAGCTCAGCCGCCGGCGCTCGCCTCCACTTTCCGCAGGTAAAGTCCGAGGCGCGTCGGAGGGAAATCGGCTGCGCGTTAAGATTGTCGAACATGCGTCCGTGCCGCGTCTGCCCATTATTAGTCGGGCACCGCGTCAGCGAACCCAGCTACAATATCTGCATTGTGCATAGGAACTCGCCGACTTCGATGAAAACCCCGAGCTGGGAGCGCGGCGCGGGGCCGACGCTCGCGTGCGGGCCGGCCACCTGTTCCGCTGCCGTAAGCGGAGCGCGCGCGAGAAAAAGGATCACAAGCCCGCGAAATCACCGGTGCCAAGAAACAGGCCGAGGAATGGAGTGAATAGTATGACCGAGAAGCTCAGGACCTACGATCCGGCCACAGCGCTTGTCGATGATGCGGAAATCGCCGCATTCATGGCGGACGCCTTCGAGACAGGCGACGTGTCCTATATTGCTAAGGCTCTCGGTGTCGTCGCTCGCGCGAAGGGTATGGCTGAGATTGCGCGTAAGACTGGATTGTCTGGCGAACAGCTGTACCGCTCGTTCAGCGACTGCGGAAACCCGACGTTGAAGACGACATTGGCGGTTATGCGTGCGGTCTGCGTCGACATAACCGCAAACAAAGGTTCAGGAAGTCCAATAAGCGAGGCTTGTGGTCTGCGTTGCCACGTCTGACAGAACGCTTGGGGCGAGGGGAACCCCCTTCGGCCCTTCCCCTCGCACACCCCTGCCCGCCCATTGTGCCTGTCGAATCCACAAAGGTTCCCCGGCCTTTTGCGCAGAGGGCTGATGCGTCATGCCAGTGAAGCGACAACAGCCCCTTCCGCCATCCGAGTTGCGTCATGATCGCCATGGCTGTCTGGTTGCCGGGTGTCTGCTGCAGGATGATAGGAGCACGGTCGCGACGGGTTCTGGTCTTCACCTTCGAGACTTTGCATGACGGTTGCCCTGTCTCACCCGAGGGACGCCGCCGCCAGCGCCGGGATGTGGGGCCTTCTCCACATCGACGATCATCTGACCAGGGCCGTCAGAGCTTTGATGATGAAGCGGGGCTGGGATTGTCCTCGTTCAGGCGAACTAGACGAAACCGCATGTCTTCCCGTATCTCCTTGTTTGCGTTGCCTCAGTCGATGGGTCACTGCGGCCGGCCGTGCGGCCAGCAACCGCCGGCTGGGACGAATTTCCCCAGGCCTTCAGCCATTCCTCGCGCAACAAATTCGCCCCAGCCGGCGGCGCTCCGCTTTGCTTTGCCCCTTCGGGTGCAGTCCGCCCGTCTTCCGGCCGCTCTTGTGTGACCATCGGCAACGCAAACAAAGGAGACACTGCCATGACCGATCTCGTCAACTTCATCCGCTTCAACGAAGACAAGACCCTTTCGGGCAACATCGCATCACTGGCCTACGACATCGACATCGTCGGCGAAGCCTTCGAAAGCACCAACGCCAGGGCGCCGGTCTATCGCCTCTTCGCCAAGACGCCGCGCGGCCGCCGCGTCGAAATCGGCGGGGTCTGGGAGAAGCAGAACCAGAGCGGTGGTCACTACTTCACCCTGACGGTCAACACCGGCCACGGCGCGCTCAACGCCAATCTCGGCCGCTACCCTGGCCAGGACGATGAAAGCCTGATGGCGGTCATCGCCTGGAACTGACACGCCAGGCCCCCGGCCTCAATGGCCGGGGGCCCTTTTGCGTCCGGTTGCCCACGCGGTCCGCCGGTTCCGGCGGTCATCATTTGCGGCGATAGCCGCGCCTTTGCTTCTGATGCGCGAGCGCATTCATTCGCTTCAAGAGATCGGCCTCTTCTTGCAGAAGCTCCGATTTCTTCTGACCGGTGCTGCCGATCCTGCCCCAGCGGCGCTCCAGCCACATCGCACCAAACAGATCTTGCACGATCTCAAGCGCGTAGAACCGGGCCATGTTCCGGCTCGGGTCAATCCGTTCAGCATAGAAAGAACAAGGGGGTGTCGTCATGCCGGCAATTGTTGCTGCGATCCATGTCCGGGTCCAATGAGAGTTTTGAATCAATGCCATCGAAGGGATTCAATTTGGTGATCCGTCGCTGTTCGCTTCTTTGACATCACCTTTGGCGGGTGCGCACGATGTCTGTGCCACGAAGCCAGCCTGCGGCCTTCTCCGCCGATACCGGTGACGATCGCTTGTTCGGAGGCTGCGCTTGAAGGGTGATCGCCGCCTGGCGATCTCGTTTCATAAGGTGCAGCCGCTTGTTGCTTGCTGCTCTCCTCTCCTGTTCTTTTGCCGCTCTACGATGCTCCGCCGGTCTCGCCAATGGGCAAGCAGGCTTTGCCTGTCTCTCGGTGACAAAACCGGCTTTCAGCGCATCCGCGCCGAACCTTCCGGTTTTCTCATCGACAGACCCATGACTAGTCCGCCAGTGCACCGGGGAGCGGGCTTCGCCCTCCCCCTTCGTTCGGTTGGATGTGAGGGCACATCCACCGAAACGGTGGGTGAAGGCTTCGCCCACGGGCGGGGCTTGCTCTCAAGGACATCGGAAACCTTGGAGACCCTATCATGAGCATCTACACTGAGACTGCCCGCTTCGACACCGGTCGCGCCATGACCGAGGATGAAATGCGCCGCATTGCACCGTCGATTTTCGCAACGGTCGCCCATGAAAGCCGTTCGGAACGCTTTCAGCCGATCCCCACCATCGAAATCCTGAGAGGGCTGACAAAGGAAGGCTTCGTGCCGGTCGGTGCGAAACAGTCGATGAGCCGCATCGAGGGCAAGTCCGACTTCACCAAGCACCTAATCCGCCTCCGTCGCATTGATGACGGCAAGGTCTACAATGTCGGGGACACCGTGTGCGAAATCCTCCTCAAGAATGCCAATGACGGCACCAGCGCTTACGAACTGATGGCGGGCCTGTTTCGTATTCGCTGCCTGAACTCGCTGGTGGCCGAAACCGGTAAGATCGAGGAAATCAAGGTTCGGCATTCTGGCGATGTTCAGGCCAAGGTGATTGAAGGGACCTATACCGTCCTGAAGGGCGCTGAACACGCACTGTCCGCGCCACAGGACTGGTCTTCGCTGCGGCTGAACCAGGAGGAACAACATATCCTCGCGCGCAGCGCACATGTGCTACGTTTCGGTGACGGCGACGGCGAGACGAAAACGCCGATCAAGCCTGAGCAGCTTTTGTCAGCGCGCCGGTCGGGTGATCTTGGTTCCGATCTCTGGACTACATGGAACGTCGTGCAGGAAAACGCCATCAAGGGCGGGATCCGTGCGGTCACCCGGGACGAGTTTGGACGTCCACGCCGCGTCAAGTCCCGCGCCGTCACGGGCATTGATCAGCATATCAAACTGAACAAGGCGCTTTGGCTCCTCGGCGCTGAAATGGCAAAGCTGAAGGGCGCGCGTTGACGCGCCCGGATGTCTTACGATCTTGGCGTCTTGACGCTGAAGGTTGTTTGTCAGATGAGTTGTGACGCGATGCCGGGAGATGCGGCAGAGCTTCAGGCCGGGGGTTCACGAGGCTCCCGGCCGCCTTCGAGGGGCTCCCCGGAAGCCCTGCCCCTCGAACTCCCCGCCCGCCCGGATCATTATCGCTGTTGTCGTCGGCTGCGGTGCGGCCTTATGCGGAACGCTTCGGACGGGGCCAGTCGGTCCTGCCTCACCCTTCGGGCCGCAATGCTGAGGCTCCTGCGGCTGGCCGTTATCCGTCCGTGGCGTGACGAGAATTCCCGAAATCCCGGCTTGCAGCCGGCGCTATGCTGATTGCTCCTATACTCTTCATTGTTTGCTCAGTCCAAGGCTCGCAAGCTGCGCCATGGGCTGCAGTAAGCTGGGGAGTGGGGCGGTTAGGTCCTCTGAAAAAAATGGAAAATGCGGTCTCTTCACGTTTGTTTCGATCCGTCTGCATGCTGAGCGCGGCCGCGTTTGCCTCGCCCCACGACATTCACGGTTGAAGTCCCTATTTCCCAGTATTTGTGGGGCACTTTATTGATCCGTCGCGTGACAGCGAGTCTCCCGATTCTCTGTCAGAATCTTCGTTGGATGATAATTCTCATCTGCCAGCGTCAATTATTGTCAGCTGACAAGATTCCCAAGTCACTGGAAAACAATGGTTATCGGTAAAGTATCAAAGGTTAATGTGCATTAACCAAAAATCGCTTGACGCATAGGCGGTCTATGAGATCATTTGCGCAAAATAGAGAGAATTATCGGGTTTACCGTGAATGGCGAATAAGAGCGCAAAAGACACGACAATCGAAAAGATCGAGCGCGTTTCGATTGATAAAACTATAGCCGATGATTCTGCAAAATTGAGCAGCAATCTACAGGAGCTATCTGCTCGCCTTTTTTCTCCAGACGCTCAAAAGGCGCTTCGCCGCTTTAGCAGCACTGAGGCTGCCAAACTGCTTGGCGTGACAGACAGCTATGTGCGCCATCTTGCAGCCCAAGAAGGGTCTGTGAGTTCAGAGAAGACATCCGGTGGCCGAAGAACCTTCTCATTGGCAGAAATCAACGCAATTCGGCAGCTGCTTGGAAAGACGAAGTCTGCCTATCTGGCAGGGCGCCGTGAGACCGACCATCTCCAGGTCATCGCCGTCACCAATTTCAAGGGCGGTTCGGGCAAGACTACCACGTCGACGCATCTTGCCCAGTATCTTGCGCTGCGGGGTTATCGTGTCCTCGCAGTAGATCTTGACCCGCAAGCATCGATGTCGGCGATGCTGGGCTATCAGCCGGAGTTTGATGTTGGTGAAAACGAAACTCTCTTCGGCGCTATTCGCTACGATGAGCTTCGCAGGCCAGTCGCCGAGGTGGTCCGCGAAACATACTTCCCTGGCCTTGATCTAATTCCGGGCAATCTCGAACTCCACGAATTCGAACACGACACACCCAGAGCTCTAGCAGAGCGGCACAACTCCGAGACCGATATGTTCTTTATGCGTGTCGGTAATGCGCTTACGGATCTATCTGATCGATATGACGTCGTTGTCATCGACTGCCCGCCGACGCTCGGCTTTCTTACGCTGTCGGCATTGTGCGCCGCCACCGCCGTTCTCATTACCGTTCATCCGCAGATGCTTGATGTAGCATCCATGAACCAGTTCCTAGCTATGACTTCGGACCTTCTGTCTGTAGTTAAAGATGCAGGTGGAAATCTTGAATACGACTGGATGCGGTATCTGGTCACACGGTACGAGCCAAACGATGGCCCTCAGGCTCAGATCGTCGCTTTCCTCCGCTCTCTTTTTGGAGACCGCGTCCTGACCTCAATGATGGTGAAGTCGACGGCAATTTCCGATGCCGGCTTATCGAAGCAGACAATTTACGAGGCTGCACGCGAGTCGATGAACCGACAGACATATGATCGAGCCGTTGAGGCAATGGATGGCGTAAACATGGAAATTGAAACTCTGCTGAAAAGCTCCTGGGGGCGCGCATGAAGGGCCGCGACATTCTGAAGAATATGGTCAGCACGGCCGGCACTGAGCCAGCGAAACCGGTAGTACAGCCTCAGCCGGCGCATAAGCCGGCTGGTGCCGTTAGGGCAATGAATCTTTCCCTTGGTCGTCTGGGCGATGAAGCCGCCGCGGCGAAGGAACTGCGTTCGGTTTTGGCCGCCGGCGACAAGGTCGTCGAGTTGAACCCGGCGCTCGTCGAGGCTTCGTTCATCCAGGACCGGATTCCGATTGAAAACGACGCTGCCTTGGACGAGCTTATCGCGTCGATGAGGCAAAGCGGCCAGCAAGTTCCCATCTTGGTGCGTCCACATCCATCGAAAGAGAATAGTTACCAGGCAGCTTATGGGCATCGGAGATTGCGCGCCGCCGCCATCTTAGAGCGTCCGGTCAAGGCAATAGTACGCCAACTCACCGACGAGGAACTTATCGTCGCGCAAGGACAGGAAAACGGTCCTCGTATCGACCTTAGCTTCATCGAGCGGGCGCTGTTCGCAAAGAGGCTCGAACAGCACGGCTTCGATAGAGAGCGGATTGCGCAGACGCTTTCGGTAGACAAGCCCGAGACTTCCCGTCTTTTGCAGGTCGCTGATGCTATTCCGACGGAAATTATTTTGGCTATCGGACCCGCCTCGAAAATAGGACGTCCGAGGTGGTTGGCATTCGCTGAACTCTTGAAAGATGAGACGGCCAAAGCGAGGATCGCGTCGGTCATCGCAGACACTCAGTTCGGAGCGATCGATACAAATGAGCGGTTCGCGCGCCTATGGGCAAAGGCTCAGGGCAAGAGTGCGACGAAGAAGAACGATGGCGGCAAGATTCGCACGCGTAGGGGCATCGTTCTTGGTTCAGTGCTGGTAACCGCTAAGGGTGCAAAAATTACCGTCACATCAGCAGAATTCGCACAGTTTCTTGAGACTCGAATGAGTGATCTTGTCGAGCAGTTTGAGAAAGAAAATGCTGCTGAAGCAGCCGATTAGTTTGATTGTCAGTTGACAATTTAAACATACTAAGGAGACCGAAACCGCAAAAGAAAAAGGCCCCCAAACGTCGCCGTCGTGGAAGCCCTTCTCGTATGTTTCGCAGCTAGAGAATCGCATTTCCCCGAATCACTGTCAAGAGTCTTTGGCGCCGTTTTGGTGAGCAGGTTTCTTTTGCCTGATTGAAGGTGAAAGACAATGCAGCTGGACCATGTGACGACGCCCTTCGGGCGGCGGCCGCTGACTTATGCCATGTTGAAAGACCAGATGGCATCTGCGGAGATCGAAGACGGCGCCCGCGCCGACAAGTGGAAGCTATACCGGGCGCTGTGTGAAGCGCGAGAGCGGCTCGGCGTCACCGACCGGGCGCTGGCGATCCTCAACGCGCTCCTGAGCTTCTATCCAAAGAACGAGCTGGCGGCCGAAGACACGATGATCGTGTTTCCCTCCAACGCGCAATTGTCGCTCCGCGCTCATGGCATGGCCGAGCAGACGATCCGCCGGCATCTGGCGAGCCTGATCGAGGCGGGACTGCTTAACCGTCGCGACAGCGCCAACGGCAAGCGCTTCGTGCGCCGTGACCGGGAAGGGCAGATCGACGAGGCCTTCGGCTTCTCGCTCGCGCCGCTTCTCGCCCGTGCTGACGAGATCGAGCGCCTGGCGGCCGAGGTCGAGGCCGAGCGGCTCACGCTGCAGCGCCTGAAGGAACGGCTGACCATCTGCCGGCGCGATGTCATGAAACTGATCGAGACAGCGATCGAAGAGGGCGCGAGCGGCGACTGGGATGCGGCTCAGGCCGAATATCGTGCGATCCTCGCCGATTATCCGCGCAAACCGAGCGCTGCGATGGTGGCCGAAACGCTCGATGCCATGACCTTCCTGCGGGAAAACATTGTCAACCAGCTGGAAATGCAGCTGAAAACACAAAATCAAAGCGGCAATGCCTATCAGGACGAGCGGCATATACAGAATTCAAATCCGGACTCTATCTCTGAACTTGAACCGCGCTTTGAAAAGACGCAGGGGCAAAATCGGGATGAAGACCGATCGGGGTGGGCAAAGGTAACGGGAGTGGCTGAAGGCGGCGAAAGGGGTGGTGCCGGCGGACGGCAGACAGGTGGCACCCTTGGTGCAGATCCGGACGAGGGGGCCGCGGCTGAAAACGCGCGCCAGAGCCGTCAGGCTGCCAGAATTGCCTCCGCCGAGAATGCGAACGGCGCGAAATCCGCGGCAGGGGAGGGGGGATCGGCCCAACTTCTGGGCTCGGCCGCGGCGGACATAGGCTCGGGGCAGGCTTTCCGCGCCGCGCCGCTCGCTGGTCAAACGGCGGAAGGAGCGCCAGAACGCAAGTCGCTCGACCGCATCGCGGGCCTGAAACCCTTCCCGCTCGGCATGGTGCTGTTAGCCTGCCCGGAGATTGCCGATTACGGTCCCGGCGGACATGTCACCAGCTGGCGAGACCTCATGTCGGCTGCCGTTGTGGTGCGTTCGATGCTCGGCGTCTCGCCCTCGGCCTACGAGGAGGCCTGCGGCATTCTCGGACCGGAAAACGCCGCAACCGTGATCGCCTGCATCCTCGAACGCGCCGGGCATATCAACTCGGCGGGCGGGTATCTGCGCGACCTTACGCGCCGGGCCGAACGCGGCGAATTCTCGCTCGGGCCGATGCTGATGGCGCAGATGCGCGGGCAGGTGGGGCAGAAGGCGAGGGCGGGTTGATGAACATCTTATCAGCTCGTCATGCCGCTAGCGATGTATTGTCGGCACAAGCGCCGAAGCCGAACAGCACCGCGCTATGACGAAAAATCTGGTGAGATTGCTTGTCGGAATCTCTTTGATCAAGGTATTCCAGCCGCCGCGCGGCCGGAGTGAGCGATAAGCGAACGAAGCAGGGCGGAGGAAACCCGCGCTGTTCATCGCACTGTAGGGTTTTCCGTGGCCTTGAGGGAAAACTGGTCCGCCGTCTCAGGCTTCGGTCCGGGGATTGAGATACTGGCGCAAGGCCAATTCGACGATGGCGCTCGGTGAGCGTTTCTGCCTGAGCGCTTCGAACTTCATGGCGAGCAGCACGTCGTCTGAGATTTTGACCTGCAACCGCTCTAGCTTGGTCGAAGACGACTTTGCGCCTGGATCTGGGTTGGAGGGTGGCTCATCGGGAATCGGTGAGGCAATAAGTGGTGCCTTGGCGCCGTTGTTCTCATCCGTATCAGCTTGAGGCCTGACAAGCGCGGTATCAACTATGTCCGCTCCAATCGATTGGTTGATGAGTGCATCAAGGTCAGCGAGATTGCGGTTCGACCTGGGGATCGTCGGTGCCTTCGTCATCGTGCTTGACCCTCTGCCTTGAGCAACTCACTGATGTCCGAGATCAGGCTTACGATGTTGGCGCGGGCTTTCTCGACCTGTTCAGTCTTGGAAGGGTCTCTAGCGATGGCCGCGAGCGATCCGGCATTGTTTGAGAATTGCTCGTAGACTTTGCGCGAGCGAATGAAGGTGCCGAACGCCGGAAGATTGTTTTGGCGGATAAGTTGAACGGCATCCTTGAACGCGGTGGTGTTGACATCAATGCCATCAACCCGGGTTAGAACCAATCTCAACGGTGCGCGTCGTAAATTGGCCTGTGCCCATTCGAACAGCTTTACGGTCTCGTTCATTTCCATGACATTGGCTTTCGACGGAACGATCGTCACGTCGCTGGCAACGATGGCGGCTATCAGCATCTTGTTCATGGAACCCTGGACATCGACGAGAACAATCTCCGCTTGGCTTGCCTGGAGAAGCGCCTTCAACTCTTCCGGCGTTGAAGCTCGACTGACGCTGATGGCCGGCGGTAGCGTGCCGGCAGCTCGGCATCGGTCAGCCCATTGTGAACAGGACTGTTGTTCGTCCGCGTCGATGATCAGCACCTTAGTGCCCGTGTCCGCGAGCTCGGAAGCAATGAGAAGGCAGAGGGTAGATTTCCCCGCTCCACCCTTTGAGTTTGCGAATGAGATGATGGTCATCAGAGGTCCCTTCCTTTTATGCCTATATATATGTGCATATGGAGGTGAGGGAAGCCTCAATCGTCGACAGCGACTTCCTGTCAACAAGATGGTCTTTGAGAAGCATTCTGCTTCGGCGCTGATGGCCCTCCGCGCAGTGTACCGCTTCCCGAAGTGACTTGCTTCATGCAGGACGGTGGTCCGTTCAGCATGGGCACTTCGCAAAGCAGAACGCTTTGCGAAGTCGTCGCCTTCATGCAGCGAATTCGCCGGGCCGTCGTGAGCTTTGTGAAGCGAAAGGCTTTGCTAAGCGGGGTCACTTCGCGAAGTAAAATGCTGCTTGAAGTACATTAAGTATCTGAAAATAAACGATAAAAACGAATTATCTGACTGGCAGGATAGCAGTCTTCGTGATACGAAAACTGCCCGTGCCCGAAGCGGGCGGTGGTGGATCGTTCCGGCAGTCGCAAGGGCGACCGGAACGATGAGATGAAGACGCGAAAGGATGACCATGGCAGGCGGACGGCCGAAGCTCTCTTCGTCGATCAGACGCGGCCGGGTGGTCCATGTGCGGCTGTCGGACGAGGAGTGGAGTGCACTGACATCGTTTGCGCGCGCTCATCGGTTGACCACAAGCGAGACCTTGCGCCGGCTTGCGCGGCAAGCCTCCGGCTTTGGGCCGACCTTTGACGGGGAAGCGGCAAAGGGCATCCGCGCCAATGTCATGCAGCTGCGCAAGGCGGGCGTGAACCTGAACCAGATTGCGCGGTCGCTGAACGCTGGACGGGTTCCTGCTTATGCGGAGATGAAGGGTGGCGTTGACCGGCTTGCGAGGCTCGTGCTGGAGCAGATGGTAATGCTTGAAGCCATGTGCGGGAAGGGGAGGGCGCGTGCATCGGAAGAGGTGACGCGCGATGTTTGATCTCAATGGCTTCCTATCGCTGCTGGATGAGATCGAAGAGAAGCGCAGGATCTCGGTCGTGCCGATGTTCAGGCCGTCTGTGGGGATTGATGCTCCCGGTTTGAGACCGAGGCAGAAACCGGGGCCCAAGCCTCGACCCGGCAAGTCGGCGAGGTCTGGCAAGCCAAGGACCGGTGGCAAGCCGCTTACGGGATCAACACTACAGGGCGTTCTTGAGGAGGAGCGGCGCAAACGCCGTGGCGGCGGAGGAGGCAGTGGCGGCGCGAGGCGCTCCGAAGTGTCGGCATCGTCTTTGCGTCCGGCCACGGCCCCATCGCCAGCAGGGGCGGTAGGTGCACCCGGCTCACGGCAAATGATCATCCAGGTGGGACCGCAAGTCCGTGCTGCCATTGCAGCCGGATCGCAGCCTGCTGTGGTCAAGCTGGTGAGCTTTGCCGCGGGTCGTTCCCGCATTACGGCACTTTTGAGCTACCAGAGCAGGGCGGGCAAGGTGTCCGTCGAAGACGAGGCGGGCCTGACACAGGATGGGAATGCCTGGGTGCAGGCGATTGCCGATGACTGGAGCGAGGACGACGGGCGCCAACCTTCCAAGGATGTGCTGCGCCTATCTCTTAGCATCCCCGTATTCCAGGTTCGCGCCGATGACGACCTTTCTGTTTTCCTGAAACAGACCCTTCCTGGGCATCGAATGGCATGGCGGAGCGAAGTGGAGGGCGATCGAAGGCATATCGAGCTGGTTATGAGCGCAGCTGCCCGCAAGCAGCCTGGCGAGATCAGACCGTCGCGGATCTTCGACAACCGCAAATCGCTGGCCCTGCTTGAGGCTCGGTTCAATGCAGTCTTTGGCGACGACGCAGAAATCGAAGTTCAGGGCTTCGCCCATGGTGTCGAGGGCGTCGCGCGCTTTCTTGGGCAGATCCGCAAGGGTGGCAGGCATGATCTGAGATCAAGCCGCCTTGGAAGATCCGGAAGCTTTACGGACGACGTCGTTTTGACCGGACCGAAGGCAGCAATTGAAGAAGCCCGCGCATGGAAACGCGATCTTCGCTCGCAGGAGCGGCGTGACGTTGCGCATATCGTTCTGAGTGCCAAGCCAGGTACGCCGAAGGAGGGGTTCGTCGCCGCAGCACGGGCCATGCTGGCACGGGAGTTTGAAGGACACGCTTATGTGTTCGCGCTCCATGAGGATCGCGACCACTTGCATGTGCATGCGGTGGTGAAGATGCGTTCGGAGACAGGCAAGAAGCTTCATCCGAAGATCCAGGACTTCAAGCGTTGGCGAGAAACGCTGGCTGAGGAAGCCCGGCAGCGCGATATCCCGATGGACGCGGTGAGCCGCTTTGAGAGGGCCAATCCTCCCGGCTACACAATGAAGGATATCCGTCGTGTCGAGCGGGGCGAGGCGACCGAGAGGGTTCGTCGCCGTGTGGAAGCGGTCCGAAACGGTGATGTTCATCTCCCCACGCGCAAAGAGGGCAGGCTCCGTGCGGAACATGTGGCGCGGTCCTGGTCAGACATGTCGGGGACGACCAGCTCGTCGACCTTGACCCCGGAGCCGCCGCAACGGCCAGGCTACACCAGGCTTTATCGCGCCGAGCGTTCCGGCGCCCAGTCTTTGTCTGCTTCGTCAGCTGCGCCGTTGTTCACGCTGGATCGTGCTTCTGCTGCGCAGATGGTCCTTCGAGAGGGCGGCATGCTACGCTATCTTGATGTTCCGTCTTCCGAGCTTCATCGCCTCGATCCATCACGATCGCAGCCTGACACCGTCTTCGTCGTTCCCCGCGATCTCGCCAGCCAGGCTCAGACCATCGGCGCAGTTCCCCCGGCGGACATCATCCGCTTCAGCGAGCGCGCAGCCCTTGCCGCCGCCAGCGGTGCTCACCGCTCCACAATCACATCGACTTTGAACCAGAAGGACAATGACATGGCCGACCTCCGCCTCATGAGAGACAGCTTCAAGGAGATGGACGACAACCTTGATCAGATTGTGTTGAACCTGCCTGAGGAGAGGGCCAAACAGATCAAGTCGCTTCGAGACAAGGTCACGAACAGCCAGCGCATCATGCTGGGCGCCCAGGAGGCCATCGAGAAGAAGCGCGGCAAGATCGCGGGCGAGACGTTCGTGACACCCCAGCCGATCGATCTGCAGGACTTCGTTGCCGAGAAGCGCGGCGAGCTCCTGCGCTATAACCATCGCAAGGCGGACGGAGGTTCAGGCTCCGTGGCCTTCACCGACCACGGTGACAAGGTCGAAATCTCAAATTGGAATGACCGGGAGACGGTCCTGGCAGCGATGCAGGTCGCCTCCACGAAGTGGGGCTCTCTCACCATCAATGGCACGGATCGCTACAAGGCGCTGGCGATAGAGCTTGCCGCAGAACATGGCTTCCAGATCACCAATCCGGAGCTGCAATCGTCGCTTCAGGCCGCCCGCGAGCAGTTCTCGTCGCGCCGCGAGAAGGCTGGAATTGTGGCCGGCACCCTCGCCGAAAGACAGCAAGACGTTCAATCCGACCCTCAAACCATTGCCGAGAAGCCCACGGCTAATCAAGCGGTCTTGCCTTCCAAACCCATCAATGACGGGACGAAGGCCAGGTCTGCGGAGCAAGAGCGCGACGCCATGCTCGCAGCGATGAGAGAGGCGCAGGCTAAGTACGGCGTGATTGCCGTCAACGGGACGGAGCGCGACAAGGCTCTGGCAGTCGAGATTGCCGCTGAAAACGGTCTGACGCTGACAAACCCCGAGCTTCAGGAGAAGCTGACCGAGGCGCGCCAGAGGATCGAAGAACGCAGACAGAAGGAGGTCGAGCGCGAACGCAAGCCTATCGGTTTTGATGAGGGCACATCTGACCGACCTTCTTTGCGTAAGACGGAAGCCGAGATTGAGATTGGCCTCGCGGTCGTGCGCGAGCGCACAGAGACGGAAGCGCGAAGGGAAGTTCGACAAGCAGCCACCTCAGTGGCGACGAACGAACGACCCTTCGATGGCGGTGGTGAAGATCACGCTTATCGCACGAAGTCCGAGGCCTCCGCGGCAGTTCGTGCTGAGCGTTCTATAGAGCAGAGCGTCGACAAGCCGATGTCTCCTGACATCAACCAGTCACAGGAAATTGTGCGGGAACGAGATGCTCAGGAGGCACTACTGGCAGAGCGGCAGGCAAACAAGGATGAAAAGGTGCAGAAACAAGCAGAACGGCAGAAGCCGAAGCAGCGCCAATGACTATTGAGCGAGTTTCAATCAGCCGCCTGTCAAAGAAGGCCTAGACAAAACGCAACGGCTTGCGGCTGGTATGGGCGATTGTGATGATTTCAACGGCATCCGGTCTTAGCCGGTAATGAATGCGGTAGGGCAAACCGGACACTGCAAGTGCTCGTGTTGGCCCACCGTCCCATTCCGGTGCGATCTCGGGGAAGTCAGCGAGCATCTCGACGCTCTGCCGTATTCGCAGAATGACGGCTAGCGCTGTGTGCAGATTTGCTTCAAGAGCGATATGTGCTTGAATTTCCCGCAGCCTTCTAGCGGCGCGGGGCGAAATCAGCAGTTTCATTCGAGACCGAGAGCCTTCCAGACTTCAGTTGCGGGAATGCCCTTGCCTTCATCGAGCTCGGCTTGACCCTCTTCGATCTCCGTAGCAAGCCACTCAGCATAACCTGCTTCCGGCTTGTCCCCTGGCCTCTCGGGCTTGGTCCAGCGCTCAATTTCCTGATGTTTTTCGACGCGCATGACTTAGATTTCTCCTTACGCCAAAATATAAGCGAACAGCCATCGGGAGGCAAGTTCGCCAATCTATGCGCAGTAATTCTCTGTCTCGTGTTGCTTTTCGCTCAGACGAGATTCACGCCATGTAATGCGAGGCCGCGTCGATCGAGACCCCAGCTGCTATTTCATGAAATCCTTCACCGCTTTATCGCTGGCGGCCTTGTCAGCCTCACCCTTTTCGTGAAGGTGAAGTTGTTTTTCGAGCAACGCTTTCAAGTCCAGATCCGACAACGTCGGTTCCATCTTCGGAAAGGCAATATAGGTTATTGCCGAACCCGCAATGCCACCGGTCATGAAAGCGCATATCGCAAGCGTTACGATGGCTCCTTTATTCAACTGGACCATTGAGACCTCCCACTCTAGCACCAGGGCCGAGGTGGTGTTTCAAAGGGCAGCGCACGCTGGCGATCCATCATCATCTTGCCCACGTCTCGGCCAGCGACAGTCACAAACGCCATGGATCGTGCATCCTTGCGCCCGGCCACGCGCGCCAGAACGAAGGTTCGGTTTTCAAGAAGGGTCGTCAGTTGGTGTTTTGCCGATTGAGCTGCATGCGCTTCCGCATTGCATTTGGCGTGAGCAACGGGCGCCTGGATATTGGCGATGGTGATGACCTCGTGGTGTTGACCGAGGCGATCCATGATGAAGGTGTCGCCACTCCAGATGCGCAGCGTGACGGGCTCACAGGCCGTATCTTCACAATATCGGGCTGAGACTGGTATGGCGATGTTGTGAGGTTTTTGGCTACCGTCCGATGATGCACTTTCGTACAAAAGGTCTGCCGACCAAGAATGCGTGACCATACCCTCCAGCGCAGCGGCGGTCATGAGCGTAATGATAAATCGGTTCATTTTCTTCATCTCGCGTTCTTCACTCCCAAGGGATCACGGCCATCAGGCTGGTTTCATCTTGGCCCGGAAAGCGGCCGAGATTGGCGTGTAATTTTCCGTACCCTGTTGCGACCGTCATTTGGTAATAGGTTCCATCTTTCGTCTTGTTCTCCTTCAGCCATAAGCCGCCGATTTCGACGGTCTTGCCGCGGGGCGATTTGGCATAAAGCCTGAACTGAGGCGCTTTCGGATTGTCACTGAAAAAGCGCTGACCGATGATATCGACGTCATAAGAGATGGACGCGATGTTTCCTTCAAGCCCTTGTCCATCAGGGTCGAAGGCGATGTAGTTCGATATGTCGTTTCTGTTCATGAGTGCAATTCCAAAGTTCCCTGCGGTAGATCGTGCGTGTGTGATGGAGGGGCTGCGCCGTCACCTGGGACGATGGCTTCTGGAAGCTGGTCATCCTCAAGCATGGCCGCCGCGGTCGAGCGTTTGAGGCGCTCCACCGCTGCGTCGATGGCCTTCGTTTTATTGATATGGCCGGTCACCGGCTGCTGATCTTCAGATGTGAGCACCGCCGCGATCTCTTCTACTGCGGCGCTAAGCTGCTCATGGCCAATCTCAAGTTGGTTCGTTTCCTCGTCGATATCGGGTTCGAGGACCGCTGAAGCGCCGTCGTCGGCAGGAAAGCCTACGCCTTGAGAAGACGGCGCAAATCCCTGGACGAACGACCAGGTCACCTGGGCTGCCGCAGCATTCATCGCCTCGGCAATCTTCACCCATCTCGCTGCAATGATAGCTTCGCGAAGTTGCCATACCGCATCCAAGGCCGCCTTGCGTTCGCGTCGCGCCCTGCGGTCAAACCGGCTCGACGTTCCGCGCAAGGGCCCGAGCGTGTTCGGGGCTCTCCGCAGACGAAACAGAAGATCGGCAATGGCCTGATCGTCTGTCGCACTCATGGCGCTGCGAAACTGGTGCATGAACCGGGTCGTGTCCGAGAACACCGCCATGGACGCTGCTAGAACCTCAAAATCGCGATCGGATGCTGAGATCATCGCGTTGCTTGTTGTTAAGACCCTGGCAGAGCTTGCTTCTTTTGGAGTAGTTCCACCAGCCGCGGCCGCGGTTGCCCGCGTTTCAAATAGCGGCCATTCCGGGCGGATTTCGATTTCCGGGATCACGAGTTGTCGGGCATAGGCCTCGACCTCCCGCCGTCTCTGAAGAAACCGACCGTCAGTGTAGAAGTTCATCTTGTTCAGGATTGCCCCATAGCCGCTTCGAACCTGCAGGATGGTCTTCGTGTTATCGAGGCGCTGGACCGAGCCCGCGTCCATGAGGGGCACAAGCTCGAACCGACCGGAGGACGCTTGTTTGCCTAGCATGAGGCTCGAATGCCTTCCCCAGCCTTCGCGCTCCTCGTATTTGCGGCCGAGGTTCTCCGAAACGATCCTGGCGGTGGCATCATCGCCGACGGCAATGCATAGCTTGATATCCATATTGCCCAGAAGCGCGTCTCGCGTCTTCTGCCCGTATCGTTCATCGATCTGTGGGATGTTCTGAGCCACGAGCGCAATCGTCAGCCCATATCCGGCGACCAGTGGTGCGCGCTTGACGATTTCGGGCAGACGCTCGAACTGGTAGAATTCGTCGAGCATCATCAGGATTTTGTGCGGTTCGTCCTTGCCCGGAAGGCTACGCAACATGATGTCGTGAATCTGCTGGATCAAAAGTCGAATGATGGGTTCGACCGTGCCGAAGTCTGAAACCGGCGCTGCAATGAAGAGCGAAAATGGCGTACGACGCAGGTCCCGCAGATCGAAGTCGCTCGATGTACAGGCCTCTGCGATCAGCAGATTATTGAATGGCGCAAGCGCGGTGACAATGTGCCCTTCGAAACTCGGGCGTTGCTCCTCGTCGCGGCCGAGATGCTGACGAAAACTCCCCAGGATAAAGTCATTGAGCTCTGGTTCATTTTCGATGATCTCGCTCAACACATCGGAGAAGGACCGACCTGTCGAAAACATCCGCAGCACCGAGCGAAAATTACGCCGGCCTTCCATGGATCGGGCTTCCATCACATAGCCCAGGACGCCGGCGAGAAGACCGCGCGCTGTTTGCTTCCAATAGCCATCCTCCTTCTCGCCGATGGGAAGAAGCGATGCTGCAAGATTAATGAGGTCGGTGGATCGCTCGGGCCAGCCGCGCGCGTAATCCAACGGATTCCAGTGATGTGACTTTGCCGATCCCGGCGCGAATACGAAGCACTTTTGGCCCATGGCGAGTCGAGCGGCGCCAGTGTTCAAATAGTTCTCAAGCTTGACGTCGAGAACGATGACCGATCCCTCATACTCAAGCAGGTTCGTCATCACGAAGCCACGGCCTTTGCCGGAGCGCGACGGTCCGTTGACGAAGAAGTGGCTGTCGCCGCTATAACGGACGTCGACGGCTTGGCGGCCCTTGCCAAACGTCCCGAGAAGGATTGACCTTCCGGGCTGGCCGTCGATGAGGCCCGCCCGCTTCAGATCATCGAGTGTGGCAAACCGTGAGCCGTCCGTCGGCGGTCGAACCTCCCATGGCCGTATGATCGCGATTGCGATGGCGACGGCGACCACAGCTCCTTCAACGAGTGTTGCAGTTGTCGCGGCCCTCACGAGCCGCATGACCAAGGGGTTGTCGATATAGGCTGAGGCTTGTCTGATCGGCATGAATATCTCTCCGCCGGAAAAGCTCTTCCACATGGTCGCATTCTTCAGGATGACCCAGGACGCCACGCTGTAATTGAGGGACCAGGCGTAGAAGGATCCGCAGACTGCTGCGATGGGCCCGAGGGTCGAGATGGCGATCTTCTCGAGCCGGTTCATACTGCGTCCCGCAAAGGCTGGTTTTTTATCTTTTTTGAATACAGAGGATTGATGCGCGTATCCTTTGAGGATACATTTAATTCATGATCAAGACGGCGAAAGACAAGCGGTTGGATGCTGTGCGCGCGGGCAAAGCGCCCAAAGGATTTCCAGCCGACATTGTCTCGCGAGCGCAGCGCCGGCTGGCTCAACTGGATGCAGCGTCCACGTTGGATGACCTGCGTGTTCCCCCGTCCAACAATCTTGAGGCGCTGCAGGGCGATCGAAAAGGGCAGTACAGCATTCGCATCAATGGACAGTGGCGCATTTGTTTCGAGTGGAAAGACGGCGACGCTTTCGAAGTTGAGATCGTCGATTATCATTGAGGGATGAGAGATATGAGCAATGACCGGCCGAGACCTGTTCATCCTGGGGAAATTCTCCGGGAGGATTTCCTGCCCGAATACGGCCTGACACCCGGAGCGCTTGCCAAGGCGTTGCTCATTCCGCGTGATCGCATGGAAAAGATCGTGCGGGAGCAGCGTGACGTAACCGCGGATACGGCGTTGCGGCTTGCGCGCTATTTCGGCACGTCGCCGCAGTTTTGGGTCAATCTTCAAGCCAACTATGATTTGCTGGTTGCTGAAGGCAAATTCCACGACGCGATCGATCAGATCGTTCCGCTCGAGAGCGCTGCGTAAGCGAGGAAAAGCTGGGTGGAGAGCCGGCATAGAGATCATTTCAATCCGTTCCACCGGTTGAAATATATCTCGCGCACGCCGCGCTTCATGGTGACTGGATCGCGGCTGATCTGAATAATGACCGGAACGATATAGCGAACGAACTCGAGAAGTTCTGCCTTGCTGAGTCCCAGACCCGCCTGCATCGTTGCCATGGCCAGGCGCTCATAGGCGCCATGTGGATTGTCGGCATGAAGCGTCGACATAGAGCCGGGATGTCCGGTGTTGATGGCCTGAAGGAAGGAATAGGCTTCGGCACCACGGATTTCGCCCATGAAGATACGATCCGGACGCAGGCGCAGTGCGGCCTCCAAACAGTCCTGGATCGTGGTTTTCGCGCGACCCTGGCCGCCCTTTGATGCCACCAGCGCCAGATAGTTTGGCTGTGGCGGCTTCAGTTCGCGTGTGTCTTCGATCGAGACGAGCCTTTCCCATTCTGGAACGTCCTTCAGAAGCCCGTTGAAGAAGGTGGTCTTGCCGCTCGACGTCCCACCGGAGATCAGCATCGTGACCCGGTTCTCGACGGCGCAGCGCAACCAAGCTCTTCGACCTTGCGGAGAGGAATCTCGCAAACCCTCGACTAGGTCGAGATCAACTGTGCTCATGTCCACGTCGAGCATTTTTGGGCCGGAAACACGAACGCGATCGAGGCCGCCGAGCGCCACATAGTCATCAATCGACATGTCGCGAATGACCTGTTTGCGGATCGCAAACGCCCCACCGGCGGCAGCAACAGGCGAAAGCACCCCCTGAAACCTCTCACCATTCGGCATGGCAGCCGAAAGCAGAGGCGTTTCCTCATTCACGCTCTGTTGCGTCGTACCAGCGACCTGTTGCGCGAGCCCCCGGATGGCGCGGGCGTCAAGTGCCGGCACCGCATGACGCAACATGCGAGGCTGGTCGATGCGCTCGACCCAGATTTCTCCGGGGCGATTGCACATGATCTCGATTACGGCCGGGTCTTCAAGCCAGGCTCGAAGCGGAGTTGCAGCCTGACGGAGGTAGACTGGCAAGCTGTCCCAAAGGGAGCGGTCAATGACCGGCGGCACGTTGGCGACGAAGTTCATTGACGGCTTCCTTGACCGGATCGGGATAAAGCGAGGAAAAATCGAGATCACGTCGAACGAAGACCATGATCTGGCTTCCCTGATCGACATGGACCGTCGGCGGGATCTTGATGGAATCCGCAAGCGCCGTGTTCGCCATGTCGGCCATGGTCTGCGAGATTGTCTGCTGTGCCAGCGTCTGCGCGCTAGTGCCAGATGACGACGCGGTCGAGCTGGTCCCATTCGCGTTCAGCCCGGCAATGAAGGACGAAACGCCACCGACAATGCTGAGAACCGCCGATGCTCCAAACCGTTCGAGATAATGCTTGTCGACCATACCGGTCACGCCGGAGCGGCCGAGATCATCGGTTCCGTAGGAGCCGAGGGCAACGGAGGTGCCATCTGCGCGCAGCGCGCGTGTCCAGACGATGAGGATCCTGCTTTGCCCGCGGGCAATGCCGCTTCGATATTCGCCAACCAGCATCGTTCCTTTTGGCAGCAGAATACGCCTGCCATCGAAGGAATAGACGTCGGTCGAGGTTACGGCGCGCACCATTCCGGGAAGGTCGGATTGGATTGCGGTCTCAAGCACACCACGGATAAGCGTGCCCTGGGCAATCAGCGCATCGGTCCGGTCGTTGCGCGTCGCCTTGACGGTCTCGATATCCTGAGACGAGACCGAGGCCACGAATTTGCGGTTTGGATCGTCCTCGGAAGCGATAGCTTGCGTGGAAGGGCTATTGGCGGAGCCTGCCATGTTCGAAGCGGCCGAACTCATGGCGCCTTGATCGACAACAATCATATTGGATTGCAGCCGGGCCAGACGCAGTTCCTCTTCGCGCTTGCGCCGGGCGGCTTCCTCTGCGGCGCGGCGTGCCGCTTCCTCGTCGATCATTGGCGGAGCTTGAATGACCACAGGCGGTGGCGGCTGAACAGGTGCTGGCGGCGTGATGACCAGTTTGTTGTCCGGTGGCTCTGGTGGGGCCATTGGATCGAGATCGAGATTGACCGACTTGCTCGCGGTCTTGAACTCTTCGCGTTCCTGCCTTTCGTGGCCTTTCGGCTGCACGAAAGAGACGTAGCCGGCATAGGCCAGAACTGCCAGCGCCGCGGAGGCGAGCAAAAGCGGGATCAGCTTTCCGGTCTTCGGCGATTGCGTTCGCGCCACCGTCTCGGTGATGCCTGACTCCTCTTCGAAATCAATGGTCATTTTGCGCTCCCACCATCTGCGTCGCGTCAGCGATCTTGCTGGCGCTTGATGCTTCATGTTTCAGGTTGAAGACGCAGGTGGCGATATCGCCGTTTCGAAGCGTCCATTGGCGCGAGACTTTGTCGACGACGATGTAATCGCCTTCGCGACGAAAATTGACGAGCGATTCCGAACCATCCGATTTGACGGCGAAGAAGGCGGGCACTTCGCCTGAGAACTGGAAAAACGTCTTCTTGCCGTCATCGAACATCGAGGTCGGACGGTTTTCGACGGCACCCTTGTAGCCATAGTCGTAGTTGAGCCTGCCGGGATTTGCCAAAGCGTCTCGGACGTTGGGCATGGCCGCATACTGTCTGGCCTGCGCCAGCAGCTTGGCATCACCGATATCTTCCGGGTAGGCGAAACGGAGCTTCATCACGGCCTGTTTCGTATTGCCCGGCTTGGCGCCATTCAGCACAAAATTATAGACCCGCTTGGTGGTCACGACATTCATGTTGGTCTGCGCGTCGGGCTGAAGCGGCTTGATGAAGAGGAATTGCTTGGACTGATCAGGCACCGCCTGCCAGGCGACACTGTCGCCCATGGCAACGGTCGCGATCTTTTCGTCCTCGTTGAAGACGATCATGGTCGAGACGCCCATCATGCCGGCGAGATAGATGATATTGTCCTTCTGGAACGGGACGGTTCGGATCCGCTGGTCGGTCGGAACTGCCCGCGGCGTGCTTTCGGCATGGACGGCTGTCACAAGCGCCGATGCGAGGACCACGCTGAGAAAGAGGGAACGGATTAACGCGTTCACTTGCCGTCCTCCTTGGTCACCGTTTCCTGATCGCGGCGGTATTCGGTGACCTGGAAGCCGAGCGGATTGTCGAAGCGCCAGTCATTGCGCATCGGTTCGGACGTGTAGCGGAAGCGCACGTTGGCGACCCAGTGTTCGGTAACGGTGGGACCGCTGGCACTGGTTCGTGTCGTCGAAAAGCGGACGGCGGCGGTTTTCTCGTTCAAGAAGATCACGCTTTTCACGGAGACAGTGACGTTGCTGTCGGGCCCGTAGATCTTGACCGGGTTTTGCGGGTTGGCACCGGAAAAGGTGAAGGCGAGATTGTCTGCGGCCTTGCTGGTCGAATAGAGAGAGGCGAGGTCGTAATTGTCGCGCAGGCCCTTCGGATCGTAGGTCTCACGGGCGCGAATGAAGCGCACAATGTTAGCGCGTGTGACGGCCTCGTTCTGGGTCAGATCGCCGGCTTCGGACAATGGGCGGCTCGCCTCGACAAAGCCGGTTGTCTTATCCACTTCGAGCACGACGACATCGAAGCTCTTGAGCGGCAGAAGTGCCCAAAGCAGCCCGAGTGCGGCGAGAAGCGCTAGAGCAAGGACGACGGCGAGGACACGCCAGACGTTGCGCGATAGAGCCGTCCAGCGATAGACGGAGGCCTCCCATCGTTCGCCCTGGGTGTAATAATCGGCATCAACCACCGTTGATGCGGGAGAGCGCGTCTCCGCACCGCTGATATCAGTCATGGAAAAGCTTCCCTCGAATATTGAGCTTCGAATTATTTGCGGCTGTTGAGCGTTGCGGCGCGCACTTGGGCGGCCGCGGCATCGCCATCGCCGATCGTTGCCGATGGGCGTTGCGGTCGGTTTTGGTAGATCTTTCGGCCGGTCCAAAGCAGCCCTTTCGCCGAGGCCAAAGCGGCGAGTTGGGCGGCGCTCCACGCGCTTTGCCCGGTCGCGTCGACGCGCGGCGCGCCGCCAGCAATGCCAGCTGCGAGCCCGACCAGTTCCTTGAGCAGATAGGCCGTTGCAGCGCACATGAAACAGAAAGCGCCCAGTGTAGAAAACACCGCCGATCCGCTTTTCATGTCTTCGATCGTGGTGCCGAGGATCGTCGTCATGAGACCGAGCACTGTATAGACAAGGATGGGCAGGAGCGCGTAGGCGGCAAGTGTCCGCACCCACCCATCGACCACGACGGATGTGAGATTGAAGAGGGCTGCACATAGGATCATGGGGCCGATGGCAAGCAGGATGAACATGGTCATCTTGCCGATGATCAGGATGACGGCTCCGACTGCACAGATGATGATCGCGAAGATCATCACGACGAGAGCGGCAAGGAAGAATTGGGGTGCGGTGACACCACCTTTTGCTGCGATTGCCTTTGCCCCCGCCATGGCGGCGGTCCATATGTCCTTGAGGCCGGAGCCCATGGAGGCGCTGTCATTGCCGCATTGAGCGCCACCGGAAGCCTCACAAACTATGGTCGCGACAGCCTGTGGCGCCTTGAGTAGCGGTTCGGCAATCAGCGGCGAATAGGCTGACCACGAGACGATCAGAGTGTAGCAAATGAAAGCGCGTCCAAACCGCCAGACGAATTCGCCAGCCGTCATCGGCGCGCGCCCGAAGAGCATCTCATAGCCCCACCAGATCACGTAGAGCGTGAGTGCCGAGATAAAGAGTGGCCCGAGATAGGCGGCCAGCTGCTGATAGATGCCTTGAACCGCGGTCAATCCGAGCGCATCGACTTTCGCAAGCATGTCGATGATGAACTGGCCGGAGGCGTTCGCGAGTTCGTCCATGGTGATCCTCAGAACATGCTGACGCCGCTCTGGCGGACGAGCGGTCCGCAAGAGACGTCGGACGCGAAGGCGGACGAGGAAAAGAGCGAGGTCATCCCACTCTCGGGTGCAGCGCATGGCGCACGCAGGTCCTTATGGCCCGCGCAGCCGGAAAACACAGCCAGCGCCAGTGAGACACAGAAGACGGTCAACAGCTTCAACATTCGAATGCCTCACTTCATGAATTCAGCTAGCGCCGCCTCGGCGGCAAGCTGGCGCATCTGTTCGGTGTTCATTGCGGCGTTACCCGCGTTCACGGCACCGACCAGCTCATTCACGGTCTGTGCGGTTTGCGTCTGGACCTGCGAGTTCTGATCGATCGACCCCTTGATGTCGGGCGCTGTCCCGATCTGCATCTGGACACCTTGGAATGCAGAACTGCGCTGTTGCACAGCGGCCTGCGTTCCAGAGACAGTTGCGGTCAAAGCTGTCGCCGTGTTGATGAGCTGCTGATACGATTTATCCGCGCGCGTATAGTCCGAGCTTGAGGTTGCGCCAGAGATCGTTCTCACGAGATTGAGACCGTTCAGGATGGCGGCGGCATTGTTGCCGAACTGTCCGAGATTGCCCCAGACCATCTGGCCATTGAGCAGGGTCGAAAAGTCCGGCGCATTGCCGAGCGAAAAGCTGGAACCGAGTGCGGTGCTGGCAATCTCGGCGGTCGAACGATTGCCGGTCACGGCGGCTAGCGTCTTGTTGACGGTTTGCAGGATATCGCTGTTCGAGCTCATGATCTGAGCCGTGTTGCTCGCCGTCTCTTTCGCCTGCGACAGGGTGGCTTCGTCGATGACCGGCACCTGTGCTTGAGCCGCAGACGACGCAAACAGGAAGGCGGCCGTCAGGCGAGGGAGGATATTCATAGCATGCATTGTTTTGCCTTTAGGTTCAGTTCTTGCCGCGCATGAAGTCGGAAAACGCGCTTTCGCCTGCGGCCTGATCGAGCAGTTTCTGATTGCGCATGGTGTTTCTGGTGTTCACGGCTTCGATGGCCTGGTTCCAAACCTGTGCTGCCGACAGTCGCGTGACCGTGTTCTGGTCGAATGCGCCCTGCTGGGTGGAGGAGGCGCCGATGGTTGTTGATTGCGCCTTCAGCGCAGACTGGTTTGCAGCGATGGCGGGAGGCGACGGCCGCAAGAGAATTGAGCACCTGACCCACATTGTCGGTCTTGATCGCTGCGATACTACCTACGACGGCCGCAATGACCTGAAACTCGCTTCCCGCAATCGTCGTGCCGCTGAATGTCGCTCCGAAAACGCTCTGACCTGAAACAACCGCTATTCCGGCTGTGTCATGGCTGCTGGTCACCGAAACCGTCACGCCACGCGACGGAGAGACGCTCGCTTGCTTGAAGGTCCGCGCACGGGTCATGCAAACGCGCGTCCGGGTTTCCGTATCGGTGCGCGCAGCATCGTTGACAGGAACCTGAGCAGCGGCGGGAGCGACTACTATGACAGTTCCGAGAAGGAGAGCCAGAGGCATCATCACTTTGGTCGGCATGGGTCTGCCTCCATTTTCCAGCCACAGAAGAAGGGGAGCCAGTTGGCGGGCTCTTCGCCATAGATGGCGCGAAGGCGCTCGCATTCGGCCACGGTTTCCGAGCGACCCGACAGAACCTTGATGAGGTCCGGCATGGAAGACAGATCGAGCTTCGCGATTACGCTGTCGTGGTCATGCTTGACGAGGAACTGCCGGCTGTTCGAGGAGGTTGACTTGATCCAGTCGAACTCGGTTTCGGAAAGCCCGAAGCGCTCGACATAGCTTTCGCGATCGGCCTTCGGGTTTGGGAAGAAAATATTGGTGGGGCTCTGTTCCAGCAGCGTATGGGCAATCTTCGCCGTCACGACATCGCGGGGTGACTGCGTGCCGAGGCCGATAATGCCGTTCTTCTTGCGGATCGTCTTGAGCTGGTCATTGAGGAATGCGCCGGCCTTTTCGTCGCCAAGCACTTTCCAGCCTTCGTCGATGAACATCATCATCGGGCGAATACCATCGAGCATGCCTCCAATGCGGAAGAAGATATAGGCAAGCGCCGCCGTGCGTATATCGGGGTCATCAAGGATCGACGTGAGGTCGAAGCCGAAGATGCCACGGGCGCTATCCCAAAGATCCTCGTCATTATCGAAGAGCCAGCCATGGGCGTCGCACCAGACCTCGAACCGGCTTGCGAGGTCATCATGGCCGGCGATTTCAGCACCCCGGAGTAGTTGGATCACATCGGCGAAACCGCCGCTCGCGGACAGGAACGCTGAAAATACGATCGACCGAGGCGGCGAGGATTTTCTCCTGTTCGGCACCCAGCTTGTCGCCCACCGTTCGTGGCCGGACGAGAAAGCCCAGAAGCTCAAAGAGGAATGCCCGCGCCTCCGGTGTGTCCTCTAGCTGGAGCGGGTTGAAGCCAGTCGCAACACCTGGTCGCAGCACTTCATATTGCCCGCCGCAGCGCGCACGAAAAATCTCCGCGCCGCGATCTTTATCGAAAATGGCGAAGCGCGGCTGGGGCGGACCCGCATGGCTTGCGCGAAGAGGAAGAGCAGACCTGCCGTCTTGCCTGACCCGGTCGGGCCCGTGACAATGAAATTGCCGACTTCGCCCTTATGGAAGTTGAAGTAGTAAGGGGTCAGGGAGGTGGTCTGAAGCAGCGAAATCGCCGCACCCCATCGATTTCCGTTTGGCTTTCCGAGCGCGAAATTGTGAAACGAAGCCATGCCGCAGAAATTGCGCGATGAGATGAGGGCACGTCGGGCGATATAGGCGAAGTTTCCAGGAAGCTGAGCCCAGAAGGCTGGTTCCGCATTTAGATCTTCGCGCACGACGACAAGGCCGCTGTCCTGAAGCTCCTTGGTCACGGCCTGCGTGCAGGCTTCTGTCTCCTTGAAGGAGTTTGCCAAGCGCCATGACGGTTCAGATGATGATAACCCATGACGGCCCGACCATTAACCAATTCATCCTTGGCCGTGTTGATGGCGGCTTCCAGGCTCGTACCGCGCTCGTCGGACACGCTGATTTGACGTTCGACACGATCCATTTCCGATAGGATCGGCGCGCGGTCCTGGAGGGCAAAGCTTTGACTGAGGATAAACTCGCCAGGGACCTTCAAGAGACCATCGAGCATGCCGGCGGCCGTATAGGGCGTATATTCGCGGATCGACAGCATGGCGCCGAAGCGGCATTCCGCGTCGTTTGTGCCCCGCAGTTCCAGCATGCGCCGACCGAAGGTAATCCGGCGCTGAGGGATATAGGTGTCGAGTGGCATTCGAGGAAGCAGCATCTTGGCCGCCGCGCCACCATTGACGAGTTGCGCCAGGAACTCGATCGGTTCAGAAAACACCGACCCCGCGCGAGACCGTTTTGAGGACACGGGCACCATACCGATCAAAGCCTTTGACGATATTGGCGACATGATCGCGAAGCTCCTGGCGTGCTTCCAGCTCCAAAGCTTTCTCTGAGATACCCTCGCCTTGCGGAACTTCGAAAACAGCGTATCCGCCAGACCAACCTTGCCCTGATAGCCACGCCGGATCACGGTCAGATAGAGGGCGTTGCTGTACATGCGCGCAGCCCCAAGGCTTTCCATGTAACGCTCATCCAATTGCCGGCAGAACTCGACGTCGAAGTCTCCTTCGATGTTTGGTGGGATGCGGCGGCGCACGATGTGAGAATAGACGGCGAAGCGGCTATCGGCCAAAGCACGCAGCAGCGTATTGCGGCTTGCCGCCTCCATATCGATATCGCCCTGATCGGCGGTCTGGTGGCAGAAACCGTCGATCTTGATGATCGACAGAAACATTCCATCCTTAGTACGCAGTGTCGCCTCATCGACGTGACGGGTGTAAGGCACATGATTGCCCACGGACTTCTCGCTACCAATCTGGCCAGCGTATCGCATGTCTTGTCGAACGGCGCGCTGCATCGTGGATCCTCAAGGCTGATAGGAGTTGCCGCCCCAGAAGTGGCGGTTCCGGGTGAGCGGGCATTTTGCGATTCGCACCCGGAAGATTGACGCCATGTGCGGGTCGCGGATCGTCATCATGAAGGCCATCGCATGGAACGGCAGTAAGAGCAGAAAAGCGCCCAGGTTCTTCGTGTTGAGGAAGATCATCACGACCAGCATCAGCTCCCCCACAAAGAGGCCGATCGGCACGCCCCACATCATGCGGGGGCGTGTCAGGCCAATGACGAGTGGTGCGACCACGGGCTGCGAGATCTCGGCCATCAGCCGCTCAACCCTGCCGACATGGATTGCACGAGCTGTGCGCCTCCAAAAATAAAGGCGATGCCGACAATGATGGAGAAGCACCAGGCCCAAGGGATCCGGCTGGTCAGCGCCATGTAACCGACGGCAGCACAGGCAATTGTTGCGGCCGTCGTTGCAAACGTGCCCGTCATGAACTGAAGAAGCGTCGTGAAGACATTGTTGATCGGCTGAAACACATCGCCGGCTGCATGAGCAAGGCCACATTGGCAAGCAACAGCTGTGGCAATCAGCAGAGCTCTTCCGGAGCAAAATCGCCCTTTTGATTCTGAGGTTTCTGGTGGTCATCATCATGGATATCTCTCCTTACTGCTGGACATAGAGAACCGAGCCGCCGAGCCAGTTATTGGCCCCGGTCTTTGCTGGCGCCGGTTCAGCTGGTGCGTTGATGGGAATAGGTGCGTCTGGGAACGTCGTGGCGGTCACGATCTGGGCGGCGGCAGGGGCGATTTTGACTTCTGCCCGTCCGCCACGGTTTCGGCCAGCATCGACGACGGACCCGAATTCGAAATAGGTATTGGTGACGAGAGCGGTGTAGTTGACCGTTTCTGAGATTGCTGGAATGCCCCCGGCACTGATCACGCGGGTTTCGCCGGCATTATAGGCGGCGGCAATCAGCATGATCTGGCCGTGGAAGCGTTGCGTGAGGTCTTTGATATAGGCGATCCCACCACGAATGTTGTCTTCCGGGTCACAGATGTCTTTGACGCCATATCGATCAGCAGTTGCGGGCATCAATTGCATGATGCCCCTCGCACCCGCGGGCGAATTCGTGTTGGCGCCGTTGGCGGATTCCTGTTGGGCAATGGCCAAAGCAAGCCTGACATCAGCACCTTGCCGCTCGGCTTCCTGAGCAATCAGCGCCCGGATACGTTCTCGGGGGAGGGCGCCGTCCGTACAAACGCTTGGCGTAAAAGCGCTTTCCTGCGGGAGGGCAGGGGCCGCTAGGGTCAAGAGACCGAATGCGGTCGCGGCAAAAACGCTCTTCGAAAATGATCTGGCCACGGCGGCGTTGAACTCTCATCTGCTCTTGAATACACTTATATATGTGCATATAAGGCCGTCTATCGGTTTCGCGAATGGACTGTCAAGAATGATGAGTACAACCCACAGGAATGTTTCCATCGTCGCGGTCGCGATCTCTACCGCGGCGCTCTCGCTGGTAAACGGCAAGGCTGAAGCGGCAGGTGCTGAGTGGGGATGCGAGGTTCTTCTCTGCGCGGCGTCCGAAAATCCGAGTTGGCACGGCGTGCCCTATTGCGTTCCGCCCATGCGCAAGCTGATCGCTGCGA
>OCMG01000002.1:300000-579762 GCA_900215285.1 Ensifer adhaerens
TCGACGTTGCGCCAGCGCCGCCGAAGTTCCGGTTCGGCATCCCGGCGGGTTCCGCCCTTCGCTTCTTCGGCGATGCGGAGGCCGAACGCCTGTTTCAGGAAGCCGTGGAGCGGCTGGACAGCATGGGTGGCGAACTGGTCGAGGTCGACTTTACCCCCTTCGAGGAAACCCAGCGCATTCTCTATGAGGGGCCGTGGATTTCCGAGCGCGCGCTGAGCCTCGACAAGGTGCTCGCCCAATATGGCGACGCGATCCATCCTGTCACGAAGAAGATCCTCGAAAACGGCGGGCAATATTCTTCGCTCGACACGTTCCGCGCCATTCATCGGATCGCCGAACTGAAATGCGCCACGCGCCCCGTCTGGGACAAGATCGACGTTCTGCTGGTGCCGACCACGCCCACGATCTATCGCAAGAGCGAGATCCTTGCCGACCCGATCGCGCTGAATGCCAGGCTCGGCATCTACACCAATTTCGTCAACCTCATGGGGCTCTGCGGCGTGGCCGTGCCGAACGGATTCCGCGAGGACGGCCTGCCCTCGGGCGTGACCTTCCTCGCTCCGGGCATGGACGAGGCAAAGGCGGCCTCGATTGCGGCCGAGTTCCACCGCCGCGTGGGCGTGGGCCTTGCCAAGCACTTCAATCCCTATCCGGCCTATGGCGCGCCGAAGGGCATTCCCACCGATCACCGGGAGATCGCCGTTGTCGGCGCACATCTCTCCGGCATGCCGCTCAACCACGAACTGACCGAACGCGGCGGCGTCTTCCGTGGCAAGACCCGAACCTCGGGCGACTACCGGCTCTACGCGCTGGCCGGCACGGTTCCGCCCAAGCCCGGCCTTGTGCGCGATCCGAAGGCCGAGGGTTCGGGGATCGAGGTCGAGATCTGGTCGCTTCCGCTTGCCGGCTTTGCCGATTTCGTCGAGCGGATCCCGCAACCACTCGGCATCGGCAAGATCACGCTTCAGGACGGCCGCCAGGTCTCCGGCTTCCTCTGCGAAGCGGTTGCGCTGGAGGGGGCGACCGACATCACCGCGCATGCGGGCTGGCGGAACTATCTGGCCTCGACGGCGGCCTGAAAACGCTTTTGTAGAAAACGCAAAAAGGCGGCCTCTCGCGGGGCCGCCTTTTTGCTGTTGTTCGCCCGATCAGTTGATACCCTTCGTCAACCCCTGCACGAAATAGCGGTTGAGCACGAGAACGATCAACACGATCGGCACGGTGGAGAAGTGGGCGAGCGCCCCAAGCGTCCCCCAGGTGATGTCCTTGGTCCCATAGGCAGAGAGCAGCGCCACCGAGATCGGCTTGGAATCGAGCCGCGTCAGGAACATGCCGAAGAGGAAGTCGTTCCACGAGAAGAGCACGCAGAAGAGTGCAGACGCGATGATGCCGGAGCGCACGGCGGGCAGCGACACTTTCCAGAACGCGCCGAACTGGTGGCAGCCATCGGTCAGCGCCGCCTCTTCCAGCTCCTTCGGCAGGCCGCGGAAATAGGAGAACATCATCCAGCTGACAAAGGCCGTGTTGAGCACGCAGTTGATCAGCACCACGCTCATCCAGCTCCCGATCAGGCCAATATCGCGCATCAGCAGATAGAACGGGATCAGCGCCGCGACGGCCGGCACCATGCGGATCGTCATGAAGAAATAGGCCACACCCATGGCGGCGGGATGGCTGGAGCGGGCGAGCGCATAGCCGGCCGGCACGCCGAGCAGGAGGGAGAGCACCATGGAGCCGCCGGCGATCAGAAGGCTCGATGTGACCAGACTGCCGACATCGAAGATCTTGAGAGCATTGCGGAACTGGTCCAGCGTCGGCGTGAAGAAGAGATGCGGCGGGATGGAGAAGATGGCATTCGACGGCTTGTAGGCCGTCATCGCCAGCCACAGGAAGGGCAGCAGGAAGAAGGCGAGCGTCAGCAGCAGGAAGCCGCGGCGGGCGGTGTCAAAGGCAAGCGAGCGTGTGGTCATCGGCCGTTCGCCTTCTTGTCGAAATGGCGGATCATGAAAATGAAGCAGGCGGCGATGACCGCGACGCAGAGCAGCGCGATATTCGCGATCGCCGAGGCTTTGCCGATGTTGAAGAAGCTCAATCCCTCCTTCACGGCATAGACCATCAGCGTGTTGGTGGAATTGCCGGGCCCTCCGCCGGTGGTGACGAACACGCTGTCGAAGACGCGGAAGGCGTCGATGGTGCGCAGCGTCAGCGCCAGCATGACCGCCGGGAGCATGAGGGGAAGCGTGATCGAGCGGAAGGTGCGCAACGGCGTCGCGCCATCAACGGCGGCGGCCTCCAGCAGATCGCCCGGCAGCGCCTTGAGGCCGGCGAGCAGGATGAGCGCGACCAGCGGCGTCCATTCCCAGATATCGATGAAGATCAGCGTGGCCAGCGCGGTGGAGGGCGTTGCGAAGAGGCCGCGCGGGTCGGTGATGCCCCAATCGGCAAGATAGTAGCCGATCATGCCATAGTCGGCGAGCAGCAGTCCCTTGAAGATCAGGCCGACGACCAGCGGCGTGATGGTGACGGGAATGAGGATCAGCGTCAGGCAGACGCGGTTGAACCTGTCGTCCCGCCACAGCGCCAGCGCAATGATGAAACCGAAGACAAGCTCGATGCCGACGGAAAAGACGGTGAAGATCACCGTATTGGCGATCGCGCCGCGAAAATCGGCGTCCATGAGCAGGTTGACGTAATTTTCCAGGCCGACGAAATGCGTGCGCGCCGGTTTCAGCAGATTGTATTCGTAGAGGCTGTACCAGATGCCCTTGACCAGCGGGAAGACGCCGAGCGCGATCACGTAAGCCACCGCCGGCAGCGCCATGGCAAACAGGAAGAATTTCCGCCGTGTGGCGAAGGAAATGGAGGAGAGGCCCGCAGGCGCTCTGACATCGGCTATGCTGGACAGGTTCATCGCGGTATTCGTCATCACCATGCGGCCGGTTCATCGCGTTTCGATCAGAGAGGAAAAGGACGCCGCGCGCAAACGGAATCTGGCGCGTCAACGCCGTGAACGCCTCCCTCCCGAAATGAAAAGGCCCGCATCACGATATCCATGAAACGGGCCTTTGGGAGTGTGGCTTAGAACAGCTTGGCCGCGGCTTCCTGCGCCGCATCCAGTGCAGCCTTGGGCTCTGCCGTACCGACAAGGACGGAGTTGACCGCCGTGCCGAGGATGTCCTGGATTTCCGGATATTCCGGGATACGCGGACGGTAGTCGCCGTCACCGTTCTCGAAGACTTCGTTCAGAACCGGGAGGAACGGATATTTCGCGTTCAGATCCTTGTCGGCCACAGTACTCTTGCGGATGTAGCTGCCGGCGCCGGCAAGGTTCATTTCCTTCTGGATCGCGGGGCTCGTCACCCACTTGATGAAGGTCCAGGCGGCTTCCTTCTGCTTGTCCTTGGCGTCGGCGTTGATCGCCATGCCCCAGCCGCCGATGCCGTAGATCTTCGGCAGGCCCTTGCCGCGCGGGGCCAGCGCGATGTCGACCTTGCCGACGACCTTGGAAATCTTCGGGTCATAATAGCCCGGCGCGCCGACCGACCAGGTCTGCATGTTGGCGGCGATGCCCTGTCGGAAGCTCTCTTCGCGACCGCCCCAGTCATAATCGGCGGCACCGGGAGGCGCTGCCTTCTTGAACAGGTCGCGATAGACCGTCAGGCTCTTGATGTTTGCTTCGGAATTCAGCGCCGGCTTGCCGTCCTTGTCGAGGATGGAGCCGCCCATTTCGGCATTGTACTGCATCCAGTCCTGGGCAACCGCCGGGCCTTTCTGGCCGTTGGCGACGAAACCGTATTGCTTCTTGGCCGGATCGGTCAGCTTGTAGGCGGCAGCGACGAGGTCTTCCATGGTTTCCGGGGCCTTCAGGCCCGCAGCATCGTAGAGATCCTTGCGATAGGCGAGCACGTTGGCATAACCGGCAAAGGGATAGGCCACCTGCTTGCCCTTGTAATTGCCGAGCGCTTCCATGAGCTTAGGATAGATGTCGGCGGTGTCGAGATCCTTGGCGTCGCGCTTCATGAGATCGGTCAGGTCGACCGTGTAGCCGTTGGCGGCGAACTGGCCGGCCCAGACGATGTCCATTGTAATGAGGTCATAGCCGGCGGTGTGGCCGACGAAATCGGCTGTCGTCTTGGTCAGCAGCGAACCGTAGTCCATGATGTCGACCTTGAGCTCGGCGCCGGTCGCTTCCTTGAACTTCGGCGCCATCTGCGCCAGCACGGCCGAGAACTGGTCGTTCATGGATGCAAGATTGAGTGTCACGCCCTCAAGCGGCTTGTCGGCCGCATGCGCCATCCCGGTCATCAGCACGACTGCGCAGACGGTGGCAAACTTCTGAAAATTCCCCTTCATGAAAGTCATTCGTTTTTCTCCTGTTCATGATCGATCGTCACTATACATCAAACAAAAACGCACTCAAGTACACTTGACAAAAAAGTCTGAACGATCTGAATATAACAAAACTGAACAATATCGCGCACGATTTGCTTGGTAACTGTGCAGAATGCCTCGTTTTTGCGCAATCTTGTTGCTGCTCAATCGGTTCGCACGCGTATCGGACGTGACGCGGGCCCGCGCTCTAGGAAAAAGTGTCAGGATCGAACATGAACATCGGCAGCAGTGCATCGCGACTGGAAGCGCTGGCGGCGCAGCTCGCTGCCGAGATGGAGACGACGGAAGCGTTCGGTCGCGTCTGGGCGAAAGCACCGCAAACCGGCGTTACCGGCGCGACGCGCTATAATGTCGTGATCTGCGGCGCAGGCATGTCGGGGCTCGCCGTCGCCTTCGGCCTCAAGCGGCGCGGCATTGAAGGCGTGCTGGTCATCGACAAGGCCGAGAGAGGGCGCGAAGGCCCGTGGATTGGCTGCGCGCGCATGAAGACCCTGCGCTCGCCGAAATATCTCGCAGGCCCGGATTTCGGGCTGCCGTCGCTGACCCCGCGCGCCTGGTTCGAGGCAGTCTACGGCAAGGACGCCTATGAAAGCCTCGACAAGATGTCGCGGCAGGACTGGATGGCCTATCTCGACTGGTATCGCATAATTACGCAGCCGCATGTGCATAACGAAACGAGCCTGACCGGAATAGGATATGATGACGGATGGTTGCGGCTTGATCTTGAGACGCAAGGCGAAGCCCGGCAGATCGAATGCCGCCGCCTGATCCTCGCAACGGGCATCGACGGCGGCGGCGCGCCGCTGATCCCGGACGCGGTCCGCGCGCTTCCGAAAGACACCTGGACCCACAGCGCCGAAACCGCCGACGACAGTCATCTGAAGGATCGCGACGTCGCCATTCTCGGCTCGGCGACTTCCAGTTTCGATTGGGCGGTGACTGCGCTGGAGAAGGGTGCGAAAAGTGTCACCATGATCGGCCGTTCGCGCAATTTCGGGCGAACGGAAGTCCTGGCCTGGACCAACTTTCCCGGCTTCCTCGGGCATTTCCCCGAACTGCCGGACCTGACCAAATGGCGCTATATCCGGCTCTATAATGCCTTCAAGATACCGCCGACACAGGACCAGTTCGACCGCGCCGTCTCCAACCCGCGTTTCAGGATGGCGCTGGGCCACAGGGTGCGCTCGATGTCGCTGCAGGAAGGCCGCATCTCGATCGAAAGCGACGATGGCAGGATCACGGCCGATCATCTCCTGCTCGGCACCGGTTACAAGATCGATTTCACGATACGTCCGGAGCTAAAGGCGATCGCCCCGCATGTCGCCTTCTGGGGAGACCGGTTCACGCCGCCAGAATGCGAAGGGTCCGCAGAAATCGCCGCCCACCCGTATCTGGGCCGCGGCTTCGAACTGACGCCGAAGGATGCGGAGACCCATGACTGGCTGTCGCGCGTTCATCTGTTCAACTGCGCGGCCATCGCCAGCCTCGGGCCGATCAGCAACGGCGTCACGGGCATGAAATACGGACTGCCGCGCATTGTCGATGCGGTGGCGGGCTCGCTTTTTCATGAGGCGGCGGACGATTTTCTCAGTGACCTCGCCGCCTATCGGGAGCATCATTTCGATCCGCGCGGCCATGGGGAAGACCTCGAACACACGGAGGAAATGTCATCATGACAACCGAAACGGTGCTGTCGCTGGATTTCGTTCTCGAAAAGGCGCGGCGCGACAGCGTGGAATTTCCCTATCTGCTGGCAAACCATGTTCCAATGGTTCTCATCGCGCTCGACCGCATGGGTGCGAGCCCCGCGCGCCTGGACGAGTGGTACACGACCTATCGCAGAACGAACAAGCTGGTGGTCGCCCCGCCGCCGATCGCGCGCATCGATCCCGCGCACTGGGACGCGGCGCTGGGAGACCGCACGCGGGAAACCGACTACCGTCACTTCTTCATCGGCGAAGTCGAGCGCCTGGGCATCGATGCGGCGATCCGCCATTATCTGCCCCGGTTGACGCAGGGCGTGGCCGGGAGCGCGCTGCACCCGCTGATGCGGCTCGCCTATGCGGTGCTGAAGAACGATCCGAAGGAAGCCGGAACGGCGCTGGGCTACTGGGCCGCCTGCCATCTTCCCCTTCCGGGACCGACGGGGACAGCGCCGGAAACGGACGACCCCGCAGCCGTGCTGGCCGCCATGGACGGCGTGGCCGGCGCGCATGCCTACAAGCCCGAAACCGATCTTCTCTGGCACAATATCCGGGAAGTCGGCGCCCTGCCCGATTTCGCGCCGGTCATCGACCGCCTGCGCATCGACGCTGAAACGCCGAAGCGCATGGCACAAACAGCGCTAGCCGTCTTTGCCGCAACGATGGATTTTTCCGCGCTGCATGCGGTCACCGGCCTGCACTGGGTGCGCCTCGTCGCACCGCATGTCGACGATCCCCTGCCGCTCTACCGCGCCTTCTGGCAGGTGATTGCCGCACTCGTTCCCAAGATCGGCTTTCCGGCTCTGCCGAGTGCGGAGGCGCTTCAGGCCATGCGCGAGACGCCGGCGCCCGACTGGCTGGAGATCAGGGCGGCGGCCATCGCATCAAACGACGAGCACGACGTCAGCCTCGTCTTCTCCGCCTCGCAGGAGGAACTCGTCTGGCACGACCCGCTCTACCGGGTCGTCGCCGCGCGGCGTGTCCGGTTGATTTGACAGCCGGTCAGCCCGGCCTCATCCCCGCGGCAAACGCCGAAAGATTTGCGTCCGGCCATTGTCGAAGCTCTTTACGCCGTCCTTCCAGCCGGTGAGCACCCGCGCCACTTCGCGCACCGCCGCCCTGGCTCCGCTCGCCTCCAGCAGAACGATGGTGGCGGGGGCGCCTTCCGTGAGGCCGTGGGTTACGCCCAGCTGCCGCGCCGCGTTGGCCGTCACCATGTCGAAGACCTGTCCGATATCCTCGTCACGCGAAAGCTGCGCGACATTGGCGTAGAGATTGGCCATGCGGACCAGGGATGCATCGCCGAAGGGCGTGAACGGGTTCATCACATTGTTGGTCGCAATCGACGTCACAACGCCGTGGCGCGCGAGACGATGAGCAGGCGCCACGCCGCGCGGCACCAGCTTGTCCCGGCCGCGCCCGTTCAGGAACAAATCGGTGGATGGCAGGACGGTGAGAGCGATGCCCGCCCGCGCCAGCCTGCCGGCAATCGCCTCGACCTTTGACGGTGACATCGCCGAGAGGTTGGTGACATGGCCGACGGACACACGCCCCTGCCAGCCATGGCGCAGCGTCGCCTCGATCACCTCCGGCAGATCGGTGTGGCGCGGGTCGAGATCGAAATCGAGATGGAAATCGACCGCGACATCGTGCTTCACGGCGAGCTCGAAAATCGTCTCGATATGCCGCTCCGGATCCGGATCTGTATAGGGGCAGCCGCCGACGAGATCGGCCCCATCGGTGAGCGCCGCATCCAGCATCTGCAGGGTCGCCGGCTCGTTGGTCAGCCCCTCCTGTGCGAAGGCGCAAATCTCGATATCGATCGCGAAGGAATAGTCCGCCTTGATGCGCTTGATTGCCTCGAAGGAGCGAAAGCCCGCGCGCGGATCGATCTCCACGAAGGTGCGCATGCGAACCGTACCGTGCGAGATGGCCTTCTCGACCACGCGGGCGGCGCGCGCATAAACGTCTTCCGTCTCGAAGCCCGCTTTGGCGCGGGCTGTCTGCAGCACCGCCTCCGGCAGCGTGCCCTCGCAGATCGTGCAGCGATCGAGAATGCAGGCCTTGTCCAGATGGATATGGCAATCCACGAAACCGGCAAAGGCGAAGGCACCCTCCCCGTCATGCGTCTCCACGGCCTCGCAGCGCATGCCCTCCGCTATCCTGCGGATACGCCCGCCGGAAACGCCGATGTCGACGAGCGGCCCGCCATCTTCCGTTCGGACATTGCGGATGACGAGATCGAAACGTTCGGTGCCGTTCGTGCTCATAGGCCGATCGCGCCTCCATCGCTGCGCGGGTCATGCGCACCTTCAATTGTGCCGTCTGCGCCGATACGGATAATGCCTGCCTGCCCGCCGAGCGGGCTGAGCGTCGGAATGGCGGAGACCTCGTGACCCAGTTCCGCAAGCCCGGTCAGAACATCCGCGCCCGCGTTCTCCTCGATCTTGAGGCTGTCGCGGCTGTCGGAGAAGGTCTTGCCCAGCAGAAAGCGGGGCTTGGCCAAGGCTGCGGCGGGGTCGAGCCCGTGGTCGAGCAGCAGGCTCAGGATCAGCGCCAGCGTCTGCGGCTGGCCATCCGCACCCTGCGTGCCATAGACCAGATGCGGCCGCCCGTCTTTCAGCGCAAGACCGGGATTGAGCGTATAGAAGGGCCTCTTGCCGGGTGCATAGCAGTTCGGGCTTTGCCGATCGGTGCTGAAGGCTGCTCCGCGGTTTTGCCACAGGATGCCGGTGTCTCCGACGACAACGCCGCTGCCCCAGTCGAAATAGATGCTCTGCAAGAGCGAGGCGACGCGGCCCTGACTATCCACCGCAGCTAGAAGCGAGGTATCGCCGTGGCGATAGACATGCGGCCAGGATAGCGCCTTGTCTGACGCGACCGCCTCCGCCTTTTCCCGGAGCCGCGTCGCGTCCAGCAGGCGATCTGCGATGTTCGGCGCAAAGGCTGGATCGGCAATGCCCGCTCGGTCCAGAAACGCCTGTTTCACCGCCTCCACGAGAAGGTGATAATGCTGCGGGTCGCAGGCGGCGGTCTCGCTGACAGGCAGGGAACGCAACACGCCCATGATGCCCAGCGTCGTCACCCCTTGCGTCGGCGGCGGGGGCGCGAGAAGTTCCACATCGCGATAGGCAAGCTTGAGCGGTTCGACGATTTCGGTGCGTGTCGCCGCCAGATCGGCGGCGGTCAGCGGCGAGCCTGCTTCGGCCAAGCCTCTGGCGATCTTCTGCGCCAACTCGCCCTCATAGAAATCCCGCGCCCCGCGTTCGGCAATGGTCTTGAGACTTCCCGCAAGCTGCGGCTGGCGCTGCAGGCCATCGCGCTGGAAGAGCAGCGCGAAGCGAGGCCAGTCCGCGATCTCTCTCGCCCGGAAATCATGCCAGAAGCGCTGTGACGGGCTGACGGGGAAGCCCGTCTCGGCGATCTCGATGGCATCGACCAGCAGGTCGCCGAGGCTTTCGCGCCCGCCCCAATCCGCCTTGGAAAACGCCAGCAGCGTGTCCCAGCTGTCGACCAGCGCCGCCGTCGTCAGCGTCGATTGCGGCCCGCGCACCGGGATTGCGCCCTCCGGACGCGCATTTGCAGCGGCCTGCCCAATGCCCAGGATCGTGCGAGCCACGCCCTTCGCATCCGAAACCATCCAGACGGCGTCGCCGCCCAAACCGCAGAAATGCGGATAGGTCACAGCAAGGGCCGCCCCGGCCGCCACCAGCGCCTCGATCGCATTGCCGCCACGGGCCAGCACTTTCGCGCCCGCTTCACTGGCCAGCCAGTGCGGCGTTGCGATCATCGCCTTTGCCGAGAGCGCATTTCCGCCGGCTGGCTGCCTTGAGAATGCCGGCATCAGCGGATCACCGCGCCGTTTTCCGCCATCAGGCGTCCGCCCTTGAAGACGCGCCGTGGCTTCGGCACGCCCACCACCGCCTCAGGCACATGCGCGGCCGGGAGTGCGACGAAATCGGCCTTGGCGCCTATCGCGATGCCATAGCCCTCGAGCCTCAGCGCCTTCGCCCCGCCTGCCGTGACTACATCGAAGGCGGATGCGAGCTCGCCATCTGTGAAAAAGCCGGAGCGGTAGGAGATGATCTCGGCCCGGCGCAGCATGTCGCCATCGCCGAACGGCCACCACGAGTCGCGGATATTGTCGCTGCCGCTGAAGACATTGACGCCCTCGCCGCGCAGCAGCGCCACCGGCGGAAAATTGTGATGTCCGGGCGCGTTGGTCATGATCGAAACGCCGCTGCGGGCAATCAGTCCTGCGATCTTCAGCGCCGCATCGCGCGGCAGATCGCCCAATCCGTAGGCATGACTGACCGCGACATGCCCTTGCATGCCAAGAGCGACCGTGCGGGCGCAGATCTCTTCAATTGTCATCGCGCCGAGCTGGCTACCGTCATGCAAATGGATATCGACATCGACGCCGCGCTTTTCCGCCACGCCGAAGACCACGTCGAGATGGCCCTTGATGTCGCGATCAAAGGAAAGAGGATCAAGCCCGCCGACGAGGTTCGCGCCAAGACCGATTGCAGCGTCCATCAGGTCCGGCGTGCCGGGGCTTTTCAGGATGCCGCTCTGCGGGAAAGCGACGAGTTGGATATCGATGAGATCGCGATAGTCCTCGCGCACCTTCAAAATCGTTTCCAGCGACTTCAGGCCGACAGACCCATCCACCATCACATGGCTGCGCATCTGCAGCGAACCGTTGGAAATGCAGAGATCAAGCTGGTTGCGGGCGCGCACGTCCATGGGCGCGGCCTGCGCCATGTTCTCAGCCTGGAAGGTCACACGCTCGTGCACGTCGAACCCGTCGGTGCAGGGCTTGTAAGGGATCCACTTGTCGCCCCAGAAGCTCGTATCGAGATGGATATGTCCCTCCACGAAGCTCGGAACGAGAAGCGCGCCAGCAAGGTCGACGGTCTCGCTCCCTGCCCCGGAGCCGGCCGGAACGATCGACTGGATGCGGCCATCGCGCACGACGATGTCGCTGAGCGTGCCGTCCTGCAGCCGCGCATTCTTGAAAAGCTTGTCCTGAAGTTTAACGGGGGCGTTCACTGGCTTTCATCCTCATTCCGCGCCGGTCGAAGGGACCGGCGCATGCTCGGCTATCAAGCAATATTGATGCCAGCAGCGGCGGCAAAGGACCAGAGTAAAAGCCCAAACATGGCAGCGCCTCTGCACCAGTTTTTCGCTGGCGAGAGGCGCGGATGTAACAATCATCGATCAGGCGCGAGGCAAACACCTCGCTGGGCCTGAAATCAGACGGCTTCGAGCAGGTCTTCGTCGTTGGCGGAGGCGGCGATCAGGTTCTTCGTCTTGATATAGGCGACGAGGTCCTCGATGGCGATCAGCTTCAGGCCATGCTTCTCAGCGAAGATCTCGAGGTCCGGCAGGCGGGCCATCGTGCCGTCATCCTTGGCGATTTCGCAGATGACGCCAGAGGGCTTGAGGCCTGCAAGCTTGCAGAGATCAATTGCAGCTTCGGTGTGACCCGGACGGCGCAGAACGCCTTCCGGCACGGCGCGGAGCGGGAAGATATGGCCGGGACGGGCAAAGTCGTCGGGCTTGGCAGTCTCGTCCACCAGCGCCTGGATGGTCGCGGCGCGGTCGGCGGCGGAAATGCCGGTCGAGGTGCCGGGAATGTAATCGACGGACACGGTGAAGGCCGTCTGCATCGATTCGGTGTTGCGCGGCACCATCGGCGGCAGTTCCAGCGCATCGAGGCGTTCGCCGGTCATCGGCACGCAGATCAGGCCACGAGCATGGTTCATCATGAAGGCGATCTTTTCCGGCGTCGCATGTTCGGACGCGAAGAGAATGTCACCTTCGTTTTCACGGTCATGGTCGTCCACGACAACGATCATCTCGCCGCGTGCGATGGCCGATACCGCGTCTTCGATTTTTGCAAAAGTCATTTCCAAGCCTTTCAAGGGTTATGCCGAAACCGGCATTATCAGACGACCACTTTTTCAAGCGAGCGCACGAATATCCCTTGGGCGAATAGCAACGGTCGCGCCTCGGCTGAGAGCAGCCAAAGGCTTCCGCGCGATTCTCTTCCATCCGGACTATACCGTCGGCTCCGGCATCTCACCGGATCTGCTGACCTTCCGTCACAAGCGTAACGGAAGCGCTCGCGGGCTCCGGGATTTCTCCCGATACCGCCGGTGGGGAATTTCACCCCGCCCTGAGAACGTAACAAAGATAAGACGGACCAAGCGGCTTTTGCAAGTGCTTTAGGCGTTGACAGTTCGTTTTCATTGACGAACGACGCCGATTGTCACTTTTGCGCCGCGCGGACCGGTAGTGCATGCGTCAACGTCGCGCCGAATTCGTAATAGGCCGCCCGCGCGGAGGCAAAGCGCTCGCTATGGCCTTGCACCGGCTTGACCGGCAGGGCATCCGGATTGTCCTCGAGAAGCGCAATTGCCGACTGAGTCCCGAACACGGTACCCGGGCCAATCCCGCGACCGGAATAGCCGAAGCTTGCATAGGCATTCGGGCCGAAGGCAACGATCTTCGGAACATGGTCGCTGGTCATGGCGATGCGGCCGCGCCAGGCATGTTCGAAGGGCAGATCGCCGATCTCGGGGAACAGCGCCTTCAGCTTGCGCCGCGCCCAGCCGGTATGGAAAGGCGCACCCAGCCCCTCGCTGTCGCCCATACCGCCGACAATCATGCGGCCGGCATGATCGGTGCGGAAGGAGGACATGACGAGCGCGGTGTCCCAGCAGCCTTCTCCGCCGGCCAGGATATTCTCGCGCGCGGCAGCCGGCATCGGGGCGGTGGCAAACTGGCAATAGCCGACCGGAATGAACTCCGGCTTGAACGGCGTCTCGATGCCGAGGTGGTAGGCATTGGTGCCGATCAGCAGCGACTTGGCCGTCACCACGCGGCCATTGCAGCTCGCCACCCAGCGGTCGCCGGCGCGGTTGAGTGCGGTGACGGGCGAGCGCTCGAAGATCGCCGCACCCGCAGCCTTCGCGGCGCGGGCAAGGCCGCGCGCATAAGCGAGCGGCTGAATTGTGCCGGCGCGCGGATCGAACAACGCGCCGTGATAGATATTCGTCCCCGTCCGCCTGGCCGCCTCGGCCGCATCGAGCAATTGCAACGGCGCACCGTGGCGATTGCCCTGGCGGAAACGCTCCGACAGGTCCTTGAAGCCCTCCTCGGAATGCGCGAGGTGCAGCGTGCCCTTGCGGGTCGCCTCGCAGTCAATTCCCTCGCGCTCGATGAGCCCGTAGACGCGGCCCGGCGCTTCGCCGAGGTCGCGGATCAGACGCGTGCCGTCCGCTTCTCCCATCTGTGCAATGATCTCGTCCGGCGGCAGCCAGAGGCCGGCATTGGCCAGTCCGACATTCCGGCCCGAGCCACCGTGGCCGACGGTTTCGGCCTCCAGCAGTGTAACCGAAGCGCCGCGCCGTGCGGCTTCGAGGGCCGCCGAATTACCGGTAAAGCCGCCGCCGATCACCAGGAGATCGACGGAGAGATCACGATCGAGCGGCGTGGCCGAGAAGGTCTCCCGGCTGCTTGCCCGCCACAGATTGGAACCGCGGTCAGATGTCAAATTTCACTCCCTGGGCCAGAGGCAGTTTGGAGGAGTAGTTGATGGTCGAAGTCTGGCGGCGCATGTAGCCCTTCCAGGCATCCGAACCGGACTCACGGCCGCCGCCCGTTTCCTTCTCGCCGCCAAAGGCCCCGCCGATTTCGGCGCCCGAGGGGCCGATATTGACATTGGCGATGCCGCAATCGGAGCCGGAAGCAGAGAGGAAGGTCTCGGCTTCGCGGATATTCAGCGTGAAGATGCAGGAGGACAGGCCCTGCGGCACGTCGTTCTGCAGCGCAATCGCCTCATCCAGCTCGTCATAGGTCAGAACGTAGAGGATAGGCGCGAAGGTTTCGGTCTTCACGGTCGCCGACTGCGAAGTCATCTCGACCAGCGCAGGCGCGGCATAGGCGCCAGCCGGAACGCCCAAGATCACGACGTCGCCGCCATGTACCTTGCCGCCTTCGGCCTTTGCATTGGCAAGCGCCGTCTGCATCGCATCCAGCGCGCCCTTGTCGACCAGCGGGCCGATGAGAACGCCGGCCTCGCGCGGGTCGCCGATCTTGAGCGACGAATAGGCCTTGGCGAGACGCGCCACGAGATCGTCCTTGATCGAGCGGTGCACGATGAGACGACGCAGCGACGTGCAGCGCTGGCCGGCGGTGCCGACGGCCGAGAAGACAATGGCGCGCACGGCCATGTCGAGATCGGCGGAAGGGGCAACGATCATCGCATTGTTGCCGCCGAGTTCCAGGATCGGACGCCCAAAGCGCGCCATGACCTTCGGGCCGACGATATGGCCCATGCGGGTCGAACCGGTAGCCGAGATGATCGGCACGTCACGCGAGGCGACCAGCGCCTCGCCGACGGCAGCGCCGCCGATGACGAGTTGGCAGAGGCCTTCCGGCGCATCCGCCCCGAAACGCTCGATGGCGCGCATCATGATCTTGTGCGTGGCAATCGCCGTCAGCGGCGTCTTCTCGGACGGCTTCCAGATTACCGGATCGCCGCAGACGAGCGCCAGGGCTGCATTCCAGCTCCAGACGGCAACGGGAAAGTTGAAGGCAGAAATCACGCCGCAGGGACCCATTGGATGCCAGGTCTCGGTCATCTTGTGGCCGGGACGTTCAGACGCGATCGTGAGACCGTAAAGCTGGCGGGAGAGACCGACCGCGAAATCGCAGATGTCGATCATTTCCTGAACCTCGCCAAGGCCTTCCGAGGTGATCTTGCCAGCTTCAAGCGTGACGAGAGCGCCGAGTTCGGTCTTGGCGGCGCGCAGCTCTTCGCCGAGCAGACGGACCAGTTCGCCACGACGCGGAGCCGGCACGTCGCGCCAGGCCTTGAAGGCGGCGACCGAGCGGGCGATCACGTCCTTCATGTCGGCGGCGCTCGTCTCATGCACGCGGGCGATCTCGGCCCCATCAATGGGCGAACGAACGGCGAGCGTCCCGCCGGCGAGTTCCGCCGAGGTCAAACCGCAAGCCTTGAGAATATCCTGATGCGTCATCCGCTGTCTCCATTATGTGCAACCGGCGGGCAATGAGGCCTCATTCCCCCGATCGTCTGTTTTTCCATTTTTGACAGGATAGCGCGAAGCGTTCTATGAAATGAGCGAAGAATTGGAACATTGCCTGGAGAAAAAGTCACAATGCTTGCGCCGCGCCGCTTCCTCCCCTCGATCAGCTCCCTGCTGGCGCTGGAGGCCGTCGACCGGCTGGGTTCGGCGACCGCTGCGGCCGAAGAATTGTCGCTCACGCATTCGGCCGTCAGCCGGCAGCTGAAGGTTCTGGAAGAACAGATCGGCGTGACGCTCCTGCGCCGGGTCGGCAAGGGGCTGGCGCTGACGCCATCCGGCGCCGACTATGCCCGCTCCGTGCGCGACTGCCTCAATGACCTCGCCCGCGCCAGCCTCAAGATCCGCGCCGGCGGCACCCGCAGCAGTCTCAATCTCGCGGTGCTTCCCGCCTTCGGCATGCACTGGCTTGCACCACGCCTCAAGACATTCGCCGCTCGCTTTCCGGACGTGACCGCCAACCTGACAACCCGGCTCTCGCCCTTCGACTTCGCGCGCGAAAAATTCGATGCGGCGATCCACTATGGCGGGCAGGATTGGCAGGGGGTAGACTATCTGGAGCTTTCCCGCGAGCGGGTCATTCCAGCGGCAAGTCCGCAGTTGCTTGAAGGTGGTCCGAGGACGGCGGAGGAGCTGCTCTCGATGCCGCTCCTGCACCTGGAAAGCCGGCCCGGGGCATGGGAGGAATGGTTTTCCGCGCAAGGCGCCGAGGCGGATCGATTGCGCGGCATGCTGTTCGACCAGTTCACGACCATGGCGGAAGCCGCAGCGCTCGGCTTTGGCGTGGCGCTTTTGCCCGAATATCTGGCCGAGACCGAATTCGCTCGAGGCCGGCTTCGCCCGGCCTTTCCTGCCTATCTGCCGCTGAGCGGACGCTACTATCTCGTCTGGCCCAACGGACAACCGCCGAGCCGCGCCCTGGCAGCGCTCATAGCGTTCCTCAAGGAGGCGGCGATCTGAAGCTCAAGGAACCTCGATGACCGAAAAGAACAGGCCGAGCTGGCGGATTGCATTGGCGAAACCGTCATAGTCCACGGGCTTGGTGATATAGACATTGGCGCCAAGATCGTAGCAGCGCTGGATTTCGCGCACGTCGTCGGTCGTCGTGAGGATCACCACCGGCAAACGCTTCGTGAACGGGTTCTCCTTGATATGCTGGAGAATTTCCGTGCCCGACATGTCAGGCAAGTTGAGATCGAGAAGGATCAGAAGATACCGATCAGCCGAAACCGTGCCGCTCATGTCCTTGCCGAGAATATATTCCAGCGCTGACGTTCCATTTGTAAACGGAACGATCTCGTTGTGGACGCCGGCGCGCCGCACGTTCTTTTCGATGAGGCGCGCATGCCCCTCATCATCCTCGATCATGACAATCGTGACTTCCCTGCCATTTGCTTTCATGCCGAGAGGCTCCTTAAAACGTGTGTGATATCGGAAGGCGTGGTCAGGATAAAGGACGAACCTTCGCCGGGAACCGAACGGACGTCGATGTCGCCTCCCAGATTGTGTGCGAGAGAGCGGACATGGGCCAGGCCGATCCCCTCGCCCACCTGATCCTGCGGACCCGCGCGACGGAAAAGCTCGAACACGCGCTCCAGGTCATCGGCCTCGATCCCGCGGCCATTGTCCTGCACGATGATGTCGACGAGGCGTCCGCGCCGGGCGGCGTCGATCCTGATTTTCAGCGGACGCGCCGTGCTGCGATACTTGATGGCGTTGTCCACGAGATTGGCAAGGATCTGCTCGACCGACATGCGGTCGCTAAAGAGCCTCAGCGAGGACAAGGCAAGCTCCACCTCGCCCCCTATTTCGTCGATGCGGTGCTGCTGATTGGCGATACAGCTGGCGGCGATGTCCTTGATGTCGATGGCTTCGGGTTTCAGCTGACGCCGCCCGTCGCGTGAAATCTTCAGGATGGCATTGATCAATCCATCCATGCGCGAGGTCGAGGAACGGATAAAACCCAGCGCTTCGGGCATGTCCTGCTCGACAGCCGTGCGCGCGGCCAGCACCGCCTGCTGCGAAAGCGGCGTGCCGTCGGCCAGGACATAGGCGCTGATATCCTTGAGCGACATTTCAAGTTCGCTCGCGAAGCCCATGATATTGACGAGAGGCGCGCGCAGATCATGCGTAACGATATAGGCGTAGCGCTGGATTTCCTGGTTGGCGCGCACGACGTCCTCGGTGCGCTCCGCAACCCGCTGTTCCAGCTCCTGATTGAGGGTCATCACCTCGCGGCGCGCGTCCGTCAGCATGCGCACATGGCGCATGATGATGTAGATGGCACCGCTCAGTACCACAAGAATGGCGACGAAAGCGGCGATGATGATGAATTGCAGTCGGTCCGAGGTCTCCGCATGCTTGCCTACATTGGACCTGATCGACAGGTCGGACGCACTGATGATGGTCTGCATCCGTTCCCGGATATTGGTCATCAAATTCTGGCCGACGCCATCGTTCACGGTACGCCGGGCTTCCTCGACCTCACCATTTTTGGCGAGTTCGACCGTGGAGCCGAGTTCGCGAAGCTTTTCGTCGATCAACCGGTAGAGTTCGCTTGTGTCATGGGGGTTTGAAGGCAGCTTGGAGAGGGCCGTTGTGAGACGTGCCTCCGCACCGCCGATTTCGCGCACTGCGGTCTGGTAGGGCTGCAGGAAATTGGGTTCCAGAGTCAGCAGGTAGCCACGTTGCCCCGTCTCCGCGTCCTGGAGAAGGCTGAACAGGTCGGAAGCGGCAGAACGCACGGTGCGCTCGGCCACCAGACGCGAAAACGTCTCTTTCGTTTGCGCGATGAGGACAATCGCCGACAGTACCACGGAAACGAGAAGCGCTGAACCACAGAACAACATGATCAGCGAGTTGCGAACAAACGGCTTGTTGATAGTCATGAAAGAACCTGAAGGACAGCGCCGGAAGTGTGGCGAACACGATAAAACAGAAAAAGCCGCGCCTCGTCGAGGCGCGGCAGAGTTGGGCCGTCATGAGGGGACTTGGGACGGGCGACGGCCGATGTCGGGGCTGAAAACTTCGTCAAGATACTCCATACACGCGCTCTGAGCGCCTTCATCTGTCTTCTCGCCAGCTGCCCTAGGAGCGCGCAGCGTACGATTGTCGGCGACAGAACGTACGGCGCGGACGGAAGTTCCCGCTGCCGCCAAAAAAAACCTACGGCCAACATTCGCTCCTTTCGGAACTTTCTGTCATTCGCCGCGTTGTTGACCCGACACTCGAACAAGAAGGAGTTTTCGAATGGCAACTGCGACATCGATCCTGAAGGATGCAAGCAAGGAAGCACGCGCAAACGCCGGGGATTTGGAAGCCCGCGTCGAACAGCTCACAATTCAGCTGTCGGAGCTGGCGAAGAGCGTGTCGGGCTATGGCGGCAACACGCTGGACACCCTTACCCAGGAGGCGCGCCGCATGAAGGACGACGTGGCTGACCGCTCAGTCGCTATCGCTTCCGCAGCCAAGGACACCGTGATTGCCGCAGAGGGCGACCTCGAGCAGCGCATCCGCGAACATCCCCTGACCGCCATCGGCATTGCCGCCGGCCTCGGCTTCCTGGCCGCGATCCTGACCAAGCGGTGAGCATGGTGGAGCTTTTGATCAGCCAGATCGCACAGGCCGCCGCGCGCGGCCTGGAACCATCCACTGAGCGCTTGCAGCGAAGTGTGGTGGGCGCGGCGGTAATGGCAATTTTCGCCCTTATCGCCCTGCTATCCCTGTTCGCCACCGGGTGGTTCGCAGTCTATGAGCAGCAGGGACCGGTGGTTGCCAGTGCGTGTATGACGTTTACCGCTGTCGTGCTGGCGCTGCTTGCCTGGGCGATCGTGACGATCCTGAACAGGAGGGCCCGGCGCATCTGGGAAGCGGAAAGACTTGAGGCCGAGCGTCGCCGCCTTGCTGCTTCGGGTAGTCGTAGCGGAGCGGTGCTCGCGCTGACCGAGCTTCCCGGTCTGGTCAGGGCAAGTCCCGTGATTACCATCCTGTCCGTGGCCGGCATCGCCTATGCGTTGATGAAGTCGCGGCGATAGCATCTCGCCGCGACCTCCAAACCGATCGAAACGGGCGGGTTTGTTGGTGCGAGAAAAAAAATTCGCCAGAGGCGGAACCAAGGCGCATGGCGTACGTTATAGTCTGGTAGAGCAGTTTAGACTCCATGGAGTGACTATATGTCCCTGACCGCCCGTGTCGCCGTCCACCTTCCCCTTCTGAGACGTTTTGCCCGCGCGGTGACCGGCTCGCAAACGTCCGGCGATGCCTATGTCGCGGCGATGCTTGAGTCGCTCATCGCTGACATTTCGATCATGCCGAAAGAAGAGGACGACAAGATTGCCGTCTTCAAGCTCTTCATCAATGTCTTCGACCGGCTCGACGTGACGCCCCGGGTGATCGAAACACCCTTCGCCTGGGAAAAGCGGGCAGCCAGTAACCTGCTGAACCTGCCGAAGCGGGAGAGAATTGCCTTCCTGCTCGTGGCGCTCGAGGGCTTCTCGAGTGTTGCTGCGGCAAACGTTCTGGGTGTCAGCGACTCGGAATTCAGCCGCCTGATCGACGATGCCTCCAAGCAGATTTCCCAGCAGGTGGTAACCGATGTCATGATCATCGAGGACGAACCTCTCATCGCTCTCGATATCGAGCAAATGGTCGAAGAGCTCGGCCATACGGTCACCGGGATTGCCCGCACGCACAGCGAGGCCGTGAAGCTTTACGGCGAGACGAAGCCGAAGCTCGTTCTTGCGGACATTCAGCTTGCCGATGGAAGCTCCGGCATCGACGCCGTCAACGACATCTTGAAGACCGACAGCAGCATCCCTGTGATCTTCATTACCGCCTTCCCGGAGCGCCTGCTGACGGGCGAGCGCCCCGAACCTGCCTTCCTGGTGACGAAACCCTTCAATCCCGACATGGTCAAGGCCTTGATCAGCCAGGCTCTGTTTTTCAATGAAAGGCAGAGGGAGGCGGCCTGAGGTGGCCCTGACCGAATAATAAGAACCAGAGACCTTTCGGTCGGGCGCGCGTAAGAGCGCACGCCCGACCCGGATCGGGGTAATGAATCGTGAAACGATTGTCATGGGTAGAACCGGGAGAGATCGACGCGCTCGGGCGTGATTTCTTCATCCATGCGCTCGTTGACATGGGGGCCTGCTACATCCTCTATGACGAAACCGGTCGCTGCATCTGCATCACCAGCCTTCCGTCCCGATGGCAGGTCAAGAATTCCGAACGGCCCACGGATTACAGCTTGTTCGGAGAGGACATCGCACAACGGTTGATCGAGTCTCGCGCAAGGCTCGTCGATCCGGGCGATCAGGTTGACCTGGAAATCACGGTGGCGGATGAAAGCGTCTACGAATTCCGCAGCCGCAAGGTGGATATACCGGGACAGGGCCACTACGTCATCATGTCGATCTCCGACAGGACGGAAGAACGGCAGCGCGCCAAAACGCTGCATTCCCTGCTCCTGGAAGTCAGCCACCGGTCGAAGAACCTTCTGGCCATCGTGCAAGGGATCGCATCCCACACCGCACGGTTCACCGGTAGCCTTGATGACTTTCTGGACAAGTTCCGGGGACGGCTCTACGCGCTGGCGCAGTCGCAGGACCTGGTTACCGCATCGAGTTGGCGCGGCGCCGATTTCATGGAACTCGCCAAGGCGCAGATCGAGCGTTACATCAGCCGCAATCCGGGCGCGATCACGGTGACGGGGGATAAGATCAACCTGTCTCCCAACGCAGCGACACATCTCGGGCTTGCTCTGCACGAACTGGTCGTCAATGCGCTGACCAACAGCGATATCCTCTCGAAAGAGAATGCCGTTCAGGTGGATTGCCGCCGCGTCGATACAGCGGAAGGACAAAGGATCAGGTTTCTGTGGCGCGAACAGTTGCGGCGAGGCGACATACAGTTGTCAGACTGGAGCCAGCATTTTGCCAGCACGGTCCTGCAGCGGATCGTTCCGGCAGCGCTCGGAGGCCATGCGGTCAACCGGGTGGAAGATGCCAGCATCAGTTACGAGTTGACCTTTCCGATCGACAGCCGGGCATGACGTGGACTGCCCGGCGCCAACACGGCAATCCTTTCACTTTCAGACCTGACAAGACGCACCCCAACGGCGAGATAGGGCGACATGAAGCGCTTCAACTGTGACAATTGCAATTCCATCATCCACTTCGACAACGCGCTTTGCCTGAACTGCGGCTTCTCGCTCGGCTTCGACAAGGACGCGCTCGGCATGCGCGCCTTCAGCGACGCGCCCCCTGAAGGGTTCGTCGTCTGCGCCAATGCATCCACCTGCGGATGCAACTGGCTGGCGCCCGCGCTGGACGGTCCAAGCTTCTGTTTCGCCTGCTCGCTCAACCAGATGGTGCCGGATCTTTCCAATCAGGCCCATGTGGCGCGCTGGACGAAACTCGAAGCCGCAAAGCGGCATTTTCTCTACGGCATCCTGAAGCTGGGACTTCCGATCGTCACCCGCGCGGAAAACCCGGAAGAGGGACTGGGCTTCGACTTGTTGGCCGATGCGCCGGATGTCGGGCATGTCATGACCGGGCATGAGAACGGGCTCATCACGATCAACATAGCCGAGGCCAGTGCTGCCGAACGCGAGGCCGCCCGTGAAGCCATGGGCGAGGCGTTGAGGACGTTGATCGGCCATTACAGGCATGAGTCCGGACACTATTACTGGAACCTGCTGATCCGCGACGGAGACAGGCTGGAGGCGGCACGCACCGTGTTCGGCGACGAGACGGTCGACTACGGAGCAGCACTGGAAGCCCATTACGCCAACGGCGCGCCGCCGGACTGGCAGGAGAACTTCGTCAGCGCCTATGCCTCCAGTCATCCGTGGGAGGATTTCGCCGAGACATGGGCGCATTACCTCCATATCGTCGACGGACTCGAAACGGCCTATGCCTACCACGTCCAGCGCGAAAACCCGGACTGGCATTTCGAGCCGGGCGCCGATACGCCGCTGGACCGCATCATTGCAGCCTGGGTGGAATTGACGATCGGCATCAATGCCATCAACAGAAGCCTCGGCCAGCCGGACCTCTATCCGTTCGTCTTTTCGGAACGCGTGATTGAAAAACTGGATTTCGTGCACCGCCTGGTGACCTCGAAACATTGAGATCCGGAACAAACTTCCGCCTTAAACGTTAAACCTCCACAGACGTTGGAGGCGGACATGAGCAGCTTCGCAGCAATACTGGTTTTGGTCGCATGCCCCGTGAATTCGACACATTGCATCTCTGAACCCGTGCGGATTTCAACTTATGAACGCGCGCAGGATTGCGAAAAGAGCATGCCGATCGAAATCCGGAAGTTGAAGACACCGGGAATGCGGATTCTCGGTTCTTGCAATACGTTCGACGCGAGCCTGATGACACACATGAAGCCCATCGACGTGACGAACAGGATTGATCCGAAGAAGCCGCAGACAGGCGATGATTCACGCACTGCCGTAGGTTTCCAGGAAAAGGTCAGATGACGCGCAATCTGAGGGGGAGTGATCCATGCGCATCTTTTGGGACAGGAACGACCGATCCGCACCGCGCGCAGAGTGGCAGCCGGACTGGGCTGCAACGGCAACTGAGCTGGAAAGCGGGCTGCCGTTGCATACGGGACGGGCGCTGACATGGCTCTCGGTGGCGCAGGCCGTCATCCAGGGTCTCGGCCTGCTCGTCATCGTCTATGCGTGCCTGCGCTGACAACTTCGTTATAACGCGCGCTTCCACGTGGCGCCGCTCGGCGCTGCGTCCCTTCCCTATCCGTCATCGGGCGTTTCAGCACGTTGAAACGCCCCGGGGTCAAGACCCCGGTTCTCCAGCCTTATGAGATAATCCTGCATGCATGGTGCGGCGGCTCACTCGGAAGCCCTCTTCCTGTTCCAGATCGTCCTACTCGTGGTGGTGGGTCGACTCTTCGGCGAACTCATGGTTCGCATCGGTCAACCCTCGATCATGGGGCAGATCATCGGCGGCATCCTGCTGGGGCCGTCGGTTCTCGGTCACTTTGCGCCCGGCGTGGAAGCTGCCATCTTTCCACAACTGGATGCCCAGAAAAGCATGACCGAGGCGGTTGCCCAATTGGGCATTCTCTTCCTGCTGCTGCTGGCGGGCATGGAAACTGACCTTGGCCTGGCCATGCGGCTGCGCCGTTCCGCGGCCAGCATTTCGCTTGCGGGCATTGTCATCCCCTTCACCTGCGGCTTCATTCTCGGCGAATTGATGCCGCAGCATCTCGTTCCCAATCCGGACCAGCGCATCGTCACATCGCTCTTCATGGGAACGGCGCTCGCCATATCCTCCGTGAAGATCGTAGCAACGGTGGTTCGGGAAATGGACTTCCTGCGGCGCAACATCGGTCAATTGATCGTCGCCTCCGCGATTATCGATGACACGATCGGCTGGGTCGTCATCGCCTTCACCTTCAGCCTGGCGAAATCCGGCACGGTCGATCTTGCCTCGATCGGAACAAGTGTTTTCGGCACGCTCGTCTTCATGGTCGTCAGCTTCACCATCGGCCGCCGACTGGTCTTCGAGATCATTCGCATCACGAATGACAATTTCAAAAGCGATCTCCCCGTGCTCTCCGCCATCATTGCCATCATGGGTGCCATGGCGATGATGACTGACATGATTGGCGTGCACACGGTTCTCGGCGCCTTCGTAGCAGGCATTCTCGTCGGAGAGTCGCCCATCCTAACGCGGCAGATCGACACGCAATTGCGGGGCCTCACGACAGCGCTCTTCATGCCGGTCTTCTTTGGTCTGACAGGCTTGAAGACCGATATCGGCGTTCTTTTCGAACGGGATGCCCTCCTGCTGACGCTGGGTCTCATCGTCGTCGCCAGCGTGGGCAAGTTCGGCGGCGCCTTTGTCGGCGCGCGGCTCAGCGGGCTGACGCGGGCGGAGGCTCTCGCCCTCGGCTCCGGAATGAATGCACGCGGCTCGACCGAAGTCATCATCGCAACAATCGGCCTGAGCGTCGGGGTGCTCAACGAACAGCTCTTTTCCGCGATCGTCGCGATGGCACTGGTCACGACGATGGCCATGCCGTCGATGCTGCGCTGGGCGCTTCGCCGCCTGCCGCTGCGCGAGGAGGAGGAAAACCGCCTCCTCAAGGAGGATTTCGAGGCCGCCAGCTTCCTGAACAGGTTCGAACGCCCACTCCTCGCCGTCGATCTGTCGACAGGCGCCGAGCTGGCCGGGCGGCTGGCCGCCAATTTCGCGCAGTCGCGAGGGATGCCGCTGACCGTCCTGAACGTGCAGGACGTGGAAGAAAAACCGGGCTCCCAGGACGGTGCGGATGAGACAAAGGCATCAGACTTGCGCGAGAAGACGGAGGTCTACGCGGCGCGTCTGCGCGAGCGCGCGACACGACCGAAGGACAGCGAAGAGGAGAACGCCAAGACAGACGGGCTTCACGTGACCACCCGCAATCGCGACGGCGAGGATATCGCGGAGGTGCTAAAGGAGAACGCGGAGAAGGGTCATGATCTGCTCTTTGTGGGCGTCGACCCGGTCAGCGCGGAAAGCGGAGGCTTTTCCCGTCGCGTTTCGCGTCTTGTTTCCGCCTTTGCCAGCACGGTCGCCATCGTCGTTTCCCGCGAGGGGCGCACGCCGGTTGCGGAAAACGAATTGCGGATCCTGATCCCGATCAGCGACACCGAACGCTCGATCCGAGCCGTTGAGTTCGGCTGCGCGTTGGCAGGTCCGTCAGGTGCGGCAGTCTCGGTGATCTACATCATGGATTCCAATGAAGCGCAGCAGCGGCCGCGGTTCGGGCGCGAGGAGAGCGGTCACGCGGCCGCTTTCGAAAGGATCGACGAGATCAGTGCCCAGACGGGCGTGAAGATTGCCAAGACCTTGCAGGAAGGGAATTCGGCTGAAGTGGCGGTGCTCCGACATGCGCGCAGAGGCCGCTACAATCTTCTGGTGGTGGGCGTCAGCCGGCGCGCGGGCGAACGCTTGTCCTACGGTCGCATTGCCGACACGCTGCTCGACACGTCGGATAGGTCAATCGTCTTCCTGGAAACGGAGCAGGCATAGTCCGGACAAAAAAAGCCCGGGTAGAACCCGGGCTCTTGATGTCTCAGATCAGATGTATCATCGCGCGCGGCGGAAGCCGCCGAATATCAGCGAGGCGAGGAAGAGGATCAGGAAGACGAAGAAGAGAATCTTGGCAATCCCGACCGAAGCGCCGGCAATACCACCAAATCCGAGCGCGCCGGCGATGATGGCCACGACGAGAAAAAGAAGAGCGTAATAGAGCATGTGATTTCTCCCTGGGTTATCGGTGAGGATAACGCGCAACCCGAAAAACTGTTCCTCGCCAAGAAGCCATTTGCGCCCTCCTCGCGAAATGTGCGAAAATCGTGGCATTCAACGGAACTTTCTTCCCAGGCCGCTCGTTTAGCGCCATATCGTCCACTGATCGGTTTAGATGATGAACAAGCCAAATGCTGAGAATTCGAAGAAGCGCCTGAACGGCGGGTTGCCCCCGGCCGACGTCGTGCAGGATGGGATCGCCTTGAGATTGCGCGAGCTTTACGCGAACCTCGAAAACGAAGGGATTCCGGATAACCTTCTTCATCTTCTGGAGAAACTGGACGAAGCCGAACGCGCCCAATCGGGCAAGCAGATGCCTGAGGTGTGATCCATGGCCGACAACGAGAGCCATCAGTTGCAGTTCAAGCGCGAACTGCTGAAGACCCTTCCGAGTCTCCGCGCCTTCGCGATTTCACTCACCGGGACCTACGACAAGGCGGACGACCTTGTACAGGAAGCCGTGGTTCGCGCCTGGTCGCGCCAGGACAGCTTCGAACTCGGCACGAACATGAAGGCCTGGCTCTTCACGATCCTGCGGAACGAGTTCTATTCACAGATGCGCAAGCGGGGCCGCGAGGTTTCCGACGCCGAAGGTACTTACACGGCACAGATGTCCGTTCACCCGAACCAGATCGGGGCCATCGACATGAAGGACTTCACGAAAGCACTGAACAAGTTGGCGGAAGACCAGCGCGAGGCCATTATCCTCGTCTGCGCGTCAGGCTTTTCCTACGAGGAGGCGGCCAATATCTGCGGCTGCGCGGTGGGCACCATCAAGAGCCGTATCAACCGTGCCCGCGGTCGCCTGCAGGAATTGCTGGGAATCGAAGGCGAGGGTGATTACGGACCGGAACCGCATATCGCAGCCGTTTTGCGGCACTCAGTGACAGCTTGAGGATCAGGCGGGTTGTTTTCGTGCCAGGACGCTCGCCACCACCTCACGAACCTCGGTCTCGCTGAATGGCTTCCGGATCAGCGGAACACCCGGAAAGGCGTTCCGCAGGTCAACGAAATCGTCTCCGGCGCTCAGGAAGGCCACTTCGGCGCCGGATTGAGCGGCCAAGGAAACATAGTGGCGATCCTCCTGCGAAAGGCCCGAATATTCGAGGAGGACAACCTGGAAGGTCTTTTCCGCGAGAGTCTTGGAAAGATGATCGCGCAAACAGATTTCTACTATGCAATCAAATGCTTCCGATATGATGCGCTCGGCTTCCAGAGCGATGAAAATCTGGTCTTCGGCGATAAGGATCGCAGGACGGTCATCTACCATGGCTGATTTGAACTCGACTTCGTCAAGGCCCCCTCTGGGAGCGGTGCAATGGCCAGACGTCCCGAGTCGGGCTACACTGTCTGACGGCTTGTCTTCAAATGGCGCGGAATCCCCTGTGTCGTCATTTAAATAAGACATGTTTTACGACGCGATCTGCATGTGACAGAATACATTGACGCTGATGAAAGGCCTTGAGGGTACATCAATGGATGCATCGACCAGCCCCGCCATGATCCGGTGCGATGCCTGTCTGTTACGCAAGATGAGCGGCTTTCGCTCCATGTCGAGTGAAGAGGCGAAGCTAGTTGCCGACTTCAAGTCCGGCGAAATGCGCTGCGATCCCGGGATGAACCTGATCTCCGAAGGCACGTTCAGTCCGCATCTGTATACCGTGCTGGAAGGCTGGGGCTTCCGCTACAAGTCGCTCGAGGATGGCCGCCGGCAGATCCTCAACTATCTGGTGCCCGGAGATCTCATCGGCCTGCAGGGCGCGTTGCTCCAGGAGATGGACCACAGCGTGGAGGCTTTGACGCCGATGCGGCTGTGCGTCTTCGAGCGAAGCCGCTTTCTGTCGATTTTCGAGAAATCATCGACCCTGGCCTTCGACGTGACCTGGCTTGCATCGCGAGAAGAGCGCATTCTCGATGGCCACATGCTCAGCCTGGGCCAGCGCACCGCGCTGGAGCGGGCCGCCTATCTCCTCGTGTTCCTCTATTTCAGAGGATTGCGCTCCGGCCTGGTAACGCCGACCAACGCACTGCTGCCTCTGAACCAGAACCTCATCGCCGACACGTTGGGGCTCTCTCTGGTGCATACGAACAAGACACTCAAGCGGCTGGCGCAACGCAAGTTGATCGCCTGGAAGGGCCGGGCCTGCGAGATTCTCGATCCCGAGGGGCTGTCGGACGTTGCCGAATGGGAACCTCCCGTTGCCGGGCCACGTCCCCTGATCTGAAAACAAGTCCGCGTACTTTCCCGGATTTTTTCGGAACCACTTCCTTTTGCAGACGTTCCGTTCAGGTGACCAGTCGGGCTGACCCCGCGTCACCTGACCGGAACGACAACAAACAAAAGGAGACATCCGATGCTCAAGACCCTGATTGCTTCGACCTTTCTCGCGGCTTCCATCGCGGTCCCTGTCATGGCTGCCGATTCCGGTACGTCCGGCACGAACATGAACAATTCCGGTGCGGCAGGCACCACCAATAATGGCACGACTCCGATGACCACCACGCCGGGCGCTGCCACGGGTACTGCTGCTGGCACCAATGCGGCCGCTGGAATGTCGATGTACGGTCAAAACGTGACGGCATCCAACATCATCGGCGCCTCGGTCATGGACGCCAGCAACACCAGCATCGGCAAGATCGATGACCTCGTGCTCAGCGGCGAGGGCCAGGTGACCGACTACGTTGTGGATGTCGGCGGCTTCCTGGGGATCGGTTCGAAGCGCGTGGCGCTGACGCCGCAGGACGTGACCATCACGGCAGACGGTAACGGCAACCTTCAGGCCAAGACCCAGTTGACGAAGGATGCGCTCAACGCGCGCCCGGACTACACCAAGCCTGAAGTCCCGACCACGAACAACAACGGCGCCGCCGGCACGACGAATACAACGGCCCCGGCCGGCTCCACCGGAACATCCGGCGGCACGACGGCCCCGGCCGCGAAGCCCTAACAACATTGAGGCCGGCGCGCAACGCGCCGGCCCTCTCCTTTTCAGCGCCCGAACGAGGCGCTTCAACCGTCCAGAAGAACCAGCACTTCGGCCACCGTTCCCCTGCCCCTTGAGGGATATTGGATACCGCCTCCGATGGCCTCGGCCATGGAGCGGACAATACGGGTGCCAAGGCCGGTCTTGTGGTTGCCCGGCTTTGCTTCCGTTGATGACGAAAGACCCGCGCCGTCATCCTCCACAGCAAGCCGGGCATTGCTTTCATCGACTTTCCTGAAAATGACCCGGATTTCACCCTGCTCGCCCTCCGGATAGGCGTATTTCAGCGCATTGGTGGCAAGTTCCGTCACAATCATGCCGACTGACACGGCCTTGTCGGCGGGCAGTTCGATATCGTCGAGATCGACAGTCATCTGCAGGCGCGAATCGACGCCCCTCACCGTTTCCGAAAGATCTCCCACCAGGGCCGCGATATAAGGCTTCATGTCGACGGAACTGATCTTGTCGTTTGAATACAGGCTGCGATGCATGCCGGCGATGGCGGAAATCCGGCTCTGTGTCTCCTGCAGGACCAGACGCGTCTCCTCATGCTGGGCTGATGCCGCCTGGAGGCGCAGCAGACTTGTCACCAGGGCCAGGCTGTTGGCAACACGGTGGTTCATTTCCGCCAGAAGTGCCTCCGCCCTTTCCTTGGCGCGCCGCGTTTCCTCGTCGGCCAGCTCCTTGGCCTTGCGCAGCCGTGCGTTGGAAACCGTATTGACGACGGCATCGGAGAGAAGCGAAAGAAAATCCTCGCTGGCATTCTTGATAACGTAGTCCGAGGCGCCGTTCTTGAGCGCTTCCACGGCAATCCGCGCCTCGCTTGACCCGGTGACATAGACAACCGGCGTCAGAATGCCGAGTTCGCGGAACTGACGCAGAACATCGAGACCCGTCATGTTCGAAAGGTAGTGATCGAGCACCACGACGTCGAATGTCTCGGACTGCAGCTTCTCGACAGCCAGACCCATATCGTGGACGTGAATCACCTCGTGGTTGGAACGCCCGAGATTACGCTTCACGAGATGGGCAAGAGGAACGTCGTCATCGATGTAGAGTACGCGCGTTTCCATGTCCGCTCATCATGCTATGGGATTGTCGATAGGTTCGGCAAATTGCCACAGTGTTATCGCGCCGCGAAAATTCTGAAAAGTACAAAACGTACTTCGTTCATTTTTTATGAGATATCAGAAATTTAATCTGTGATGACATCCCGTCTCGGCATGTTGTCACAGCATCCGGGACCTCCCATCAACAGCTTCATGCAAGCCAGCCTGAATAGGGTCTGCCCATGCTTGCAGACAAATGACTTGTCGTCGACGTTGGATGAACACCGGACCTAAGCATGAGCTCGACTGCCTCCACCCTGACCGCCAGCCAGATCAGAACCATGTCGACGGCAGCGATTGCCGCATGGACGACCGAGGACGTCGCGTCCCTGTCGACCCAGCAGATCAGTTTCCTGTCGTCCGAGCAGATCGCAGCTCTCGACTCTGAAGATGTCAACACGCTCTCCTCCGGCCAGCTTCGCGCAATCACGAACAGCGCCATCGTGGGCCTCAGCCTCGACCAGCTGGCCGTTCTGGATTCAAGCGACATCGAAAGCCTGACGCAAAGCCAGGTCGCTTCGCTTACCACGCGCCAGGTGAGCGGCCTCAGCGTCGATCAGGTCGAGGCCTTCACCTCCAGCCAGGTGGCTGGTCTGAACTCCCGACAGGTGGCGGCCCTCACGCCGGACGAGGTTGCGGTCTTCTCGACCGGAGATGTTCGCGCGCTTTCGTGGACGGCAATAGGCGGTCTGAGCACCGACTCGCTCGCGCGTCTGAGCAGCGCGCAGATTGCGGCGATCTCGACCGCAGCGATCGCCGTCTTGTCCAGCGCCCAGATCGCGGCCATGTCGACCGAGCAGATTGCCTCGCTGACGCCCGCTCAGGTCGGCTCCCTGAAGGCGTCTCAGATCAATTCCCTGTCCACGGATGCCATCGCAGCGCTTTCGACCGACCAGATCGCAGCCATCAGCACCGGGATGATCAGCGGCCTGTCGTCGAATGTCATCGCCGCCATGTCGCCCGACCAGATCGGCGCGCTCACGCTGCAGCAGACGCGGCTGCTGGGCTCCGGCCAGGCGTCGGCGCTCGGGGTCGAGGATCTGGCGACATTCACCACCGACAAGATCGGCTCGCTGTCGAGTCGCGCCCTCTCCGGCCTTTCGACGGATGTCCTGGCGTCTCTGTCCGGGGACCAGATAGCGGCCATTTCCTACTCCTCCATCACGGGACTCACCACCAGCCAGATGGCGGCTCTTTCGGCCGATCAGGTGGAAAACCTTTCGGCCACCCAGATCAGCATCTTGAATGCGGGACAGATCGGCGCGCTCGGCAGCGACGACATCCAGCGCCTGTCCACCGATGACATGGCGGCCATCAACGGCGATGCAGTATCGGGTCTGTCCTCAAGCATCATCGACGCCCTTTCCACCGATCAGCTTGCGGCCCTGTCTACCGTTGCCGTGACCCGCCTGAAGACAGACCAGATTGCCGCGCTCACGACCGCACAGGTCGCCGCGCTCACGACGGACCAGATGTGGCGGCTCACGTCGAGCCAGATCGGTGCGTTTTCGACGCAACAGATGCAGGCGCTCGGCACCGCGCAGCTCGCCGCAATCAGCGGCCCCGCCATCATCGGTCTCTCGACAGCCCAGATCCAGGCCCTTTCGACCGACCAGATCGCGGCATTCAACATGCTTCAGGTCAGGGGTTTCAGCGCCAGACAGATCGCGGCGCTCGGTCCGGACGACGTGGCGGTTCTGTCGACCCAGACAATGGCTGCGCTCTCGTCTGCGGGCCTCGCGGGGCTGACGATCGATTCGCTGTCGGCCCTGTCCTCCGGACAGATCGCGGCTCTCTCCCCCATGGCGCTGAGCGGGTTCAGCAGCGCGCAGATCGCTGCCCTGACGTCGGAGCAGTTTTCGGCCTTTTCCACCAGCCAGATTGCTGCGCTGACGGGTCCGCAGGTAGCGGCGATCTCCACGGAAGATCTCGCGACGCTGACGTCAGACAAGATCGCTGCGCTGGCGACGCGGGCCGTCTCGGGGCTGACAACGTCGCAGATTTCCAGCCTCTCCACCTGGCAGGTGGCCGCGCTCACCGTCTACCAGATGGGCTATCTCACGGCGACGCAGCTCTCCGCCTTCAGCGGCGACACGATCAACGCTGTCGACCCGACGAAGATTGCCGCGCTGACAAGCAGCGCGATACTGGGCCTGCCGACGGCTGCCTTGGCCGCCATGAGCACGGACCAGATTGCCGCGCTCAACACCCGCGCCGTATCGGTCCTGACCTCGGCCCAGATTGCCGCCATGTCGGCCGAACAGATCGGCGCCTTCGGTCCGACGCAGGTGGGCGTCCTGACCTCGGCCCAATTGGCGGCATTCGGCACGGATGACATTTCCGCCATGTCGACGGCCGACATCGCAGCGCTGCCGAGCCAGAGCATCGGCGGCCTGTCGACAGACGCCATCGCGGCCATGACAGATGAACAGGTCGCAGCCCTGAGCACAGGCTCGGTCGCGCAGATGCTGGGCACACAGGTTGCCGTGCTGAGTTCCGGTCAGGTTCATGCGTTCACGACAAGTCAGATGGCCGCGTTCGCAGGCAGCCGGCTCGCTGCGCTGACGACCGACAAGATCGTCATGCTGTCCACCGACAAGATTGCCGCGATCAGCCCGGCGGCCGTTGGCAGCCTGACCACCGACCAGCTTGCGGTGCTGTCCACGTCACAGGCGCAGGCGCTGACCTCCCAGCAGGTACGCGCCCTGTCGTCCCTTCAGCTCAGCGCGATTTCGCCTGACGGCGTTGCGACGTTTTCGACGGACGACATGGCCGCCATTCTGGCTGCCAGCATCCAAGGTCTGACGAACGACCAGATCGGCGTCCTGTCTACGGCACAGATCGCCGCGCTGACGCCCCCGGCGATCGCCGCGCTCAAGTCCAGCCAGATCGACGCGCTGTCTTCCAGCCAGGTCGAAGCCCTGACGTCGGCACAGATTGCCGTACTCTCAACCGCCCAGTTCTCCGCGCTGGACGCATCCGAGATCGCAACCTTCTCGACGGCGGACATTGCCGCCATCCCGACGGGCTCCATCGCCACGATCGCGACTGATGCACTCGCCGCCCTGTCGTCCGATCAGATCGCTGCCATCAGCCAGTCCGCCATTGCGCGCCTGACGACGGATCAGATTGCCGCGCTGAGCACGGATCAGATCGCGGCCCTCACCACGAACCAGCTTGTCATGCTGTCCTCGGTGCAGGCCCGGGCGCTGACGCTTGACGACATCAGTGCGCTATCGACCGTGCAGATGGCGGCTATCGGCACGCTTGCCATCAGCGGCCTGACCTCGGACCAGATTTCCGCACTGACCAGCGATCAGATCATGTCCCTGGGCACCCGGCAGATTGCCGCGCTGACCTCGGCACAAGTCAGCGTTCTCAGCACCGACAGCCTCGCGCTCCTGTCCTCGACCCAGATGGCGGCTCTGAGCCCCGCTGGCATTGCGGGGCTTTCCAGCAGGCAGCTCGCCTCCCTGACAACCGAGCAGGTCGGCGCCCTCATCCCGACCCAGGTCGCGGCGCTGAACTCCTTGCAGCTCTCGGCGCTCGATACTGAGGCGCTGGCAACCTTCTCCACCAAGGACATGGCGGCCATCACGCCGGCGGCTGTGGTCGGTTTGTCGACGGATGTTCTGGTCACCCTGTCAAGCGCACAGATCGCGGCAATGAGCACTGTCGCCATTGCAGGGCTGGCAACGGTGCAGGTCGATGCGCTGACCAGCGACCAGCTCACCGTCCTCGATACGCGCCAGATCGCCGCCTTGAAGTCCGACCAGCTTGCGGTGCTCACTTCAGGCGATCTCGCGGCGCTCTCCACCACCCAGATTGCTGCGATCAGCTCCCAGGCTCTGGCAGGACTGTCAACCCGGCAGATCGTTGCGCTGACGACCGCGCAGGTCGAGGCCCTGACACCCACGCAGGTGGGCGCGCTTTCCTCCGACCAGCTCTCCGTTTTCGACACTGCCGCTCTGGCCACCTTCTCGACGAAGGACATGGCCTCGATCTCCTCGGCGGCGATCGGCGGCATTGCGACCGACGCGCTTGCAACGCTCTCCACCGCGCAGATCGCGGCCATCAGCACGCGCGGCGTTGCGGCACTTTCGACCTTGCAGATCAGCACGCTGACCTCAACCCAGATGGAAGCGTTCGTATCGACGCAGGTGGGCGCCCTGACCTCGTCGCAGCTCGCCGTGCTCGACGCGTCCGATATCGCGACCTTCTCCACCAAGGATATCGCAGCGATCGGCTCCGACGCCATCTCATCCCTGTCGACGGCCGCCATTGCCGGCCTCACAACGACGCAGATCGCCTCCTTGAGCACGTTCGGCATTCAGGGACTTTCGACACGCCAGGTCGTCGCCCTGACGACAGGCCAGATTCAGGCAATGACGGCCACCCAGTTCGCGGCCCTCACCTCGCGCCAGATCTCGGTACTTTCGACGGCGGCAATCGGTGCGCTGTCGACAGATCAGGTCGGCATGCTTGCTCCGGCAAGCGTGGCTGGCCTGACGACCCAGCAGCTCGCGGCCATGACGACGATCCAGATGGCAGCGCTCAATCCCGACCAGATCGCGGCGATGACCTCGACCCAGATGTCGGTCCTCAGCACAGCAAGCGTCGCGACCTTCTCGTCACGCGACATGGCTGCCATCGGCTCCATCGCAATTCGTGGTCTGACGACCGACGTCATCGCGCAGCTCACCACGGACCAGCTCGCCTTCCTCTCCACGGCCGGGATTTCCGGGCTCTCGACGCGACAGGTCGCGGTCATGAGCACAACGCAGATCGAGGCGTTGACGCCGCTTCAAGTCAGCGCACTGAGCTCCGGCCAACTGGCGGCCATGAACACGGGTGCGATTGCCACCTTCTCGACGCAGGACATGGCTTCGCTGACCTCCGCATCGGTCGCGGGACTTTCGACGGCCGTGATCTCCAGTCTCTCGACCCGTCAGATTGCATCGATCAGCACGACAGCCATTGCGGGATTGCAGACGCAGCAGGTCGATGCCCTGACATCCGCACAGGTGGCGGCTCTGACAAACAGCCAGATCGGCAACATGACCGCAGCCCAGATCACGGCGATCGGTTCAGTCGATATCGCAGTTCTCACGCCTGAGCAGATCGCCTCGATCAGTTCGGCGGCCATTGCCGGACTGACGACCGCGCAGATCGGTGCCATGGGCACCGGCCAGCTCAATGGACTGACCACGCAGCAATTCGCCACGCTCACCTCGAAGCAGTTGTCGGCCTTCGATTCGAGCGATATCGCCGCGATCGCTCTCGAAGATATTGCCGCCATCAGCTCCGCAGGCATCTCGGGGCTCAGCACGGCGGCCATTGCCGCCCTGTCGCAGGACCAGGCAGCCGCGATCAGCACGGCGGCCATTGCGGGGCTGACAACCGCCCAGATCGCCGCCTTCAGCAGCGAACAATTCCAGGCCATGTCGACCGGACAGTTCGCAGCGCTGAATTCGCGACAGATCGACTCGCTCGGCACCGCCTCCGTGGCATCGCTGACCGCAGAACAGATCGCATCGCTGAGCACCTCGGTCATTGCCGGGCTGACAACGGCGCAGGTCGCATCGCTGACCAGCGACCAGATTGCCGCCTTGACCTCGAGCCAGATCGGCGCCCTCACGTCAAGCCAGGTTGCCGTGCTGCAGACGGATGATTTCACCGCGATGTCGACGAGCGACATCGCGGCACTCTCGTCCTCCGCGGTCTCCGGCATATCGACGACCGTCCTTGCCGCCCTTGCGACGGAACAGATCGCAGCACTCGGAACGGCTGCGCTGCCCGGCCTGACGACAACGCAGATCGCGACGCTGAGCACGGCCCAGATTGCGGCATTGACAACGGATCAGGCCGGCGCCCTCACCTCGCGGCAGCTTTCCGTGCTCACCCTCTCGGACATCGCGGTCATGTCGACCGACCAGATCGCAGCATTCGGAACCGCCAGCATCAATGGCCTGACAACCGACCAGATCGCGGCATTTTCCACCGCACAGGCCGAAGCGCTCACGTCCGCCCAGGTCGCAGCATTCAGCTCGCGCCAGATCGCGGCCCTTCCGTCTCAGGATCTGGACACGTTCTCGACCGCGGATCTCGCAGCCATCTCCGCAAACGGCGTCGCGGGCCTATCGACCGCCGTCATTGCAAGCCTGACAAACGACCAGATCTCTGCCTTGAGCGCGGCAGCAATTGCCGCCCTGTCCACGGCTCAGATTGCCGCACTGACCAGCGATCAATTCAATGCACTCACAACATCGCAGGTCGGCGCACTGACGGCCAATCAGGTCTCGGTTCTGTCAACCTCCACGGTCAGCGCCCTGACCACGGCGCAAACCGCGGCCCTTTCGACCACGGCCATCACCGGTCTCTCGACCGGCCAGGTGGCGGGCATGACCGGCGACCAGATCAATGCGCTCTCTTCGCTTCAGATCGGCGCGCTCTCCTCCGACCAGCTGGCCGTGATCAGCTCGGGCAATTTCGATCTTCTGACGACCGGCGACATCGCCGCCATCAACTCGAACGCGATTTCCGGCCTTTCCACGGCCATCATCGCCTCGCTGACCCGCGAGCAGATCGCCGCCATCAGCGCTTCGGCCGTGGCTGGCCTGTCCACCGCGCAGGTTGCGGCCATGAGCACAGACCAGGCCGACGCGCTGACGAGCACGCAGATCGCGGCGCTCAATTCACGTCAGATCGCCGTCCTCACCTCCGACGACCTCAACATGTTCACAACCGCCGAAATGGCGGCCATCAGCGCGACGGGCATTGCCGGTCTGTCGACGAACGTGCTGGTCTCGCTTTCGACGTCACAGATTTCCGCACTGAGCACCGCCGGCATTTCCGGCATGACCACGGCGCAGATCGCGGCGCTTTCGACCGACCAGATTCACGCCCTGACAAACCAGCAGGTGGCTGCCCTGACCTCGGACCAGGTGGCTGCGCTGACGTCGACGGACATCAACGCGCTGACCACGGCCCAAATCGGTGCGCTGAGCGGGAATGGCGTTTCTGGCCTGACGAGCACGCAGCTTGCCGCGATGCGCGTCGAGCAATTTGAAGCCCTCTCTTCAACCCAAATCGCCGCCCTGACCTCGCAGGCGCTGGTGGGCCTGACCACGGAAGATCTCGAGACGCTCTCCACCAGCGAGCTTGCCTCAATCAGCTCGGCCGGCATCGCCGGTCTTCCGGCAGCCTACATCGCCTCGCTTTCGGCTGCGGAAATTGCGGCTCTCGGCACGAAGGGCGTCTCGGGCCTGACATCGACCCAGGTCGCGGCGATGAGCCCCGCGCAGATAGACTCCATGTCGACCGCCCAGCTCGCCGCCCTTAGCGCGGACGGCCTTGCGGGCTTCTCCACCGCCGACTTTGCCGTGCTCAGCGAGACGGACATCGGCCTGCTGAGCCCCTCCGCGTTCAAGGGCCTCTCCACCACGATCATCAGCGGGCTGACAACCGGCCAGATCGCGGGGCTTTCGACATCCCAGGTCGGCGCGCTGACCTATAACCAGATCGTTGCGCTCAGCACGGCACAGGTCCAGTCCCTCACCACGACGCAACTGGGGGCGTTGAACGCCATCCAGGCGGCCGGCCTAGGTACGGACGATGTCGCCCTTCTCTCCACTCAAGCCATCCAGGCGTTGACAAGCGGTGCGGTCTCGGGGCTCGGGACACAGGTCATCGCCGCACTGACGACGGCCCAGGCCGATGCGCTCAGCTCCGGCCAGATCAGCGGGCTCTCCTCGCAGCAAGTGGCCGCCCTGACGCAAGCCTCGCTGGCGACCTTTACATCCGGCGAAATCGCTGCGCTGAACTCCAGCGGCGTCAAGGGCCTGTCGACAGACGACATCAATGCCCTGACCAATGCCCAGCTCGGTGCGCTGGTCGATACGCAGATGGGCAATCTCAACCCTGATCAGGTTGCCGCCGCCATCTCGGCCTATCTCAGCCGGAACTCGTAAAAATCGCGCGAGACCCTCCCGGGTTTCGCGCGACGACTTTAAAAATCAACAGCTTGAAGCGGCCAGTCAATCCGGATTCGCAACTCGAGGCGCTCAGCCAATAGCCATGAGGCTCGCATTGCCTCCGGCGGCAGCCGTGTTGACCGAAGTGGCAACCTCCTCCAGCAGCCAATTCAGGCAGATCGCCTCCGCATCCGACAGAAGCTCTTCCGTCGTCGTGGCCTGTACCAGAACCAGCGGCCCCGAAAGACCGGCGATCTTCTGGTTCACCTCCCTGATCCGCGCGCCATCGCCCTCGATCAGCGCGCCGGCAAAGGGGCCGGCCGCATTCCAGTCGAAGGCCCAGCCGACGCGTGATGCCACGGCGGCAGGCAGGTTGGTGAACTGGGCCTTGAGCCCCGATGCCTCATCGACCACAGCAGAATTGCCTGTCGCAAGCACGGCAGCCAGCTGCCGCTTCAGGCCCTCAAGTGTCCGGGGAACCAGCAGAATGCGCCCGCGGGGATGGAGCCCATAGACGTTACGTTCGCCGACCGGACCTTGCAGTTCCGTCGCCAGACCGAGCGCGGACCGTTCGGCCAGCTCGCGCGCGGCTTCCGCACCTTCATGGTCCTGCCGCTCATCGAGCCAGCGGACGAACTCTCCGAGGACCGGATCCGTATGCACCGAATGATGCTGCGGCGGAACGGGCGCCTTCTGTACCAGGCGCCCCAGGTAGAGCGGCCCGCCCGCCTTCGGCCCCGTGCCAGAAAGCCCGCGCCCACCGAAAGGCTGGACGCCGACGACCGCACCGATGATGTTGCGGTTGACATAGATATTGCCGACCCGCACTCGGCTCGTGACATGCGCAATTGTCTCGTCCAGGCGCGTATGCAGGCCGAAGGTGAGGCCATAGCCTGTCGCATTGATCTCGTCGATCAGCCGGTCGAGATCGGCGCGGCGATAGCGGATGACATGCAGCACGGGTCCGAAAACCTCGCGCTTCAGTTCCTTCAGAGACTTCATTTCGATGATCGTCGGGGCCACAAACGTTCCCTTGCGCGCCTCGACGGGGAGCACGACCTGCTCGACCGGCAAGCCCAGCCCACGCATCCGTTCGACATGCGCCTCAATGATGCCCTTGGCCTCCGCCGTGATGACCGGGCCGATATCGGTGCTGAGACGATCCGTGCGGCCAAGCGTCAGTTCGGCCAACGCTCCCTTCAGCATATGCAGCACGCGGTCGGCGACATCTTCCTGAAGGCAAAGAATGCGCAGCGCCGAGCAGCGCTGGCCAGCACTGTCAAAGGCAGAGGCGATGACATCGCCGACAACCTGTTCGGCCAACGCCGAGGAATCGACGATCATCGCATTCTGCCCGCCGGTTTCGGCAATCAGCGGGATCGGCTTGCCACTGGCGGAGACCCGCTCGGCAAGCTGCGCCTGAATGAGCCGCGCCACTTCGGTCGAGCCGGTGAACATCACACCCGCAACCTCCGGCGCGCCGACAAGCGCCGCGCCCACGCGGCCGTCACCGGGAACGAATTGCAGGGCAGTGCGGGGAACGCCCGCCTCGTGCAGGATCTTCACGGCCTCATGCGCGATGATCGGCGTTTCTTCCGCAGGCTTCGCCAGCACGGGGTTACCCGCAACGAGCGCTGCCGCCACCTGTCCGGTAAAGATGGCCAGCGGAAAATTCCACGGGCTGATGCAGACGATCGGCCCAAGCGGCAGATGTGCAGCCCCCAACGTCTTGCGCGCCTGATCGGCGTAATAGCGCAGGAAATCGATGGCCTCGCGGACCTCGCCGATCGCATTGGCCGCCGACTTTCCGGCCTCGCGCATGGCGATGCCCATAAGCGTCTCGATGCGGCCCTGCATCAGATCGGCCGCGCGGTCGAGACAGGCGGCGCGCTCGGCGGGCGGGGTCTGCGCCCAGCCATCTGCGTGGTTGGCGGCGAGGCGAACGAGGTGGGCGGCCTCGCCCGCATCCAGTTCGGTGACCTGACCCACCACATCTGCATGGTCTGCGGGGTTCAGCACAGGGCGGCTCTCGCCCTTCACATCCCCTTCCGCAGCCAGCGGACCGACAGCCCAGGACTGCGTGGCGCTTTCCTGCAAAACGGCGGCAAGCTCGGCGAGTTGCCCTTCGTTGGATAGGTCGAGCCCCGCAGAGTTCTTGCGGCCCCCGCCATAGATGTCCGATGGCAACGCGATCTGGTCATGTGGCGCGCCGGGAATGGGCATGGCCTCGACCACATCCACCGGATCGGTCACAAGTTCGGCCACCGAAACGTTTTCGTCCGAGATACGATTGACGAAGGAAGAGTTTGCACCGTTTTCCAAGAGTCGGCGGACCAGATAGGCAAGCAGCGTCTCATGCGTCCCCACCGGCGCATAGATGCGCGCCGGACGGCCGAGCTTGCCTTTGCCCACCACCTCTTCGTAAAGCGGTTCACCCATGCCATGCAGGCACTGGAACTCGTATTTGCCGGTTTCGAAATCCGGGCCGGCGAGATGAAAGATCGTCGCGAGCGTCTGCGCGTTATGGGTTGCAAATTGCGGGAAGACGGCGTCAGGCGCGCCGAGCAGCTTACGCGCGCAGGCGATGTAGGAGACGTCCGTGTGGACCTTGCGCGTGAAGACGGGGAAACCTTCAAGCCCATCCAGCTGCGCGCGCTTGATCTCGGCATCCCAATAGGCGCCCTTGACGAGACGCACCATCATGCGACGGCCCGACCGACGCGACAGATCGATGATGTAATCGAGCACGAAGGGGCAGCGCTTGCCGTAGGCCTGCACGACGAAGCCGAGGCCGTTCCAGCCCGCCAATGACGGATCAAGGCTCAACGATTCCAAAAGATCGAGCGAGAGTTCCAGTCGATCCGCCTCCTCCGCATCGATATTGAGGCCGATGTCGTAGCCCTTCGCGATCAGCGCCAGCGCACGCACCTTGGGCAGCAGCTCGCCCATCACCCGCTCGGCCTTGGCGCGGACATACCGCGGGTGCAGCGCGGAGAGCTTGATGGAAATGCCGGGGCCGTCATAGATGCCGCGACCGGCCGCCGCCTTGCCGATGGCGTGGATGGCGTTTTCGTAGTCGCGATAATAGCGCTCGGCGTCCGCTGCCGTGGTCGCCGCCTCGCCCAGCATGTCATAGGAGTAGCGGAAGCCCTGCGCTTCCATCTCGCGGGCCCGCTCCAGCGCCTCGTCGATCGTCTCGCCGGTCACGAACTGCTCGCCCATCATCCGCATCGCCATGTCGACGCCACGGCGGATCACCGGCTCGCCGGCACGAGCGATCAGGCGGGTCAGTGCAGCGGACAAGCGACGATCGCTGACAGTGGAGGTGAGCTTCCCCGTGACGACAAGGCCCCAGGTGGCAGCATTGACGAAGAGCGAACGTCCGCCGCCGATATGCGATTTCCAGTCGCCGGTGGCGATCTTGTCGCGGATCAGCGCGTCACGCGTATCCGTATCCGGAATGCGCAGCAGCGCTTCCGCCAGGCACATCAGCGCTACGCCCTCCTGCGAGGAGAGCGAATATTCGTGCACCAGCCCTTCAACGCCCGTGCCGCGATGCTTGGCGCGCAACGCCTTGATCAGCGCGGTTGCCGTTTCAGCCACCGGCCCCTTCATATCCTCCGGAAGCTTGGCTACGGCGAGCAATGGCTGCATGCACTCCACCTCCGGCCGCCGATAAGCGGCGGTAATGGCGGCGCGCAGCGCGCTCTGCGGGCGGATGGCGGGAGCAAAAGCAGCAAAGGGCGATGGCGAAACGGGCATGGCGATCCTTCCTCGAACGATCAGCGGAAAGGCAGTTTCAGGGCGATGGTTTCACGGCTCGGCGAGCCTTGCAAGACCATCGCGTCCAACCACACTTTCACCGCGGGACAGGTCTTGCTGATAGCATGAAGCGGCTTGATTCAGCCGACCAAAGAAGGCTATCATTTCAGGCAATTTCTCCAAATATTTCGGAATTTGCGAGCATGAAGCCTAAAGATGACGCCCCCTATGGTGATCTTGACAAGATCGACCTGAAAATCCTCGAGATTGTCGCGGATGATGGGCGCATCTCGATCACCGACCTCGCCAGCGCCGTTGGGCTTTCCAAGACACCCTGCCAGTTGCGCCTCAAGCGGTTGGTCTCGGACGGCTATATCGACGGCTTCCGGGCGGTCATCAATCCGCAGAAAATGGGTCTCGACCATATCGCCTTCGCGGAAGTGAAGCTGACCAATACAAGCGAGGAGGCGCTGAGGAGCTTCAACGAGGCGGTAAAGAAAATCCGTGAGGTGGAGGAATGCCACATGATCGCCGGCCGCTTCGACTATCTGTTGAAAGTGCGCACCCGCGACATCGGCCGCTATCGCCGGGTTCTCGGGGAACTCATCTCGACGCTGCCCTATGTCGCCAGCACGTCGACCAATGTGACGATGGAGGCGGTGAAGGAAAGCTGGTGACGGTGCGTCCTGCCCTCATCAGATAGATAATCCTGCACACAAGAAGCGCCTTTGGGCTTGGCATCCCCCGCATCCGACCCTGCGGGCCACATTCTCCCCGGCGGGGAGAAGAGGGAGAATGCCGCAGCACTCAAGGACATCCTCGCCCCTTCGGGGAGAGGTTCGCCGAGCGTAGCGGAGGCGGGGTGAGGGGGTAGCGGCAAACTCGGAGCGAAATCATCGTCTCCAATCCGCGAACACGCTGAACGCATCGTTCACAGTCCAAAAACGCGACTTTGGGCCTTTGACACATTATGTAGGGTCCAACGCAAGTCCGCTTCGGACTTTGAATTGTGAAGGACCCTGTCCCATGAAGAAAATCGGTTTCCTCTCCTTCGGCCATTGGACGCCCTCGCCGCAATCGGGGACGCGCTCGGCCGCTGATACGCTTCTCCAGTCCATCGACCTTGCGGTGGCCGCTGAAGAGCTTGGCGCGGATGGCGCATACTTCCGTGTGCACCATTTCGCCCGCCAGCTTGCCTCCCCCTTCCCGCTTCTGGCGGCTGTCGGCGCGCGCACCAAGTCGATCGAAATCGGCACGGGCGTCATCGACATGCGCTATGAAAACCCGCTCTACATGGCGGAAGACGCTGGCGCTGCCGACCTGATTTCCGGCGGCCGACTGCAGCTCGGCATCAGCCGCGGGTCGCCCGAACAGGTGATCGAGGGTTGGCGCTATTTCGGCTATCAGCCCGACGAAGGGCAGACGGATGCCGACATGGGCCGCCAGCATGCGGAGGTCTTCCTCGAAGTGCTGAAGGGTGAAGGTTTCGCCCAGCCGAATCCACGTCCGATGTTCCCTAACCCGCCCGGTCTGCTGCGTCTCGAGCCGCATTCGGAAGGCCTGCGCGAGCGCATCTGGTGGGGAGCGGGCTCAAACGCCACCGCCGTCTGGGCCGCCAAGCTCGGCATGAACCTGCAGAGCTCGACGCTCAAGAACGACGAGACGGGTGAACCCTTTCACGTTCAGCAGGCAAAGCAGATCCGCGCCTATCGCGAGGCCTGGAAGGAAGCGGGCCACACCCGTACGCCACGCGTCTCCGTCAGCCGCTCGATCTTCGCACTCACTGACGACCGCGACCGCGCCTATTTCGGTCGTGGCGGCAAGGAACAGGATTCGGTCGGCTATATCGACGACAGCACCCGGGCGATCTTCGGCCGCTCCTATGCGGCTGAGCCTGACGCGCTGATCAAGGAACTCGCCGCTGACGAGGGCATCGCAGAGGCCGATACGCTGCTGCTGACCGTGCCCAACCAGCTGGGCGTCGACTACAACGCCCATGTGATTGAGTCGATCCTGAAGCACGTCGCCCCGGCACTCGGCTGGCGCTAAACAGCATAAGGAGGCCGCGCGGCAATCGCCAGCGCGGCCTTTTCATGTTCGGATTCCGGTCAGCGATCCAGCCAAGCCGCCAGCTTGTCGAGCGTCTGCTGGCCATAGACCACCGCGCCGAAGCCGATAACGAATTTGCGGCGCTCCGGCGTTGGATGCAGCTGACGCATGGTCAGCACCGTTTTCCCATCCGATTGCTCGTCGAAGGTCACCGTAACGCGGAAGCGATCCGGATGCTCGGAGCCCGCCGCACCATGTTCCATGACGATCCGCTCATTCGGCACGATGTCCAGAAAGCGAATGAGGTTCTCGAAGCGCTGCGCCTTGCCCTGGAATTCGCCGACCATGTCAAAGCGCCAGAGGCCGCCTTCGCGAATATCGGCCTCATGCGTTTCGATGCTCAAGCCCGACGGCCCATACCAGGTCGAGAGAGCTTTGGGGTCCATCCACGCAGCAAACACCCTGTCGCGCGGGTGGTTCAGCACGCGGACAAGCACGATTTCGCGGTCCAGCGACCACGTCTCCAATGGATCAGACATTTCAATTCTCTCCCTTTTGATTGTTGTTGAGATAGGCATCCAAGCGATCCAGACGCGCCGACCAGCGCTCCCGCTCGGCCATCATCCACTCCGCCGCCTCGTCGAAACGTTGCGGCACCAGGCGGCACCAGCGGCTGCGCCCGCGCTTCTCGCTGGTAATCAGCCCACAATCCTCCAGCACCTTGAGATGCTGGGTGAACGAGGGCAGCGCCATGTCGAAGGGCTCGGCGAGCGCCGTGACGGGCAGTTCTCCCTCGACGAGACGAGACACAACCGCGCGACGCGTGGGGTCACTGAGGGCGTGGAAGGCAAGATCGAGAGCGTTCTGAAGGTTAGGCATATGCCTTAGTAATCTGCGCCACTTCATGAGTCAAATCTTATTTAGGTAATCGCCTAAATATCGCCAACCAAGCCTTTATCGTGATTAAAAATTAAGCTTATGACTAACCCGACATCAAAACAGGCACTGCACACCCGACAAACAGTCCCGACTTTACTGGCACAAGGTTTGCTTGCCTCGGAGGCGATAGCTGGAGAAATGCCTTTCGTGACCTATCTGCCGCTTCTATGCATTGCGATCGCCCTGAGCTGGCCGGCTTTTGCCTCCGCTTACCGTCAGCACAATGCGCTTTCGCACGGCGAGCTTGCGACGGCAGCCATCGGATCCAGCATTTTTCTCGGCGCCATGGCCATGCTTTTCGCCGACGGAAGCCCGCTCGTTGGTCTCGCGCTTTTCGGCTGCGGCATGGCCGCAGCCCTTCTCGGCAATCGCTTCATCGCTTCGCGCTGGTCGCTGCTCGCGGCCGCCACCAGCTTCGGCTCCTATCTCATCGGTGCGGCGCATTGACCGGATCGAAGATCACCGCAGACCTGACGATCCTGGTGATCGACGAGAACGCCATCCGCGCCTCGATTATTGAGGAGGGGCTGGCCGAGGCCGGGCATTGCAAGGTCACGGTCATTCACGAGGTCAACGGCGTCGCGCGGCTGATCGAGACGTTGCAGCCCGATGTCATCATCATCGATATCGAAAGCCCGAACCGCGACATGATGGAGCATATGTTCCAGCTCACCCGCTCCGTCTCAAGGCCGATCGCCATGTTTGTCGATCGCTCGGACACGGCCTCCATCGAGGCCGCCGTCGATGCGGGTGTCTCGGCCTATATCGTTGACGGGCTGAAGAAGGAGCGCGTCAAGCCGATCCTCGACATGGCGGTGAGCCGGTTCAACGCCTTCAGCCGTCTGCAGCGCGAACTCGCCGAGGCGCGCAACGCCCTGGAAGAGCGCAAGGTCATCGAGCGCGCCAAAGGCATTCTGATGAAGATGCGGGGCCTGAGCGAGGAAGAGGCGTTTGCGCTGTTGCGCCAGTCCGCCATGAACGAAAAGAAGAAGATCGCCGACATTGCCCAGAGCGTGGTCACGGCTGCGGGGCTGCTGTTGTGATGGGTGACGCGATCGGGAGAAACGGCCATGAGTGAGATGTTTTCCATGAGCGCCATAGGGTCGGCCTCCGCGCCGCCGGTCGTCAACCGCGAGCAGAAGGCGCTGCGCGCCGGCTTCATTCCGCTGATGGACGCCTCGATCCTCATCGTGGCCGCCGAACTTGGCTTTGCAGAGAAAGAAGGGCTGAAGCTCGATCTGGTGCGCGACGTCTCCTGGGCCAATGTGCGCGACCGCCTCGCCTTCCGGCAGTTCGACATCGCCCATATGCTCTCGCCGATGCCTGTCGCCTCCATGCTGGGTCTCGGCTCGAACCCCTCGCCCACCATCACGCCGTTTTCGCTTGGACGCGGCGGCAACGCGATCACGCTGTCCGCGCGCATCTTCGAGCGCATGCAGGCGCTCACCGGCCTCTCCGACGACGCAAGCGCGCTCGCCAATGCACAGGCGCTGGCCGCCGTGCTCGCCGACATGCGCGCGCGCGGCGAGGCAGCACCCACGCTTGGCATGACCTATCCCTTCTCGTCGCATAACTACGAATTTCGCTACTGGCTCGCGGCCGGCGGGATCGATCCGGACAAGGATGTGAAGCTTGTCGTCGTTCCGCCGCCGCTCACCTCCGACGCGCTGGCCGCCGGCGCCATTGACGGGTTCTGCGTCGGAGCGCCCTGGAACATGGTGGCCTCCGAGCGCGGCACGGGCCGCATCGTCGCAGCCAAGCAGGATATCTGGCCGCTCGCGCCGGAAAAGGTGATCGGGATGCGCCCCGAATGGGCGGAGGCGAACGCCGAGACGGTCTCCCGGCTCGTCGTCGCGCTCGACCGCGCAGCACGCTGGTGCGACGAACCCGCTAATCACGATCATCTCGCAGAGATCCTCAGCTCCGCTCCCTATATCCCTGCCCCGCGCGACATCATCCGCCGCGTGCTCAACGGCGAATTCAGCCTCGACGCCCAGGGCAACAAGCGCATCATCCCGGATTACTTCCTCTTCCATCGCGGCGCCGCGAACTATCCGCGCCCCGAACAGGCGCTCTGGATCTACAGCCAGATGATGCGCTGGGGCCAGACGCGCTTTTCGGAAGAGGACCGCACGCGCGCCGAGGGCGCCTACCGGCCGGACCTTTATCGAAACGCGCTGGGCGCAGAAGCGTCCGTTCCGGACCCGGCGGAAGAAGCGGCCATGCTGGCGAATTTCATGGACGGACAGGCTTTCGACCCGACGCGGATGCAGGACTACGTGGCACGTTTTCCGGTCAAGACGGATGCTGCACCGCCGCTTGCCGCGCACGACGCCTGATCACGCTGCATTGCACAAAAAATACGCAGGTCGACCGGAATGCCGAATTTATAGTCGCCAATCGCTGGTTCTCGCCCGAACGGGCAAATGCGCTCCCAAGTCAAAACTGGCTGAAATTCCAGCGCCATAGCGCCACCTCACCAAAACTGGCACACCGCTTGCTTATCTAATCACATCCGGTCAACGGCGACCGGAGACAAGAGCGCCTGAAGCGCGCTCACCAGAGACATCGACGTCGCTTGGTTCTGCACACCGGATCTCCCATCCGGCCGTTGCACCAACCAGCGGCGTTTTTTGTTTTCCGCATCTCCGTCAAATCACCAGAGGGACTTAAAGCAATGACGAAGACGACAGGAACAGGTATCGGCCGCCGCGATCTCTTGAAGGTCACATCCGCCGCAGCGCTGATCAGCGCAGTCAAAATGGCATTTCCTTCCGGCGCCTTCGCGCAATCTGCAGGCCCCGAAGTCAAAGGCGTGAAGCTCGGCTATATCGCGCTGACCGATGCCGCTCCGCTGCTGATCGCCAAGGAAAAGGGCATTTTCGACAAATACGGTCTCACGGAAGTCGAGGTGATCAAGCAGGCATCCTGGGGCGCAACGCGCGACAATCTCGTGCTCGGCGGCGCGGCCAACGGCATCGACGGCGCGCATATCCTGACCCCCATGCCCTACCTGATTTCCACCGGCAAGGTGACGCAGAACAACGTGCCGGTGCCGATGTCGATCCTCGCGCGCCTCAATCTCGACAGCCAGGGCATTTCGGTTGCACAGGAATATGCCTCGACCGGTGTGCAGCTCGATGCGTCCAAGCTGAAGGACGCTTTTGCGGCCAAGAAGGCGAAGGGCGGCGAGATCAAGGTTGCCATGACCTTCCCCGGCGGGACGCATGATCTCTGGCTGCGCTACTGGCTCGCCGCCGGCGGCATCGACCCGGACAAGGACGTTTCCACGATCGTCGTTCCGCCGCCGCAGATGGTTGCCAACATGAAGGTCGGCAACATGGATGCCTTCTGTGTGGGCGAGCCGTGGAACGAGCAGCTTGTCAACCAGGGCATCGGCTTTACCGCCTGCACGACCGGCGAAATCTGGAAGAAGCATCCGGAAAAGGCGCTGGGATTGCGCACCGACTGGATCGAGAAGAACCCGAATGCCGCAAAGGCGCTGCTGATGGCCGTGATGGAAGCCCAGATCTGGGCCGACAGCATGGACAACAAGGACGAGATGTCGACCATCCTCGGCAAACGGCAATGGTTCAACGTGCCGCCGAAGGACGTCGCCGGCCGCCTCAAGGGCAATATCAATTACGGCAATGGCCGCGTTGTCGAGAATACCGGGCTTGAGATGAAGTTCTGGAAGGACCACGCCTCCTATCCGTTCAAGAGCCACGACGCCTGGTTCCTCACCGAGAATATCCGTTGGGGCAAGTTTGCGCCCGACACGGACATCAAGTCGCTGGTCGACAAGGTGAACCGCGAAGACCTTTGGCGCGCCGCCGCCAAGGATCTGGGTGTTGCCGCCGCCGACATTCCGACCTCCACGTCGCGGGGGAAAGAGACCTTCTTCGACGGCAAGGTCTTCGATCCGGAAAACCCCAAGGCCTATCTCGACAGCCTGAAGATCAAGGCGATGGCCTGACGGCCGCGCCGCCCTGCCCGCTGCTTTCCCCTCGTGGCGGGCGGGGCCTTCATTCGATCCAAACGCCCGAACCAAACGCCAGACCTGAAGACTGGCATCGAAACAGGAAGAACCCCATGACCGCCACTGCCCGCAAGGCCCAACCCGCGTCTGAGGCCAAGCCCCTGACAGAGCCTGTGACGAAGACGGCGACGGTCGTCGCGCTGCCGAAACCGATGCGCAGCACGTTCCGTCCGCAAGCCATCCTGCTCGCAGCCGCGCGTAACGTCGTGCCGCCGCTCATCGTCTTGCTGATCATCCTCGCGGTCTGGCAGATTGCCTGTTCGCATCCCGGCGCCAGCCTGCCCGCGCCGTCACAGATCTGGGCCGATAGCGCCGATCTCATCCGCTCGCCCTTCTTCAACAACGGGCCGCAAGATATCGGGCTTGCCTGGCGCGTGTTGATCTCGCTGGAGCGCGTGGCCATCGGCTTCGGGCTCGCCGCCTTTGTCGGCGTCATCTTGGGCGCCGTCGTCGGACAGTCGGTCTGGGCGATGCGCGGGCTCGATCCGATCTTCCAGGTGCTGCGCACCGTGCCGCCGCTGGCCTGGCTGCCGCTGTCGCTCGCCGCCTTCCGCGACAGCAACCCGTCCGCCATTTTCGTGATCTTCATCACCTCGATCTGGCCGGTGATCATCAACACCGCTGTCGGCGTGCGCAACATTCCGGACGATTACCGCAACATCGCCCGCGTGCTGCGGCTCAACCATCTCGAATTCTTTTTCCGCATCATGATCCCGGCCGCAGCACCCTACATCTTCACCGGGCTTCGCATCGGCGTCGGCCTCTCGTGGCTCGCCATCGTCGCCGCCGAAATGCTCACCGGCGGCGTCGGCATCGGCTTCTTCATCTGGGATGCGTGGAACTCGTCGCGCCTCTCCGACATCATCGTGGCGCTCGTCTATATCGGCGTCACCGGCTTCATCCTCGACAAGCTCGTTGCCTTTGTCGGGACCATCGTCACGCGCAGCAATTGAGGGAGGCCATCATGACGAGCTATCTGAAGATCGACCATATCGACAAGAGCTTCGAGCGCGGCGGCGTCCGCACGGACGTTCTCAAGGACGTGTCGCTGACCATCGAGAAGGGGGAATTCGTTTCCATCATCGGCCATTCCGGCTGCGGAAAATCGACATTGCTCAACCTCATCGCGGGCCTCACCCGGGTCACCTCCGGCGCGATCCTGCTCGGCAACACCGAGGTCAACGCGCCGGGCCCGGAACGCGCCGTGGTTTTCCAGAACCATTCGCTGCTGCCCTGGCTCACAGTCTACGAGAACGTCAATCTCGCTGTCTCCAAGGTCTTTGCCGGCAAGAAGAGCAAGGCTGAGAAGCACGACTGGGTCATGCACAATCTCGACCTCGTGCAAATGGCCCATGCCAAGGACAAGCGGCCGTCAGAAATCTCGGGCGGCATGAAGCAGCGCGTCGGCATTGCCCGGGCGCTTGCCATGGAGCCGAAGATCCTGCTGCTGGACGAGCCCTTCGGCGCACTCGATGCGCTGACCCGCGCGCATCTGCAGGACGCCGTGATGGAAATCCACGCCCGCCTCGGCAACACGATGATCATGATCACCCATGACGTGGACGAGGCAGTTCTCCTCTCCGACCGCATCGTCATGATGACCAACGGCCCGGCCGCGCGCATCGGCGAAGTCCTCGAAGTCCCGATCCCGCGTCCGCGCGACCGCATCGCGCTCTCCGCCGACCGCACCTATCTCAAATCCCGCGAAGCCGTGCTGAAGTTCCTCTACGAACGCCACCGCTTCGTCGAAGCCGCGGAGTAATCACCATGGCCCAGAAACTCGTCATCATCGGCAACGGCATGGCCCCCGGCCGCATGCTGGAGCATCTCTTCGAACAGGCCCCCGGCCTCTACGACGTCACGATCTTCAACGCCGAGCCGCGCGTCAACTATGACCGCATCATGCTCTCGCCGGTCCTGTCTGGCGAAAAGACGTTCGAGGATATCATCATCCACGGCGACGGCTGGTACATCGAAAACAACGTGACCCTCTACAAGGGCCACCGCATCGTCGAAATCGACCGCAACGCCCGCACCGTCACCTCCGATCACGGCGTGACGGAAAGCTATGACAAGCTGGTGATCGCCACGGGCTCCGTTCCGTTCATCATCCCGGTTCCGGGCAAGGATTTGCCTGGCGTCATCACCTATCGCGACCTCGACGATGTGGATGCGATGCTGCTGGCCGCCCAGTCGCGCGAAAAGGCGATCGTCATCGGCGGCGGCCTGCTCGGTCTCGAAGCCGCAGCCGGCCTTGCGCTGCGCGGCATGGACGTGACCGTGCTGCATGTCATGCCGACGCTGATGGAGCGTCAGCTCGATCCCGCCGCCGGCTATCTGCTGCAAAAGGCCGTGGAGGAACGCGGCATCAAGGTCATTACCAAGGCCAACACCAAGCGCATCATCGGCACGGATCGCGTCGAGGGCATCGAGCTCGACAACGGGACGATCATCCCGGCGACGCTGGTCGTGATGGCCGTCGGTATCCGGCCGAATGCGGCTCTCGCCAAGGACGCCGGCCTTGCCGTCAATCGCGGCATCGTCGTCGATGCCGGCATGCAGACCTCTGACGGCGATATTCTCGCGGTCGGCGAATGCGCCGAAGTCGACGGCATGGTCTATGGCCTTGTCGCGCCGCTCTACGAGATGGCCCGCGTCGCTGCCGCGCATCTCGCCGGGGACAGCAGGCCGGCCTTCGTCCATTCCGACACGCCGACCAAATTGAAGGTTACCGGCATCAACCTCTTTTCGCTCGGAGATTTCGCCGATGGCGACGACCGCGAGGAAATCGTGCTGCGCGATGCGACGGCCGGCGTCTACAAGCGCGTCGTCATCAAGGACAACCGCATCATCGGCACGGTTCTCTATGGCGAGACTTCCGACGGGGCGTGGTTCAACGACCTGAAGAAGAAGGGCACCGACATTTCCGCCATGCGCGACACGCTGATCTTCGGCCAGTCGTTCCAGGGGGGTGCTCCGCTGGACCCTATGGCGGCCGTTGCAGCCTTGCCGGATGATGCGGAAATCTGCGGCTGCAACGGCATATGCAAGGGCAAGATCACCTCGACCATCACGGCCAAGGGCCTGACGACGCTGGACGGCGTGCGCGCCCACACCAAGGCCTCCGCCTCCTGCGGCTCCTGCACCGGCCTTGTCGAGCAGTTGATGTCGCTGACGCTCGGCGATGCCTATAACCCCGCCGCCGTCACGCCCATGTGCACCTGCACCGAGCTTGGCCACGATGACGTGCGCCGGCTGATCAAGGCCAAGGGCCTGAAGTCCATCCCCGCCGTCATGCAGGAACTGGAATGGAAGACCTCCTGCGGCTGCGCCAAGTGCCGCCCGGCGCTGAACTATTACCTCGTCTGCGACTGGCCGGACGAATATGCCGACGACTACCAGTCGCGTTTCATCAACGAGCGCGTCCACGCCAATATCCAGAAGGACGGCACCTATTCGGTCGTGCCGCGCATGTGGGGCGGCGTGACAAGTTCCGCCGAGCTTCGCGCCATTGCGGACGTGGTCGACAAGTTCGAAATCCCGATGGTGAAGGTCACCGGCGGCCAGCGCATCGACCTTTTGGGCGTCGAGAAGGAAGACCTGCCCGCCGTCTGGGCCGATCTCGGCAAGGCCGGCTTCATCTCAGGGCAGGCCTATGCCAAGGGCCTGCGCACCGTGAAGACCTGCGTGGGTTCCGACTGGTGCCGCTTCGGCACGCAGGATTCGACCGGGCTCGGCATCCGCATCGAGAAATTCATGTGGGGCTCCTGGACGCCCGCCAAGCTCAAGCTCGCCGTCTCCGGGTGTCCGCGCAACTGCGCGGAAGCCACCTGCAAGGATATCGGCGTCATCTGCGTGGATTCAGGCTTCGAAATCCATTTTGCAGGCGCTGCCGGCCTCGACATCAAGGGCACCGACGTTCTCGGCCTCGTGAAGACCGAGGACGAGGCGCTGGAGCATATCGTGGCGCTGACCCAGATGTATCGCGAGCAGGCCCGCTATCTGGAGCGCATCTACAAATGGGCGAAGCGCATCGGCCATGACGAGATCCGCCGACAGATCATGGAGGATCACGACAAACGCCGCGCCTATTACGAGCGCTTCGTCTTCAGCCAGAAATTCGCCCAGGTCGACCCGTGGTCGGAGCGCGTTTCCGGCAAGGACAAGCACGAGTTCAAGCCGATGGCCACCGTCGGCTTCCATCAGGCAGCGGAGTGAGATCATGACCACGAACTGGATCGCCATCGGCCATATCGACGACATCCCGCTGCGCGGCGCGCGCTGCGTGAAGACGCCGGAGGGCAAGATCGCGGTGTTCCGCACCGCCGAAAACGAGGTCTTCGCCATCGAGGACCAGTGCCCGCACAAGGGCGGTCCGCTGAGCCAGGGCATCGTCCACGGCAAGGCCGTGACCTGCCCGCTCCACAACTTCGTCATCTCGCTGGAAAGCGGCCAGGCGCTGGGAGCGGACGAGGGCGAGGTGCGCACGATCCCGGTGCGCAATATCGACGGGCAGCTGTCGATCGCCTTCGAGGCCGCGGCTCTGGTTGCGGCGGAGTGAGGCGGATGCTGATTGCGGTTGGCCTACCCCCCTCTGTCCTGCCGGCGTTCGTTGCTGCAATCGATTCACTGGATCGATTGCTTCGCTGCGCGAACCGCTCCTCACCCCCCTCAAGGGTGGAGATTGGATGGGGGACGCGCCGCATGTCGTCTCCCCCCTTGTGGGGGAGATGGCGGCAGCCAGAGGGGGTCTTTACCGCAAGCACTGAGCCTGAGGAAAGAAGAACCCCTCCCCAACCCTCCCCACAAGGGGGAGGGAGAGCGACCGTCGTGCCCTACCCCATCTCCCCCCTTGAGGGGGAGATGTCAGCGAAGCTGACAGAGGGGGCTGCCTCACCCCGGATTGGAAGATGCAATGCCCACTGAAACCCGCACCACCTGCCCCTATTGCGGCGTCGGCTGCGGCGTGATCGCCCGTGTCGAGGACGACGGCAAGGTCAGCGTCAAGGGCGACCCGGACCATCCGGCGAATTTCGGCCGGCTCTGTTCGAAGGGCTCCGCGCTCGCCGAAACGCTCGATCTGGAGGGACGCGTGCTTGCGCCGCAGGTCCATGGCGAGAGCGCAAGCTGGGATGATGCGCTCAATCTCGTCGCCCGGCATTTCAGCCAAACGATTGCCGAGCACGGTCCGGATTCGGTGGCCTTCTACCTCTCCGGGCAATTGCTGACGGAAGACTATTATGTGGCCAACAAGCTGATGAAGGGTTTCATCGGCTCGGCCAATATTGATACGAATTCCAGGCTTTGCATGGCCTCGTCGGTCGCCGGTCACAGGCGCGCCTTCGGCTCCGACACCGTGCCAGGCTGTTACGAAGATCTAGAGCTGGCCGATCTCGTCGTTCTGACCGGCTCCAACACCGCCTGGTGCCATCCCGTCCTCTTTCAGCGTCTGGCCGCCGCCAAGGCCAACCGGTCGGCGATGAAGATCGTCGTCATCGATCCGCGCCGCACCGCCACCTGCGACATTGCCGACCTGCATCTCCCCGTTCGCGCCGATGGCGACGTGGCCCTGTTCAACGGTCTCTTCCATCATCTGGTCGATACCGGCCGGATGGATGAGGCCTTCGTCGACGAGCACACGAGTGGGCTCAGCGACGCGCTGAGGGCTGCCGGGCGGCTTGGCATGGCCGAACTTTCCGAAGCGACCGGCCTTTCCGGCATGGCGCTGCGCCAGTTTTTCCGGCTGTTTGCCGAAACGGAAAAGGTCGTCACCTGCTACAGCCAGGGCGTCAACCAGTCGGCGGTCGGCACGGACAAGGTCAATGCCATTCTCAATTGCCACCTCGTCACCGGCCGCATCGGCCGTCCGGGCATGGGGCCGTTTTCGCTGACCGGCCAGCCGAATGCCATGGGCGGACGCGAGGTCGGCGGGCTCGCCAACATGCTCGCCGCCCATATGGAGATCGGCAACACGGCGCATCGCGACACCGTGCAGCGTTTCTGGAATGCGCCCGTGATCGCCGACAAGCCCGGCCTCAAGGCCGTCGATATGTTTGAGGCGGTGGCGGATGGGCGGATCAAGGCGATCTGGATCATGTCCACCAATCCCGTCGTCTCCATGCCCGATGCCGATGCGGTGCGGGCGGCGCTGAAAGCTTGCTCATTCGTCGTCGTCTCCGACATTCAGGCCGATACGGATACGGCGCGGCTTGCCCATGTCCTGCTCCCCGCCACGGGCTGGGGCGAGAAATCCGGCACCGTCACCAATTCCGAGCGCCGCATTTCGCGCCAGCGGCCGTTCCTGCCCGCCCCCGGCGAGGCCCGACCGGACTGGTGGCAGCTTGCCGAAGTCGGCAAGCGGATGGGCTTTATGCAGGGCTTCGATTTCGCCGTGCCGGCAGAGATCTTCGCCGAACACGCAGCACTGTCGGCCTTCGAGAATGAAGCCACCCGAGATTTCGATATCGGCGCTTACGCGGACATCGACGCCGCCGGCTATGACGCCTTGATACCCTTCCAATGGCCGCAGCCGGCGGGAGAACCGTCGCGCAAGCGCTTTTTCGCCGATGGGCGGTTCTATCACCAAGACGGCAAGGCGCGCTTCGTGCCGGTGACACCGCCGGCGCCCGTTGCGCGCAATGCGGATTTCCCCTTCACGCTCAACACCGGCCGGGTGCGCGACCATTGGCACACAATGACCCGCACCGGCAAAAGCGCCCGGCTTTCCGGCCACATCGCCGAACCCTTCTGCGAAATCCACCCGCTCGACGCTCAGACGCTCGGCATTGCGGACGCCGACCTCGTGACAGTCGCATCCCCCGCCGGGCAAGAAGTGATCGTCCGCGCGCTTTTGACGGATCGGCAGGCGCGCGGCGCCGTTTTCGTGCCGATGCACTGGACGGGCGAAACGGCAGCCGCAGCACGGGTCGATGCGCTCGTGCCCGGTCGTGTCGATCCGGTCTCCGGCCAGCCGGCGCTGAAACAGGCTGCCGCCGCCGTCGCGCGTTACGCACCCGCCGCGCATGGCTTCCTGGTCTCAACGGCCAAGCCGGCCGCCCTGCCCTTCGACTACTTGGCCATCGCCAAGGCGGAGGGTGGCTATCGTCTCGAGCTTGCAGGAGATACGCCGGCGACGGGCTGGGAAGCGTGGCTGCGGGAAAGTCTTGCGCTTCCTGCGTCGGTTGAGGTCTCGGGCTATGCCGATGCGGCAAGCGGCGACCATCGCCTGCTCGTCTTCGAAGGCGAGCGGCTTCTGGCCGCGCTTTTCGTTTCGCGCGGCCCGGTCGCCGTTTCGCGGCAATGGGCGGTGGAGCAACTGACGGTCAGCCATGCAGACCCCTCCGCCCGTTTCATGCTGGTTGCGGGGCGGCCCGCACCGGGGCGGCCAGACAAGGGAGCCATCGTCTGCTCGTGCTTCTCGGTCGGCGTCAACGAGATCGCCTGCGCGGTGCGCGAAGGCTGCTGGTCGGTCGAGAAGGTCGGCGAAAGCCTCAATGCTGGCACCAATTGCGGCTCCTGCCGCCCGGAAATCAGGAGGATCATCGATGCGACGCAAATCCTTGCCGCCGAGTGACAGTTCCGAGCGGATCGCGCCGCTCGCCAAGCTGCCGGTCTTCTGGTCGCTGACCGACAAGCGCGTTGTCGTCGCCGGCGGATCGGATGCCGCCGCCTGGAAGGCCGAGCTGCTCGCCGCCTGCGGCGCGAAAGTCGAGGTCTATTCCGAGCCGCATGAGGTCGGAGAAACCATGCAGGCGCTGATCGCCGAGGAGAAGGTTTCCCTGAAGCCGCATCTCTGGCATGTCGGCGTCTTCGAAGGCGCGAGCCTTGCCCTTGGCGATTGCGAGGGGGAGGACGAGGCTCGCGCCTTCACTTGCGCGGCCCGCGCAGCGGGTGTGCCATACAATGTCATCGACAAGCCGGCCTTCTGCCAGTTTCAGTTCGGCTCCATCGTCAACCGATCGCCGGTCATCGTTTCGATCTCCACCGATGGTGCCGCACCGATCCTGGCGCAGGCGATCCGCCAGCGCATCGAAACGCTGCTGCCGCCTGCGCTGAAGGATTGGGCGCAGCTTGCCCGGCAGGTGCGCGAGGCCGTGACGCTGCGCCTGTCGCCCGGCCCGGCCCGCCGCCGGTTCTGGGAGCATTTCGTCGATCGCTGCATGGGCTCCAACCAGCCGCCGCCGCATGATGCGGCAAAACAATTGATGGCGGCGGCCGAATGGATCGCCGCCGCGCCCGCCTCCGGTTCGGCCACATTTGTCGGCGCCGGCCCCGGCGATGCGGAACTGCTGACGCTCAAGGCCATGCGTGCGCTTCAGTCCGCCGACGTTATCCTCTTTGATGAACTCGTGTCTCAGGACATCCTGGAACTCGCGCGGCGCGAGGCCAAGCGCCTTCTCGTCGGCAGCAGCTTCGGCCATGCCGGCCAGGAAGAAGGCGACATGCAGCTGATCGAGCGCTTTGTGAGCGCGGGAAAGCGTGTCGTCCGGCTGATACCCGGCGACCCTGCAGCGCAGACCGATATAGGGAAGCAGATCGGCGGGCTCCGGCGCAAGGGCGTAGCCGTTCACATCGTGCCCGGGATCGCCATCGCCGCCTCCCACGCAGCAACCAACGACACATCAAGGCTCTGCGATCACGACAAGCAGCAGCGGCTTCCTCTCTCGCTGGAACCGCTTTAGGCGGTCGAAACACAATTCTTGATGCAGATCGCGGGATAGAAATTCCCGCTATGGTAAGCCATCCGTCAACGGACTGTTGCCAGAAAACATCCTCGCGCCTTACGAAAAAATTATCGCCGTCGGAGCAATATGGTTCATCGGATAGACGGCGAAACATATTTCATGATCTGCCAAGGCTGGGATGACGACCATATTCGCCGTGTGCGGGCGATCCTGTTTGGAGCTTCCATCATAATTCTGGTGCTCGGCGCCGGCTGGTGTGCCGCGTTCCTCGCGGCCGGCAGACCTCTGCTGGCGACGCTGCATATCGCGATGGCAAGCAGCGGAGCGCTCCTGCTATTGCTCAATTTCCGTGGCAGGCTTCGCCTCGCAGCGATGATCGCAGCTCATCTCCTGCCGCTTTTCGTCGGCATATTCTGTCTTTTCGATCACGTTCCGCCTGGCCTTCCCCGGGCGACGCACCTGCATTTTCTCGCCGTCGCAGCCGGATGTTACTTCGTCTTCCGGCAGCAAGGTTCCTATTTCAGGTTCGTCATTCCGGGCCTCTGCCTTGTCGCCTTCCTTGTCTTCGCCAATACGTCGCTCGTGATCCGGGATGCAGCACTTGTCATTCCGCCGGCGGCGGCATGGGTCGGCGTCTGGACGAACTCGGTTACCGCCCTGGCGGGCCTCGTGTTCACGGTTATCATGATGAATGCCGATCTAACCGTGAGGCGCATGATGGAAGTCGAAATGCGCCATGCCATTGCCAATGACGACTTCAGCCTTCACTACCAGCCGCAGATCAACGAAGCCGGCCAAGTGGTTGGCGCAGAAGCTCTCATTCGCTGGCATCATGCCGAGATGGGCAACATCCCGCCGGGCAAGTTCATTCCGCTGGCCGAGCAGACCGGCCTGATCGTTCCGATCGGCAACTGGGTCCTGCGCGCCGCCTGCGCACAGCTGGCGCTCTGGGAAGGAAATCCGGAAACGAGCAAGCTCACCCTGGCCGTCAATGTTAGCGCTTCCCAGTTCCGGCAGCCAGACTTCGTCCACAACGTCCGGGAAATCGTCCGCCTCAGCGGCGCAAGGGCCTCGCATCTGAAGCTCGAACTGACTGAAAGCATGTTTGTCGACAACATTGATGCGACCGTGACCAAAATGAACGCGCTTCGCGACATCGGCATCGTCTGGTCGCTTGACGATTTTGGCACCGGCTACTCATCGCTCAGCGTGCTGCATCGGTTCCCGCTGGGCCAGATCAAGATCGATCAGGCCTTCGTGCGCGACATGCTCAGCAACAAGTCGAACATGGTGATCATCGAGGCGATCATCGCGCTGGCGAGAAACCTGAACCTCCAGGTGATCGCCGAAGGCATCGAAACCGTGGACCAGTTGACCCGCCTGAGGGAAGCGGGCTGCCTGGCCTATCAAGGCTATCTGTTCAGCCCTCCGAAGGACGTCAGATCCTTCGAAACATACATCAAAAGCAACAGGCCTGTCCCGGACGCCCCGGCCGCCCTCCAGGCGACAGGATAGCGCGAGGCCCTTACGGTCGGCGTCGCGTGAACAAGCTTGGCGCGAAGGCAGTGGCAAAGCCGATGAAGGCCAGTGCCCAGGCGAGACCCGAGGTGAGGATCAGCGGCTCGAAATGGGCCCAGTCGAAGACGGCACAAAGGCGCAGGAGCGCTGCCGACAGCGCGGCGACGTAGACGACCTTCATGACATGGCTCATCACCAGCGCATGTCCCGTATGACCGAGCGAAGCCCGCATCATGACCGCGAGCGTCATCGTGCCGATGGCGCCTGCGCCAAAGGCGTGCATGCCCGCTGCGAGAAGAAACACATCAGGCCGGATTGCGGAAAGGCCCGCGAGCAGGAAACCGGCCGGCACGAAAAGATAGGAGACGTGCAAGATCAGGACGAGCGGCTCCCGCCAGGTGCGATCGCCTGCCCAGCGGGCCAGACGAACGACGTGCAGGCAGCCGGCAAGAACCAGCACGAGGCCGGCGACCGGTGACGCGGGCACCGCCACCCACAAGGCGAAAGCCAGACCACTGACGATGACGGTCACCGCATCGAACCTGCCAAAGAAAGCGGGAAGCCGGCCCGGCTTCTCCCGCGCAAGCCAATTGCGCGTGAAGCTTGGGATGATCCGTCCACCGATCAGGATGAGCAGCATGATAACCGCCGCCACGGCCAGCCGCCGGGCAATATCGCTCGTGCCACTGAAAAAGGCTTCGGCATGAAACAGCACATTGGCGAAGAGCAGGACGGCAAGCGGAATCAACACCTTCAGATTGCGCCAGTTCCGGCCCGCAACGATCTCGTTCGCCGTCACACCTGCGACGGCGAGCAGGAAGAGGCAGTCGAGCACGCCCGCCGGAACCGGGCCGATGACCTCCGAAAACAGCATCGCGAAGCGCCCGATCGCCCAGAGTGCGACGAGCACGCCAAGCGGTTTTCCCTGAACCGGCAGCCGTCCCGTCCAGTTCGGCACGGCCGTCAGAAGGAAGCCGGTCACGACGGCGGGCACGAAGCCGAACAGCATTTCGTGGATATGCCAGTCCACAGGATCAAAGGCGGTCAGCAGACGCAAACGGCCAAACACAAGCGGCAGCCAAAGAAGAATGGCGAACCCGCCATAAAGTCCGCCCAGGAAAAAGAACGGACGAAAACCATAAGACAGGATCGCCGGCCCCTGGTAATGCTTCAGTCTCGGCACGGGCATGGCCGGCATCCTTTCAATCTTGAATCCATGGTTCGTATCGGGATCAGCCTGAATGCCGATGTCACGGGGGCCGACACTCAATGCGGTTCCCGCTGCATGCAGCTCTCTGCGGCTGGTCGCGGCAACTGAAGATGCAGGCTAGACCTCCGGCAATATTCGATTTTGCGAAAATGCAAACAAATTCCCGAATGCCTGATATTCGCCCGTCGCAAAGACGGCACTTTTTCGCTCATTTTTGCTTTAACGCAATTTTCTCGAGCCAGCGCGCCGCTATCTTGTCATGCAGACATTGGTTGCCGGAGAATAAAACATGCCATCGGATTTCAGAGACTGGTGCAGGGATTTGATCGCGGCAACGCTGCTGGCGCTGGTGGCAATCCTGATTGCTGCGGCGGTTTACGATACCGCGCATGCAGGGCCGCTCCCCAAGGCCCACCTCGGCCAGCCCTGACACCGAAATCAGCGACTGCAGATCCGGATCGACCGCATTGAGAGACGCCGGTTTCCTTTCCGGCACAGACAAGAAAGGGCGGGTTTGCGCCCGGCCTTTCCTGCTCGTCCTGAAACATCTTCCTATTTTGCGGCTTCCGCAAACAGTTCGTCGAACTTCTGCTTGGCCTTCGGTGGCATCTTGGCAGCCTTGGCGGCATCTGCATTCGCGCCCTTGCCGACTTCGATCAGCATCACCATGCCCATGCCGAAATGCGGCTTGCACCGCACGCCGTAGAAGCCTTCCTTGTCAAGCTTGACGGCAATGTCCTTGCTCATCTCGCCGACGAAGGGTGTCGCGCCTTCGGGAACCATTCCTTCAATGCTTTCCGCATCATGCCCCTTGTCCGCGGCGACGAAATGGATCGTATCGCCCGGCGCGGCCTTCACGAAATCGGGTTCGAACACCATCGTGCCCTTGGCGCCCTTGTTCAGCATCTTGACCTCGATGTCTGCCGCGCTGGCCGGGAGCGCCATGACGGTCAGTGCAACGCCCGCGACCAGAGCAAGGCTCGTCTTCATCATCGTCTTCATTGTCGAATTCCTTGGGTTGTTCCACGATCCTCGTGACCGCTGAGGCCCTTCTAGACCCGATGCCGGCAGTCGAGTTTGCGGTTCGTCAAAGAGAAATGAGATTGCATGCCTCTCGCTATTTCTGCGGATGCGCAATTTGTTTGCGCCAGCACAACAAGGCGGGCCTCACATCGGCCTATGGTTGAGACCAACCTGGAGGGTAGTGACGACCAATGCGCTTTAGCCGCGACATCACGCTTGAACAGATGATGACGGAATGGCCGCAGACGGTGGCAGTGCTCCTGCGCTATCGCATGCTCTGTGTCGGTTGTCCGATTTCCGGCTTCCACACGCCGGTCGACGCCGCGCGCGAACATGAGGCAGAGCTGGGGCGCTTCGAGGAAAGCCTGGTTGAAGCAATCATGTCGAAAGCTCCGTGACGGCGTCACGCCTGCGGCTTGCCCTGCCCGATCAGCATCAGCCTGTGCGGATCGGTGACCGTGATCTTCTGCCGCCCGCTGGAAACAACGCCCTCGCCTTCCCACGCGCTCAGGAGCCGGCTGACAGTGTGCAAAGTGGTGCCAGTCATTTCCGCGATGTCCTGCCGCGAGATCGGAAATTCAATGATGATTCCGTCTTCCGTTTTCTTGCCGGTCTGGCGGATGAGCCGCAGAACCGCGTTGGCGACACGCTGTTCCACCTGCGCGATCGATAGCTCGATGACGCGCTCCTGCGTCTCGGCGAGCCGCATGCCCACAGCCTTGTAGGTGTTGGCAGCCAGCTGCGGGAAGCGGGCAGAGAGTTCCGGCCAGATTGGCATCGGCCAAGCCAGCACAACGCAGTCGACCGCGGCTTCGGCGGATGCCGGATAGGTCGTTCTGCCAATCGCCGGCGCGATGCCGATGATGGAGCCTGCGCCCAGATAGCGTGCGATCACCTGGTGCCCATCGCGCGTCGTCTGGACGACGCGGACGACGCCATCCAGGAGGAGAAAGAAGCGCTCCGCCGCCTCGTCCTGCGAAAACACAGCCTTGTCCTTGGCCACGCGCAGCGAGTTTGCGCGAGCAAGAATGACATCGATGTCGTCGGACGAAAGCCCGGCGAACACGTCCATGTCTGCGACAATTGATCTGTCGAAGCGAGCCATGTGTCCTCCATCGTCGCCGTCCCTGAAATTCGAGCCTTCTATAGCGGCATCGCACGCGGGATGCCAATCTCCATCAGCATGTGATGAAGGAACCGACGCAAGAACGGTCCGTTCCAGCGAAACGGAAAACCCGGCCCGCAGAAGCGGACCGGGTCCATGGGTCATCGGTTTCCCGACAGCGCTTACTTCATCAGAGCGTCGAGCGGGATCGGCTCGGAGATCGTCCAGCTGTCGACAATATGCGGCTTGCCCTTTGTCGTTTCGGCAATCAGGTACTTCGCCGTGTTCTGGTGGTGCAGTTCGCTGGTAAAGGTGCGCGGCCCGAAGAGGGTCGGCTCGTTCTTCATCTTTTCAAGTTCCGCAACAACCTTGTCGGCATCGGTGGACTTGGCACGCTCGACGGCCTTTGCCCAGACGTCGATCATGACGTAACCCGGATAGGCATATTGCGAGGACGGGTCCTGACCGGTCTTGGCCTTGTAGGCGGCGTTGAACTTCTGGACATCCGGATTCGGGTCGTCACCATAGATCGAGCCCTGGACCGGAACGAAAAAGTTCGACAGGTCCGGAACGGCGGAAAGCCAGTAGCTGCCGTCGACGCCGGAGCCATTGAGGATCATCGAGTTGATGCCGGCGGCGCGGATCTGCTTGATGGCCGAGACTGCGCCCGGCATCATCGTGCAAAGCATGATGGCGTCTGGCTCCTTGGGGAGCGCCTTGATGCGGGTGATCTGGGCGGCAATCGAAGCGTCGTCGTTCTTGAACGTATCCTTGCCGACGAGCTTGGCACCCTGGGCTTCCAGCTTCGGCATCATCCAGTCGAAGCCATCGCAGATGCCCTTGTTATATTCCGTCCAGGTATCGAGCAGGCGATAGAAGGTCTTGGCGTTCTTCTTCTTGAAAGCCCATTCGGCCATGGTGGCGCCCTGAACGGGAGCGAGAACCGAAGCAGAGAAGCTGTGCGGGCCGACGCCCTGGATGCCGGCCTTGACGGATTCGGCGCAGAGGAAGAACGAAATCTTGCCTGCGGCTTCCGCGGCAAGGGCTGCGGGAGAACCGAAGTCGTAATCGCAGGAGACGACGACGAGGTCGGCACCCTGGTCGAGCACGGAAAGACCGGCCTTGGCGCCTTCGGCACGGTCGGACTTGGTGTCGGCCTTCACCACTTCGATCTTCTTGCCGAGAAGGCCGCCGGCCTTGTTGATCTCGTCGATACGCACGAGGGCCGCGTCGGTCGCCGGCTGGTCATAGGCCTGCATGAAGCCGGATTCGGCGGTGGCGAAGCCCACGACGATCTTGTCATCGGCGGCCAGCGCCGGGAAAGCGGCCGTGACGGCCGTGAAAGCCGCTGCGGTCAAAAGTGTCAGTTTACTTTTCATCGACGTCTCCTTTTTGGGTGCCGACGGGGATATCCCGGCGGTCATTCACTACGGTTGCGGGTAAGGGTGAGCTCGCGATTGCCGAACAGGCCGGAAGGGCGAAGCACGAGAATGACGATCATGATGATGCCGAGCGCGATTTCCTGGAGCCCCTTGGGGAGCGCCAGCATCGAGTCACCGACCGGCACACCGGCCTCGAGCACGCGCAGGCCCTGGATCAGCGCCGACAGGATGACGACACCGAGCACGCTGCCAGTCAGGCTGCCCATGCCGCCGACAACGAGCATGGAAAGCGTCACGAAGGTGAGGCTGAGGTAGAAATTGTCCGGCGTAACGACGCCGATGGAATGGGCGGTCAACGCTCCGCCGAGCCCCATGATCGCGCCCGAAATGACAAAGGCGATCAACCTCTGCTTCGGAATGTCGATGCCGGAGGCAGCCGCCGCGGTGGGCTCGTCGCGGGCGGCGCGCAGAGCGAGGCCGGCGCGAGAGATGGCATGCAGCCAGGCAATGAAGACGACGATGGCCGCGGCGATAAAATAAGGCCAGATCGAGCGCACGATCGGAATGCCTACGACCGAAGACGTGGCCCCGGTGACACGATCCCAGTTGGAATAGATCGTGTTGATCATGGCGAGCATCGCAAATGTGGCGATGGACGCGGCAATGCCGGAGAGACGCATCAGGATACGGCCGAAGATCAGCGCCGCGACACCGGCAAAGATGGTCGCGAAGATCGCCGCCTGCCAATATTCCATCTTGGTCTTGAGGATGAAGTCCGGCAGGCCCGGTAGCGACATCTTCTTCATCATCGGATTGATCGTCAGCCAGGCCGCGACATAGGCGCCGAGGCAGGTGAAGCCGATCTGGCCGAAGCTCATGACGCCGGAATTGCCGATGAAGACATAGAGCCCGACGACGAGGACGACACGGACGAAGAGATCGATGATGACCTGGTTGAAAGGCTTGGAGCCGATCATCGTCGTCACGACGGCGATCGCCAGGAGGATCAGCACCAGAAGGATCGGCGTGACGATGGATTTGCCGGCGAGTGCAAACCTGCCCGGCTTGCGCGCGGCGATGGCTTCCGGGCTCAGGATCGGATCGGCGGCATGGGAGGATGTGGACATGGAGATCAGACCCTTTCCTTCGTGCCGCGGGCAGCAATGAGACCCTGCGGGCGGAACAGGAGGACGAGGATGACGGCGCCGTAGACGAAGGCATCACGGAAGGGACGCGCATCGACCGGCAGGATGACCTGCATGACGACCGAGGCCGCGCCGAGCAGGAAGCCGGCCAGCACCGCGCCGGCAAGGCTGCCGAGCCCACCGATGACGGTGGAGATGAAGGCCATGAGCATCACGGCCGCGCCCATCTGTATATCGACCGTGCCGGTCTGGATGCCGAAGATCAGCGCGATCGCACCAGCAAGAGCGCCGGAGAGTGCGAAGGCTCCCATGATGACGCGATTGGCCCGCACGCCCAACATGCGGGCCATGGAGAAATTCTCCGCCGCGGCGCGCATCTCCAGACCGAAGCGGGTGCGGCGCAGGAAGATGACGAGACCGAAGAGGATTGCGATGGTCACGATGATGGTGATCAGCTGCAGCAATGGCAGGCGCGCGCCGAGGATTTCGACCGGCTGTGACAGCTCCGGCAGCAGCGAGATCGACTTCGGCCGGCTCGAATAGAGCATCAGCAGGAAATAGCGGATGACGAAGCCGAGCGCGAAGGAGGCGATCATCATCGTCGCCGGATTGGTGTTGCGGAAGCGCCGGAAGACGACGATTTCGCAGAGAACCGAGAGCCCTGCCCCGACCGCAAGCACGAAGGGGATCAGCAGGAACCACGGCAGGTTGCCGGCGAACACGATCGCCATGGCGTCCGTCGAGGGCCAGAGCAGCGCGAAGATGGAAAACGCGATGACGTCGCCATGGGCGAAGTTGACGAGCCGCATCACGCCGAAGATCAGCGCGATGCCGAGCGCGCCAAGGGCATAGAGCGAACCAAGGGAAAGGGCGTCGAAGACGATCTGGAGCATGTCAGTGGTCCTCGTAACCGAAATAGGCGGCCTGCATGGCCTCGCTGTTGCCGAGTTCGCGGGCGTCGCCGTCCAGCACGACCTGACCGGAGCGCATGAGGATCATGCGCCCACCGACCATGACGGCGCGGGTGGAGCTCTGCTCGACGATGAGGAGCGTAAGGCTGCGCTCGGCCTGCAGGGCAATCAGCCGCTCATAGACCTGGTCGGTGATGTTGGGCGCGAGACCGAGCGAGGGTTCGTCGATGGCGATGAGGCGCGGACGCGCCATCAGCGCGCGGCCGATAACCAGCATCTGCTGCTGTCCGCCGGAAAGAAGGCCGGCCTGCTGGTCGCGGCGTTCCTTCAGGATCGGGAAGGTGTTGTAGACCGAGTCCAGATCGGCGGCGGTCTGCCCCTTCCAGCCGGGCATGCGGGAATGCATGCCCGCGCCAACCATCAGATTTTCCTCGATGGTGAGCGAGCCGAAAACTTCGCGGCCCTCCGGCACCATGGAAAAGCCGAGGCGGGCAATGTCTTCCGGCGTACGGCCGGTGATCTGGGCGCCGTCGAATTCGACATGGCCGCCGGCGGTTGGCGTAACACCGGCGATGGCGCGCAGCAGCGAGGACTTGCCCGCACCGTTCGGGCCGGTGATGAAGAGGACTTCGCCCTCTTTCAGATTGATCGAAACACCGCGCACCGCAGTCAGGCGACCATAGCGAACGGAGACGTCGACGAGGTTCAGCAGCGTCATGCCAGCACCTCCAGATTGGCGCGCACAGTGTCGGCAGCGGTACCCATGTAGGCGTGGCGCACCTTCTCGCTGTCGCGGATGGCAGCAGGATCGCCTTCTTCGATGACAGCGCCGGAATCGAGCACGACGATATGGTCGCAAAGACCAAGGACGAGGCCGACATTGTGTTCGATGATCAGGACGCCGATGCCCAGCGACTTGGCGACGCGGCGCACGAGCTCCGAAAGATCGGCGGCTTCCGGCGCGCTCATTCCGGCGGCGGGCTCATCGAGCAGGATATAGGCCGGACGGCCCATCAGCGCGCGGCCGATGGCGACGCGGCGCTCGTCGGTATAGGGCAGCGTGCCGGCAATGCGGTTCCTGAGCGGCGCAATGCCGATCCAGTCGAGCATGGCTTCAGCCTCGGCAATGGCGGCGCGACGGCTCATGCCGAGGCCGACACCGGTCACTTCGAGATTGTCGATGACGGGCAAATCGCGGAACAGCCGACCGCCCTGGAAGGTGCGGGCAATGCCGCGCCGGCGGACCTGATGCGGCTTCAGATTGGTCAGCGCCTTGCCGTCCAGGGTGATCGCACCCGCGGTTGGCGCCTGAAAGCCGGTCAGGACGTTGACAAGCGTCGTCTTGCCGGCTCCGTTGGGGCCGATCAGACCGCTGATATGGCCGGGCGTGATCTGCAGGTTGACCGAAGACAGGGCCTTGAGACCCGCAAACGCCACGGAAACGTCTTCCGCACTGAGATAGCTCATATCCCCTTCTTTCTCTAAGCAGGGGAAGGCACGCGTCACCGTGGCCGGTTCGTCCGGCAGATCGGTTTCGCGGTGTTCCCCTTTTAGGCTCCGGCTCCGTCTTGTCGCGGGGCTCGGAATGCCAAAATCACGCCGTTTGACGGCTTCGTCTTGTCGTTTCACGCGACCGATCTTGTCACCGGGCGCGTCGGAACCGGCTTTGGCAGGCGGTTCCCTTCCCTGGGCCAGCCTCCCCGGCCAGCTTATGCGTAGCTTCGCCGTCAGCCGGCGAGGTATTCCTCGGCGCGCGCCTGGAGTTTCGCGTTATCCGCGCGCGCGGCGAGTGCCTGGTCGAGCGTCACCGGCGCAAACTTCGCCGGCGTATGCGGCTGCAGCTGCGCGATCAGGTCCATGTCGGCGGAGATGACAACGCCCACCATCATGTAGCCTCCGCCGGAGACTGCATCACGATGCAGCACGATTGGCTCGGTGCCGCTCGGCACCTGCACCGAGCCATACGGGTAGCAGGCATCCACGATATTGGACGGGTCGGAACCCGCGCCGAAGGGCTGTTCGCGCTCTACGAATTCGAGCGGCGCGCCGCCGCGGAAGCGGTAGCCAATGCGGTCGGCTTCAGGTGCGACCTTCCAGGTGTCCTCGAAGAAGCGCTTGCCGGCGGCCTCCGTGATGCGGTGCCAGTAAAGTCCCGGCAGCATGCGCAGTTCGGCGGGGCTGACCTGCGGACGGCGGAGGTTCGCCGGCAGCGACTTGCCCGCCTTGCCGGAGCCGGCACCGATCGGCAGCTCGTCGCCGGCCTTCAGCACGCGGCCTTCAAACCCGCCGAGTGCGCCGAGCACATAGGTCGTGCGCGAGCCGAGAACGACGGGAACATCAATGCCGCCGGAGATCGCGATATAGGCGCGCGCGCCACCCTTCAGATAGCCGAAGGAGAGCCGGTCACCCGCCTTGACGGGGAAGCTTTCCCAAGTCGGGCGCTCTTCGCCGTTCACCTTCGGAGGAAGCTCGCCGCCGGTCACGGCGACGACAGCATCCTCCGTGAATTCCAGCTCCGGCCCCATGAACGTGGCTTCGAGCAGCGCCGCGCCCGGATCGTTGCCGACGAGCAGGTTGGCGATGCGGGTGGCGAAGCGGTCCATGCCGCCGCCTTCCGGAATGCCGAGATGGTAATAGCCGGGACGGCCAAGGTCCTGGACGGAGGTCGAGAGACCGGGAGAGATGACTTTAACGGCCATTGATCAGCTCCATCAGCTTGGCATTGGTGCCGGACATGTCCTTGTTGAATTCCGTCAGCGAGAAGTCTGCCGCATGCACCGTCGGCTGCCATGTGTTGGCGTCGATGGCCTCCAGAAGCGTGTCGTATTCGTCGCGGCCGACCGACTTGAACTTGACAATGTCGCCCGGCTTGAACAGGCACATTTCGTCCGTCAGATAGCGCACCTTGCGCGTCGGATCGTAGATTGGCGCGGGTGTCACGCCATACATCTGATACCCGCCGGCACCGCGCACCGAATAGATCGCGGCAAAGCAGCCGCCGTGACCGATCGTGAGCTTCGGCGTATCCGTGCGCGGACGCAGGTATTTCGGCGCCTGGATCTGCTTCTGACGCTCGACCATCTGGTAGAGGAAGGGAAGACCGGCGACGAAACCCACCATGGAGACGAACCACGGCTGGCCGGAATAGGCGGCGATGAATTCGTCGATGGTCGCGAAGCCGTTGATGCGGGCCGAGTATTCGAGGTCGGTCGAGTTCGGGTCCTGGTGCCGCTCGCGGAAGCGCATGCAGGTCTCGTGCGTCCACGGATCCTGGAAGTAGACCGGCAGTTCGATGATGCGGGTCTTGAGCACCGAGTCCGACTTGGACGCGGCATCCTCCATCGACTGCAGTTCCTTGAGCAAGTCCTGTGGCTTGATGAGGTCCGGATTGAAGCGGATCTGGAAGCTGGCGTTCGCCGGGCAGATCTCGGTGACGCCCTTGATGTTGGCGGCTTTCACCGCGTTCGTCATCGACAGGCCGATGAAGAAGGAGTCCAGCGACATCGCTTCGGACACTTCGCCGAAGATATGCTCGTCACCCCCGAAATTGAAACGTATAGACATTCGTTCCCCTTTTTCCGTCAGTCCGCGAGCTTCGCCGCGTTGTCGTTGAGCCAGCCTTCCAGCCAGCGGGTATGCACGTCCCCGGCCTGCACCGACGGATCGGCGGCGAGCGCAAGGAAGAGCGGTTTGGTCGTCTTCATGCCATCGATCTTCAGTTCGCCCAGCGCGCGGACCAGCCGCGTGATCGCCGCCTCGCGCGTTTCGCCATGCACGATCAGCTTGGCAAGCAGCGAGTCATAGAAGGGCGGCACCTGGTAGCCGGGATAGAGCATGGAGTCGAAACGTACGCCCGGCCCGCCGGGAAGGCGCAGATCGCCGACCGTTCCGGGGAACGGCGCGAAATCCTTCGACGGGTCTTCGGCATTGATGCGCACCTCGATGGCGTGGCCGCGCACCGAGACATCCTTCTGCCTGATCCGCAACGGCTCACCACCGGCGATGAGGAGCATTTCGGCGACCAGATCGATGCCCGTGATCGCTTCCGTCACCGGATGCTCGACCTGGATTCGGGTGTTCATCTCGATGAAATAGAAGCGGTTTGCCTCATCGTCATAGAGATATTCGACCGTGCCGGCACCGGAATAACCGACCGCCTTGGCGAGCGCGACTGCCGAGCCGCAAAGCTCTTCGCGCAACTCTTCGGACAGGGCACGCGACGGCGCTTCTTCCCAGACCTTCTGGCGGCGGCGTTGCAGCGAGCATTCGCGCTCGTAGCAATGGATCGCATGTTTGCCGTCGGCCAGAACCTGCACCTCGATATGGCGCGCCTTGCCGATGACCTTTTCCATATAGAGACCGCCGTCGCCGAACGCGGCGAGCGCTTCGGCTTCAGCCTGCGGGAAAGCCTGCTCGAATTCGGCGAGGTTGTTGGCGATGCGGATACCGCGACCGCCACCGCCCGCCGCGGCCTTGATCATCACCGGGAAGCCGGTATCGATCAGGATGTGGCGAGCGGCCTCAATGCCTTCGACGCGACCGGCAGAACCGGGAACCACCGGAACACCGGCAGCCGCTGCGGCAGAGCGGGCCGAGACCTTGTCGCCCATCAGCCGGATGGCATCGCCGGACGGGCCGACGAAGACGAGACCTGCGGCCGTGACTGCATCCGAGAAGGTGGCGTTTTCAGCGAGGAAGCCGTAGCCGGGATGGATGCTGTCGCAGCCGGTCGACTTCGCGGCCTCGATGATCGCTTCGATGTTGAGATAGGACTTCTTGGCGGCGGGTGGGCCGATATTGACGGCCTCGTCAGCGAGCAGCACATGCAACGAGGTCGCATCGGCAGCCGAATGCACCGCCACCGTCTTGATGCCGAGATCCTTCGCCGCCCGGATGACCCGAACCGCAATTTCTCCGCGATTGGCGACCAGCAGTTTCTTCAGCATCAGTCGAGATCCGCCAGAGGTGCGCCGGCCATGACCGGCTCTTCATTGTCTGCCGAGAAGCGGATGTTGGAACCCGCGACTTCGGACTTCACTTCGTGAAAGGACTTCATCACCTCAATGAGGCCGATGACGTCGCCGACCGCGACGCTGTCGCCATCGTTCTTGTAGGCCGGCTGGCCGGGCGACGGGCTGCGGTAGAAGGTGCCCGGAAGCGGAGAGAGAATCTGTGCCATGAGGTGCTCCAGTTCGTCTGATAGGAAAATTGTTATATTGCACCGCACAAAGATCATGCGGCCATGATGCCGGTCAATGCCAGGGCGCGATCGCGTCCTTCACGGCCCGTGCGATATCGATGGCGTTCGGGGTGTCCGAATGCACACAGATCGTTTCGCAGCGAACCGGGAAAAGCGTTCCGTCTTCCGCCGTCCCCTTGCCTTCGGTGATGGCGCGCACGCAGCGCTCCGCCATCTTCGCCGGATCCTTGGCGTCATGGACGCGGCTGAGGATCAGCTTGCCTTGGGCATTGTATTCGAGGTCGGCATAAAACTCAGCGACGAAGGGAATGCCGCGGGCAGTATAAATTTCCTCATGAAGCGTACCCGTCATGCCGAAGAGCGGTGCGCCAAAGATTTCAGCGGCATCGCAAACACCATGGGCCACGGCTTCCTGCTGCATGGCCATGAAATAGAGGCTGCCATGGGGCTTGATGTGATGGAGTTCCATCCCCTCGGCCTTCATGAAGCCGAGCAGTGCGCCGGTCTGGTAGACGATGGCGTTGCGCACTTCGTCGCGTGTCATCCGCATCTCGCGGCGGCCGAAACCCTGGAGATCGGGAAGACCCGGATGCGAGCCGATCCTGACGCCCGCAGCCTTGGCGCGCAGCACGGTCTGGTGCATGTGGTTCGGGTCGGATGCGTGGAAACCGCAGGCGACATTGGCGACATCGATCAGCGGCATGAGCCCGCTGTCATCACCCATACGGTAGAGGCCGAAGCTCTCTCCCATGTCACAGTTCAACGTGACCGGCATGGTTGGTACCCCTCATTCATCTGCCGTCTTTGCGGCGTTGCAGCAATGTTTGCGCAGATGAGGGTTCTTGTGAAATAGTCATTTTGTGAATGTAATATCGAAAAAACAGATAATTCCAAAAAGAGAAGAAAACTGTGGCTATCACACTGAAACAGCTAGATTATTTTATCGCAACCGCCGATAGCGGACAAGTGAGTCATGCCGCGGTCGACCTTAACATTTCTCAATCTGCAGTGACCGCAGCGATCAAATCTCTGGAGCTGGAACTTGGCGTTGTGCTCTTCGAACGTACCCACGCAGGCGTCCGGTTGACGATGGAGGGCGCGCGTTTTCTCGATCATGCGCGTGTCATCACCGGCGCGGTTGCCGCTGCGGTGCGGTCGCCGCTACGCGAACGGACGGGCGAGAACGCCAAGCTTCGTCTCGGCATGACCTACACTGTCGTCGGCTATTTCATGTCCCGCTACTACGCGCGCTTCCGCAAGACCTATCCGCATATCGAGGTGGAGCTTGCCGAACTGCCGCGCATGGCGCTTGAGAACCGCCTGGTCGCGGGCGACCTCGACATGGCGGTCATGCTTGTCTCCAACCTGCAGAACAGGGAGGAGATCGAGCAGGAAATGCTGATGCGCTCCACCCGCCGGCTGTGGCTCGCCGCCGATCATCCACTGCTGAACAAACAGGAGATCAGCCTTTCGGATGTCGCAGGCGAGGATTACGTGATGTTGACCGTCGACGAGGCGCGAAAGACCGCGGCGCGCTACTGGACGCTAACCGGGTTCACCCCGCGCGTCGTGCTTTCCACGAGTTCGGTCGAAGCGGTGCGCTCGCTCGTCGCCTCGGGCGTCGGCGTTACGATCCTCTCGGACATGGTTTATCGCCCCTGGTCTCTCGAGGGCCAGCGCATCGAAGTACGGCGACTGAAGGAGGAAATCCCCAGCATGGATGTCGGCCTTGCCTGGTCAAAGTCGCGGCCGATCAGCTCGGCCGCGGCGGCCTTCCGCGCCTTCATGTCGGTAACGATGGGCGGCGGCGGCTGAGCGCGCGAGGGTTTGGCCGATTGGTCAACTGCGCGTCTTGCGATAGCTGTCCTTCACCGCGATCTTGTCGCCGGCAAAGGTCAGGATATCGCAACCGTCGACCTCAACCCTCTTGCCCTCGGCTGTCGTGCCGACGAAGCGCCACCACGTGAGCCCGGTATCACCGCTGATCATCGCCTTGCCATTCGTCCACTGCCCGTCCGGGAAGAAGGCGAAGATGCCGGCATAGGCTGCGCGAACCGCCTCGCGACCGACATGCCGCGCGCCTTCGGCCACTGTGCCGGCCGAGGCATGGAAGGCGCAGTCATCCGCCGTCAGGTCCATGATCGTCTCAAGATCATGTGCGTTCCAGGCCGCCGAGAAGCGGCTCATGATGGCAAGACGCTTCTGCTCGAGTTCGTTCTCCACCACTTCGATCTCAAGAAAGGAGAACGGCGTTTCGCCAATATTGCTGACATTGTGGGCAACGCCGGTGCGGCGCGAATAGGGAATGCCCTGCTTCAATTGCGCCTGGGCCTGTTTGCCGTCCGGCCCGACGAGACCCATTTGCCCGTCTGACAGCGGCACGACGACATAGTCATGGCCGTGGACATGCCAGCCCGTTTCCGCGCCCGGCGCAAAGCGCCATTCGGTCACGCGGAAACGGTCATCGTCGATATGCGTGACGGGCTCGGCCTGTTTCGCGGTCATTCCAGTCCCTCCTGTGCGACGGCATCCGTGAGCCGTGCGAGCGTGCGACCCATGCGGGCCATGATTTCGTGGATATCGTCCTCGGTCACGATCATCGGCGGGCACAGGGCCAGCTGATCGCCGATGGCGCGGAAGATCAGTCCTTCCTCATGTCCGATCTTTGCAGCGATCGCGCCCGCACGCCCCACCTTCTCGAAAGGCCGGCGTGTCGGCTTGTGGGCGACAAGTTCGAGCGCACCGATCAGTCCCGTGCCGCGCACCTCGCCGACCAGGGGATGATCGGCAAAAGCCCGCAGGCCCTTCTGGAAAATCGGCCCCATACGCGCAGCGTTGCCCATCAGGTCGCGCTCCTCGATGATGGCGAGGTTTTCGAGACCCACCGCCGTTGCGACCGGATGGCCGGACGCCGTAAAGCCGTGTCCGAAATTGCCAAGCACCGAGGTGTGATCCGCAATGGCCTGATAGACCGCATCGCTGAAGATGACGGCGGCGAGCGGCATGTAGGACGAGGTAATCTGCTTGGAGACCGTCATGATGTCGGGCGTGAAACCGTATTTCTGGCAGCCGAAGGGCGCACCGAGACGGCCGAAGCCGCAGATGACTTCATCCGAGATAAGCAGGATATCGTTCTTGCGGCAGATCTTCTCGACGCCTTCCCAATAACCGGGCGGCGGCGGCATGACTCCGCCCGCCGACATCAGCGGTTCGCCAATGAAGGCAGCAATGGTCTCGGCGCCCTCATCCGCGATCACGGCTTCCAGTTCATCGAGCAGGCGCTGCGTGAAGGCATCTTCCGTCTCGCCTTCGAGCCCGAAGCGGTAGAAATGCGGGCAGGTCAGGTGCCGCACAGGGATCGCCGGCAGGTCGAAATCGCGATGGTTAACCGGCAGGCCCGTGAGGCTGCCCGACGCGACCGTGATGCCGTGATAGCCCTTGTTGCGGGCGAGGAACGTCTTCTTCTGCGGGCGCCCCAGCGCATTGTTCATGAACCAGACCATCTTCACGATCGTGTCGTTCGCCTCGGAACCCGACGAGGTGAAGAAGACGCGCGTGAGGTTCTCCGGCGTCATCTCGATGAGCTTTTCGGCGAGCCGGATCGACGGTTCGTGCGACTTCGACGTGAAGGTATGGTAATAGGGCAGCTGCAGCATCTGCTTGTAGGCCGCATCCGCGAGCCGCTTTTCGGAAAAGCCGACCGCGACCGACCAGAGACCGGCCAGACCCTCGATATATTCCTTTCCATGCTCGTCATAGACGCGGATGCCCTCGCCACGGCTGATCACCAAAGGCCCGTTCACTTCATGCTGGCGCATGTTGGTATAGGGATGCATCACGGTCGCGATATCGGTTGCGGCTAGGGAGTTGGACAGGTTGGTCATTCAGGTCTCTCGAATATATCTTCTCGTCGGTCCAGAGTTGGCACCTTATACGAACAGCATCCATGACAATTTGCCCAGAGGCTTTCGGTTTGCCTCTGCACATTTTCACACGGAGCGGCGCGTAAACCTGCGGCAACACCCTTGGCCGCAAAGATCTTCGCCTCCTGAACTTCAACTGTGAAATAGTCATTTGTGGTTCATCTTATCTGAAAAACAGATGGCCGGCGGATGATCCGCCAGCCATCCCGAAGATCAGCCCCAGTGGGAGACCGTGCGTTTCTCGTAGCTGTCGCGGAACTGCTCGGTGGTCTTCGGCAGGACCTCGCCGCTTTCCCAATCGAGGATCACGGCATAGCGGCGCACGGCATCGAGCGCATCGATCTCCCCGGCCTTGTAGAGGCGCGAGACCTCCGCCGGATCCATCCTTGCCCAGCCCGTGCGCTTCGATCGCATGTCGGCACGCAGCGCCTCGGTGGCGGCCACATCGATCTCGTATTCGCAGAGATCGGCATCCACTTCCTTGATCACCACGCCATAGTCCAGGGCGGCGCGGCGGATCGAGACGTAGTCGTCGATGAGGTCGACCAGAACCTTCTGCGGGTCGCGCTCCAGCGGATCGCCGAAGCCGCCGCCGCCGGCGGTCGGACGGGCGAACTGGTCGCCGGAATAGACCGGATAGTCGGAGAAGACGGAGCCCAGCCAGGTTTCCTTCTCCTCACCCGCCCGCTTGATCGTCAGACCATGCGGCATGGAGGGAAGCCCGCCTTCCACGCCCCAGACCACGGCGCGTTCGCGGTCGCAGATATAGGACATGACCGACTTTTCGGATTCCAGAAGCAGCGAGGTCTTCTGCACGCCGACGCCACCGCGCCATTTGCCGGGGCCGGCCGAGTCTTGCAGAATCTGGAATTCGACCGTGTGGGTCGGATTGACGCGCTCGTTGCCCTCGTTCGGCTGCGACATGAGGCCGGTGCCGAAGCAGGCGGTCGTCACATCCGCGCCGTCCTTGCCGTTACGCCCGCCCCAGCCGCCGGGCAGCCATTCGTAGAACATGAAGATCGGCTTCTCGGGCTTGCGGGCATCCAGCCCTCCGGCCAGCAGATATTCGAGATTGAAGGCGCAGGCGATCGCCCGCTCCGGCATGATCTTCGACCACATCTCGAAGATCGCGTTCATGATCTTCTCGAAGGGCATCAGGAAGCCGGTGACGGCAACCGGCCATTCGGCGCTGACGACGCTGTTCTTCGGCGCCGTCACCTCGATCATCCGGTAGAAGCCGGAATTGAGCGGCAGATCGGGGAAGAAGGTCTTGGTGCCGGCAACGACGGCCGAGAAGGTCGCGCCCGGGGCAGAATTGTACATGGAGGCGATCGTCGCGTGACTTCCCGTAAAGTCGTAATGGATCGTATCGCCCTTGATGGTCATCTTGATGCGGATCGGGATCATGCCCTCCCCGGTCGCCGGATCGCGGTCGATGTAATCCACCGTTTCCCAGGTGCCGTCCGGCAATTCGGCGATACGCTTGCGCGCCGCGCGTTCCACATAATCCTGCACTTCGCGCATGCCCTGCGTGACCTGATCGCGGCCATATTTGCGCACCAGCCGCAGCAGCTCGCGCTCGGCCACCTGCGTCGCTTGCGCCTGCGAATGGATATCGCCGATGATCGAGGCGGGATCGCGGGTCTGGGCGGCGATGAGGTTGGCGACGTCGGCGCAGAAGCGTCCGCCATGGAAGAGCCGTACCGGGGTGATGCGCATGCCCTCGCGGAACATCTCACGCGCCGTCACGTCGAAGGAGCCGGGCACCGAACCGCCGAGGTCAGACCAGTGGCCGTTCGACTGCGAGAAGCCGATCAGGTGATCCTCGTCGAAGATCGGGCGAACGAGGCGCACGTCGGAGAAGTGTGTTCCGCCGGCATAAGGGTCGTTGATGGCATAGACATCGCCCGGCAGCATCTCGCCCTCGAAGGCGCGGATCACGTCCTTGCAGGTGAAATGCAGCGTGCCGACATGCACCGCGATGTCCTGGTTGCCTTGAGCCACGGAGTTGCCGTCGCTGTCATGCAGACCGTTGGAAAAGTCGCGATTGTAGATCACGAAGGAATAGCAGGTGCGCAGCATCTGCTCGGCCATCTGGTCAACCGAGGTGATGAAGGAGTTCTTCAGGACTTCAAAGGTTACGGGGTCGAGGCTGCCGCCGACATTCATCATCTTGTTCATGGGGTTCAGCCTTTCGTGGAAATGAGGATGTTCATGTAGGCGTCGACCTTTGCACTCATGCCGGGCGGCACGACGGTCGTGGAGTCGAACTGCTCGACAATCGCGGGGCCCTCGAAGGTGGCGCCTGCTTCCAGCTTTTCGCGGTCATAGATCGCGGCATCGTGGGCAACGGCATCGAACCAGACCTTGCGTCGGGAGACGGGCTCGGCCTTGTGCGGCCTCTCCTCGTATTTCGGCATGTCGGCCTTAGGAACGGTGCCGATCGCCTTGATCGCAATGCGGAAAATGGCAACGGGCGCCTCGTCGCGGCGGAAGTTGAACTCCCGCTCGTGCTCGGCATGGAAGCCCTCGACCAGGTCGGAGACGCTGGTGATCTTCGCCGGAGCAGAAACCGACAGCGAGCGCCACTGGCCGGCATACATCATTTCGACGGAGCGCATCAGCGTCATGTCCTCGCGCGCCACGCCCTCATGCGTCAGCCGCTCGACGGCCTGCGCTTCCATCTTGGCGAAGGCCGCTTCCATCTCGTCCGGCGAGATGGTCGAGGCGTTGGTCATGAAGCTGTCGGAGAAGTCGTGCTGGACATCGACCAGAAGGCAGCCGAGCGCCGAGGTCACACCCGGGTTCGGCGGGACAATCACGGTCGGGATGGAGAGTTCCTTCGCGACCGCCGCTCCATGCAGCGCGCCGGCTCCGCCAAAAGCGACAAGCGCGAAATCGCGCGGGTCATAGCCACGGCTGATCGAAAGCAGGCGCACGGCATTCGCCATGTTGGAATTGGCGACGGCAACAATGGCTTCCGCCGCCCGGTGCAACTCCATATTGAACGGGGTAGCTACGGTTTCCTGCACTGCTTCGGTGGCTAGAGCCGGATCGAGCGTGATCTTGCCGCCGGCAAGGCTGGTGCCGAGACGTCCGAGAACAACATTCGCATCCGTATTGGTCGCGGTCTTGTTGCCGTTCTTGTAGCAGGCCGGGCCCGGATAGGCGCCGGCCGATTGCGGACCGTTGCGCAGCGATCCGCCCTCGTCGCGCCAGGCAAGCGACCCGCCGCCGGCGCCGATGGTCAGGACCTCGATCGAGGGGAAGCGGATCGGGTAGCCGTATTCGATGTACCAGTCCTTGGTGATGCGCGGCTCGCCGTTATAGGCGAGCGACACGTCGGTGCTGGTTCCACCCATGTCGAAACCGATGGAATTGGGGAAGCCGCAGAGATTGCCGATGAAACGGCTAGCAATAGCACCCGCCGCGATGCCGGAACCGGCGAGGCGCGCCGAGAATTCCTTGACGCTTGCCGGCGTCATCACGCCGCCGCCGCTGTGGAGCAGCAACAGGTCTCGGCTGTAGCCGCCCTCGGCCAGCTTGTCGCCGAGGCGCGAGACATAGTCCACGACGACGGGCGCGCAGACGGAATTGGCCATGGTGGTGGAGAAGCGCTCATGCTCGAAGATTTCCGGCATGACTTCGGACGAGATCGAGACCGGAACGTCGGGCATGACCTCGCGCAGGATATCGCGCATCCGGCGCTCGTTCTCGCCGTTGACATAGGAGTTCATGAAGCAGACGGCGACGGACTTCACGTCGCGCTTCTTCAACACTTCGGCAACGCGGCGTGCGCCAGCTTCATCCAGCGGCGTCATCACCTTGCCGTCGGCATCGACGCGCTCCAGAACCGTCAGGCGGTCGCGGCGCGGCACGTAAGGCTTGGCGACGTCCTTGTAGGTGTCCCACAGGTCTTCCTTGTTGGAGCGGCGGATTTCCACGACGTCGCGAAAGCCTTCCGTGCAGACCATGGCCGTGCGCGGAATGCGACGGGTGATGAGCGCATTGGTGGCAACCGTCGTGCCATGCGAGAACATCGTGACCTCGGAGAGATCGATCTTCGCCTGCTCGATCCCGTTCAGGATCGCCTGCATCGGATCGTGCGGCGTGGACGACGTCTTCTCGATGCGGATCGCGCCGCTGTCCTCGTCCATGATGCAGATGTCGGTGAAGGTTCCTCCGACATCGACGGCGACTCTGGTCTTGCTCATGCTGGGTCCTCAAAAAGCGCGTCGAAAGACGCGAGGGGTCGTTCCGGTTCCCCACAGGGAACCGGTTCAATGTTTAACAACTTTGGATTGTATCAGGCCGCCATCAATTCCGGCGGCTTCGTCCCGGTGGCGGCGTGTCGGGCGCACTCACCAGCTGCCTGCGCGTATCGGAGGGCGAGCAGCCGAAGCGGGTTCGATAGTGCTTGCAGAACTGCGACTGGTCGGCGAAGCCCCAGCGGTACGCGATCTCGGCAATCGTGCCCTTCGCCGTCAGCGACATGAGGTCCTCCGCGCAGCGGTCGAGCCGGCAGTCGCGGATGAAGCTGTTGATCGACTTGTCGCTGTCCTGGAAGAGGCCCTGCAGATAGCGCAGCGAGATCCCGCAAGCCTCGGCAACCGCCTGCGGACCAAGGTCAGGGTCTTTCAGGTGGTCGCGGATATACTGCTCGGCGCGATGCAGGTGGCTCGCGCGGATCGGCGAGACCGTGCTGTCCAGCACCCGGTCGTCGCTGACAATCGACAGGCACAGCATATCGAGAATGTGCTTGCCGGCCAGCTCACGGGCCGCCTCGTTGATCTCCGGCGCGCGCTCGATGGTCAAACGAACCGTGTCGAGGAAAAGCGCCGCGACGCCCTGCGTCGCATCGAAGCTCAGCGCGCTCAGACGATCCGCCGAGCCGATGCGCGAGCGGACGCTGGCCGAGGGCACCTTCAGAACCCAGAGCGCATTGGTCCGGCCATGCCAGAACTCGTAAGGCGCATCGCCGCGCTCGACAAGGAAGCCGCCCGGCTGGCATTTCACCGTCCGAGAGCCTTGCGAGAAGTTGACTTCGCTCACCATCGGAATGGTGATGAGCAGGCTGGAATCCCGCTCATTGAGGAAATGCCGGCGGTGGCGGCGATAGATCAGCCCGTCGCATTGCATACGCGACACGCCGACCAGTCCGAGCGACCATGTTTCCAGCGCGCCCTTGAATTCGCGCCGGTTTCGATATTCGGTGTCCAGCGGAAAATAGGTTTCCGTGACCGCAGCCTGCCAAGCGTCGCCGCCCGAGAGATTGCCTACAGTATCGACGACATATTTCATTCCTCGACGCTCCCCTGATGACCTTATGGTCTTCGTTTATGGTGGGGAGATTACATGAAAACTGTCGCCGGTATTGGTCAAAAACGCATAATTTATGTGTTGGCGGCGCGGCGGTGGTGTGTCGGCGTGAGTAGTTCATAGACCGCATCATCGGGCTTTTTGCCGCCGATCGGCTGACGCACGCCGAAACGGTCCGCCTCGCTTTCGGCCGGCAGCGGCTGCTCTTCCACCCAGTCGTAAATGACCGTGCGGCGCTTCACGCGCCATTCCTCGCCACGCTTCTCGAACCAGTCGGCATAGCGGCCCATGAGCAGGAACTGCTGCATGACACCCGCCGCATTCGGCGCGCGCTGATAGGCGGTGAACTGCGACTCCACTGCCGCCCCACCCGGCTGGAACTCGATGAGAACATTGGTGATCTGGTGAATGCTGCGCTCGAAGCCGGGCAGTGACTTCAAGGCCCATTCGATGAAGCCGGCAGCCGTGCCCTGATAGGGCCCGTGCCGGTCCGTCGCGTCTTCCCAATAGGCCGAGCGGAGCGCTGCCTCGTCGGCACGGTCGACGCCACGGCAGTAACGATAGAGGCAATCGCGGATCGCCTCGCGGTCCAGCAATTCCTGGACGGCGCCATTGATATTGTGCATGTGCTCCTCCCGATTTGAGCGGATCACAGGATAGAAACGCGGGTTTACATCCGTCAAAAACAATAGGCAGTTTATATGCTCTTTCACATGTGTGAATTCCACTGCATTTGCAGGGGTGCAGGGACGCCTCTGACGGCCGCCACGCGACCGCCGTTTTCCGCCAAACTTCACACTGGTGAATTCTAACTTCGCAAATGAGTTTTGTTTGACACTCGGGCCGTCCCTTGTGACTGTTTGAAGCAGAAGGACGGCGGTGTAGGGAGCACGGCCGATTTGTGAATTGGGAGGTTCCATGCGCGCTCTTATGCAGGAGCGGCAATTGCTCATTTCGTCTCTGATCGAGCATGCCGCGACTTATCATCCGGACACCGAGATCGTCTCGCGGACCTGCGAAGGCACGACCGTTCGCTCCAGCTATCGCGAAATCCGCAGCCGCGCCAAGCAGTTGGCCAGGGCGCTGATCGCCATGGGCGTCAAGCCCGGTGACCGCGTCGGCACGCTCGCCTGGAACACGCATAGACACATGGAACTCTATTTCGCCGTCTCCGGCGTCGGCGCGGTGCTGCACACGGTCAACCCGCGGCTTTTCCCGGAGCAGATCGAGTACATCGTCAATCACGCCGAAGACAAGGTTCTCTTCTTCGACATCACCTTTGCCGGTCTGATCGGCAAGCTGCGCCCGCATCTCGGCACCGTCGAACGCTTCGTTGCTATGACCGACCACGCACACCTGCCTGCGGAAGCCGGCGACTGTGCAGCCTATGAAGATGTGATCGCCGCTCAGGACGACCATTTGGACTGGCCACAGTTTGCGGAAACCGAGGCCTCGTCGCTCTGCTACACCTCCGGCACCACCGGCAATCCCAAGGGTGTGCTCTATAGCCACCGTTCGACGCTGCTGCATTCCTTCACCGCCTGCTCGGTCGATGGCCTGCGCCTGTCGAGCCGCGACAGCGTGCTGCTGGCCGTACCGCTCTTCCATGTGAATGCCTGGGGCATCCCTTACGCATCCGCCATGTGCGGCGCCAAGGTCGTGCTTCCCGGCCCCTGGCTCGACGGCAAGAGCCTTTTCGATCTGGCCGCGGAAGAGAACTGCAATTTCTCGCTCGGCGTGCCGACGGTCTGGCTCGGTTTTCTGAAATATATCGAGGAGACCCCCGGCCTCGATCTCGGCCGCATCAAGCTGGAACGCGTCGTCATCGGCGGGTCGGCAGCACCACGCGCCATCATCGAGAAGCTGCATCATATCCTGGGCGCCGAGACGCTGCATGCCTGGGGCATGAGCGAAACAAGCCCGCTCGGCACGATCGGCAATCTCCTGCCGAAGCATCGCGATTTGCCCGTCGAAGAGCAGATCACCATTCGCGCCAAGCAGGGCCGCGCCATCTATGGCGTCGAACTGCGCATCGTGAACGAAAACGGCGAGCCGCTGGCGCATGACGGCGAGACGAGCGGCGACCTCAAGGTACGCGGCCCCTGGGTCACCGCCGGCTATTTCAAGGGCGAAGGCGGCGAGGTCCTGGACGAAGATGGCTGGTTTGCCACTGGCGACGTCGCCTGCATCGACCGCGAGGGCTATATCCGCCTCACCGACCGTTCCAAGGACGTCATCAAGTCCGGCGGCGAATGGATTTCCTCTATAGACCTCGAAAACGCAGCCGTCGCCCATCCCGCCGTGCAGGAGGCAGCCGTCATCGGCCTTCCGCATCCGAAATGGCAGGAGCGGCCGCTGCTGCTCGTCATCCGCAAGCCGCAGGCGGAGCCGGAAAAGCAGGAAATCCTCGATTTCCTCTCCGACCGCGTTGCCAAATGGTGGCTGCCTGACGACGTCGTCTTTGTCGACGAGTTGCCGCACACGGCCACCGGCAAGCTGCAGAAGAACAAGCTTCGCGAGCAATTCCGCGACTTTACATTCAACACCTGAGAGATAGCGGCAGGCCATTGTCCGCCGAAGACTTGAGAAGGAGCGACCATGCCTCATCTGGTCATGGATGACGAAGACGGCGAACTGGCGATGCTGCGCGACAGCGTCGCCGCCTTTGCCGAGAACCGCCCCGGCCCGAAGACCGTGCGCGCGCTGCGCGGCGAGGGCCGCGACATGGACAAGGCGCAATGGGCCGAAATGGCCGAAGCCGGCTGGCTCGGCCTCATGCTGCCCGAAGAGCTTGGGGGTGCCGGCCTCGGCATCCGCCATCAGGCGATCATCAGCGAGGCGCTGGGCCGCGCGCTCATCCCCTCGCCCATGGCCAAGGCCTCCGTTCTGTCGTCGCTCTTGCTAACAGCTTCACCCGAAAGCGCCGAGCGCACCCGCCTTGCCGATGGCCTCATTGCCGGTAGCGCGATTGTCGTCCCTGCGATTGAAGCCAACGGCCATCTCGTCCGCCTCAACGGTCGTCGCGAAGGCAACATGATCCGCCTCGACGGTCATATCGAGTTTGTCGAAGCCGCGCATTCGGCCACGGACTTCATCGTTCTCGCCGAGATCGATGGCAAGACGCTCGCGCTCAGCGTTCCGGCGGATGCCTCGGGCCTCAGCCGCGCCGACAAGGAGGGCGTCGAGGGCACGCCGCTGTCGATCCTCGTTCTCGAAGATTGCCGCGTCGCGCCGGAGAAATGCCTGATCGAGAATGTCGATGTCGGCACGATCGAAAAGGCCATCGACCTTGCCCGCGTCGCCGCCTCCGCGGAGCTTTCCGGCATTGCATCCCGCGCCTTCGAGATGGCGCGCGAATACACGGTCAACCGCGTGCAGTTCGGCAAGCCGATCGCCTCCTTCCAGGTCATCCAGCACCGGCTGGTGGACCTCTGGACCGAGGCCGAAATGGCGGCCTCTGCCGTCGTCAACGCCATCGAGTTTCTGGAAGGCGAAGACGAGAAGGCTTCGCGCCTTGCCGTGCTCGCCGCCAAGGCGCGCGCCTCCGACGCCGCCTCGCTGATCGCCCGCCGGGCCATCCATCTTTACGGCGCGATGGGCTTCACCGACGAGTCCGATATCGGCCTCTATCTCAAGCGCGCCATCAATCTCGGCGGCATGCTCGGCCAGGCCGAGCAGCTGCGCCGCCAGTTCGTCATCGAGGAGCGGGCCGCCTGACGGCGCCCGGAGGAAACCCATGCAGAACAATCTGATCAAGACCGAAATTGCCGACCACATTGCCGTCGTCACGATGAGAAACCCGCCCGTCAACGCCTATTCGCGCGACTTCGCCGAAGAGCTGATCGAGGTCTTCGACGAGTTGAACGATACGCCGGATGTCCGCGTGATCATCATCACCGGACAGGGCAAGATCTTCTCCGCAGGCGCCGACATCAAGTCGCGCGGCAATATCGGCGAGATCAAGGGCGAGACCTACCGGCATCTGCGCCGCACCCGCGAAGTGGCCAATTGCATCATGGAATGCAACAAGCCGGTGATTGCCGCCGTCAATGGCCCGGCGCTTGGCGCCGGCATGGGGCCGGTCACGAATGCCGACATCATTCTCGCCTCCGATAACGCCTTCTTCGCGCTGCCGGAGATCGATATCGGACTGATGGGCGGCGCCAAGCACACGATGCGCATCTTCCCGCATTCGCTGGCGCGGCGCATGATCCTGACCGGCTATCGCCTGCCCGCTGAGGAAGCCTATCGCCGCGGCATCATCGAGGCCTGCGTGCCGCTCGACCAGCTGATGGAAGAAGCGATGAAAATCGCCCGCTCGATCGCCTCGAAGAGCCCGAAGGCGCTAAGCCTTGCCAAGCGCGCGATCAACACGGTCGAGACCATGCCGCTGCGCGACGGCTATCGTTTCGAGCAGAACCTGACGGTGGAAATGACCCGGCACGAGGACTCCAAGGAGGCGATGCGCGCCTTCCTCGAAAAGCGCCCGGCCGTTTTCAAGGATGAAGCATGATGCAGACGGACTGGAACAGCCTTCCCGACGAGGAATTCCGAGAAATCTTCCGCGATTGGGTCGATGACAATTGCCCAAGCGAGCTGCGCTACATGCGCAAGCAGCGGCCGACCTATGAAGAGGTCAAGGACTGGTATCAGGCGCTCTCAGAAAAGGGCTGGCTGTCGCCGGTGTGGCCGGTCGAATATGGCGGCATGGGGCTGAACCCGGCCAAACACATGATCTATGTGGAAGAATGGGCCCGCCTCGGCTGCCCGCGCATTCCCGATCACGGCATCGGCCTGACAGGCCCCCTCCTCATCCAATATGGCACCGAGGAACAGAAGGCGGAATTCCTGCCGAAGATCCTATCCGGCGAACATGTCTGGTGCCAGGGCTATTCGGAACCGAATGCTGGTTCGGATCTCGCAAACCTTCGCACCTCCGCCGTGCTGGAAGATGGCCATTTTGTCGTCAACGGCCAGAAGATCTGGACGACCCTGGCCCATTGTGCCAACTGGATCCTCTTGCTGGTGCGCACCGACAAGGAAGCCAAGCCCCAGCGCGGCATCTCGGTCCTGCTGGTCGACATGACGCTTCCGGGCGTCACCGTGCGCCCCATCGCAAACCTGCGCGGCGAAAAGGACTTCTGCGAAGTCTTCTTCGACAACGTCAAGGTGCCGGCCCATCGCCTCGTCGGCGAGGTCAACCAGGGCTGGACGCTGGCGAAATCCGTGCTCGGCCACGAACGCATCTTCCTCGGCGCGCCGACGCGGCCGGAATATGCGCTCGGACGCCTCGAAAAGCTCGCCAACAGCCGCGGCGCGTTCGAGGACCCGGCGTTCCTGTCGCGCTATGCGAAGCTGCGGCTCGATCTCTACGATCTCGGCTCCAGCTTCGAGCGCTTCGCCAAGATCCTGCGCTCGGGCGGTGAACTCGGCGCGGACGTCTCGATGCTGAAGATCGTCAATACCGAGCTTTATCAGCGGATTACCGAAGAGATGCTGATGCTGGCGGGCGAGGAATCGCGCTACAATGACGATTTGGAAACGGAAAACGGCGATGTCGATGCGATGAACCTGTTCCTGGATTCGCGTGCGCCTGCCATCTTCGGCGGCTCGAACGAAATCCAGCGCAACATTTTGGCTAAAGCCGTCCTCGGCCTGCCGGGATGACCAAAGCAATTCCAGCGAAAGTGGAAACCGGTTTCGCGTCCGGAATTGCGTAAAACAAAGAGACAAAACATCCGGCCGTTCAGGAGGAGCGAGCGGCCGGGTGAAAAGGGAAATGGGGAGGAGACAGACGTGTCTGACGTCGCAGCGCCCGTGCGCGCGCCCACTGCCGCAAATTCCGCCACAAGCGGGGCAGACAATATTCTCGTCGCGGAGAACATTTCGCGGCGCTTCGGCGCGTTTCTCGCCGTCAACGATGTCAGCCTGTCGGTGCGGCGCGGCTCGATCCATGCGCTGATCGGCCCGAACGGCGCGGGCAAGACCACCTGCTTCAACCTGCTGACCAAGGCGCTGCCGCTGACGTCCGGCCGCATCGCCTTCAATGGCAAGGACATTTCGGCACTGCGCTCGGCCAATGTCGCGCGGCTCGGCCTCGTCCGCTCCTTCCAGATCTCGGCGACCTTCCCCAACCTCACGCTTCTCGAAAACGTGCGCGTGGCGCTGCAGGCGACCTATGGCAAGGCCTTCCATTTCTGGCGCTCCATAGCTGCCGTGAAGAATCTCAACACCCGCGCCATCGAACTGCTTGATCAGGTCGGCCTCGCCGGCAGCCGTGATCTCATGGCCTCCGAGCTTTCCTACGGCAAGAAGCGCGCGCTGGAGATTGCAACGACGCTGGCGCTGGAGCCGGACCTGCTGTTGCTGGACGAACCGACGGCCGGCATGGGCCATGAAGATATCGAGCCGATCACCCGGCTGATCCGCAAGGTCGCGGAAGGCCGGACCGTGCTTCTGGTCGAACACAATCTGTCCGTCGTCTCGACGCTCTGCGACCGCGTGACCGTGCTTCAGCACGGCCAGATCATCGCCGATGGCAGCTATGAGGCCGTGTCGCGCGACCCGCTGGTGCGCACCGCCTATATGGGAGAAGAGGATGAGTGAGACGGCCCTGAAATCCTCTGCTGCGCCGGCGATGCTGTCGGTGGAAAACCTGCATGCATGGTATGCCGAGTCCAAGGTGCTCCATGGCATCAACTTCGACGTCCGCGAGGGCGAGCTGCTGACGCTGATCGGCCGCAACGGCGCGGGCAAGACAACGACGCTGCGCGCCATCATGGGCATCCTGCAGAAGCGCACCGGCTCGATCCGCATCAACGGCGACGAGCTGATCGGCAAGCGCACCTTCGAGATCGCCCGCAAGGGTATCGCCTATTGCCCGGAAGAGCGGGCCATCTTCTCCTCGCTCTCCGTGCGCGAAAACCTTCTGCTGCCCCCGGTCCTGAAGCCCGGTGGCTTGAGCGAAGAGGAAGTTTTCGAAATCTTTCCGAACCTGCTCCGCCGCGCTTCCAGCCAGGGAACCAAGCTTTCCGGCGGCGAACAGCAGATGCTCGCGCTCGCCCGCATCCTGCGTACCGGCTCGCGTCTGCTTCTCCTCGATGAGCCGAGCGAGGGCCTCGCTCCCGTTGTCGTCAAGGAAATCGGCGAGATGATCCTGAAGATCAAGGCGCGGGGCTACACCGTTCTTCTGGTTGAACAAAATCTGCGCTTCGCCCGCAAGGTCGCCGACCGGCATGTCGTCATCGAGAACGGCGAAGTCGCCGACATCCTGACGGCGGAAGAGGTCGAGCGCGCGCCCGAGCGCATCCAATCCTATCTGGGAGTCTAGGAATGACCGTCCAGCTGCTTGCCGGCCAATTGCTTCTCGGCCTGATCAACGGGTCCTTCTATGCGCTCTTGAGCATGGGTCTTGCGATCATTTTCGGCCTAATGAACGTGGTCAACTTTGCGCATGGCGCGCAATACATGATCGGCGCCTTCACCGCCTGGTTCCTGCTAACCAATTTCGGCGTGCCCTACTGGGCCGCGCTGGTGATTGCCCCGCTGATCGTCGCGGCCCTTGCGATGATCATGGAGCGCCTGCTGCTGCGTCCGCTCTCCAATCTCGACCACCTCTACGGGCTGCTCGCGACCTATGCGATCGCCCTGATCGTCGAGGGGCTGGTGCGCCAGCGCTACGGCGCAACCGGCATTCCCTATGAAAGTCCGATCAAGGGCGGCATCCATCTCGGCTTCATGTTCCTGCCCTGGTATCGCCTGTGGGTCGTCCTCTTCTCGGTCGTCACCTGCATCGGCACATGGTATCTCATCGAAAAGACGCGGCTGGGTGCCTATCTGCGCGCTGCGAACGAAATGCCGCAGATCGTCGAATCCTTCGGCATCAACGTGCCGAAGATGATCACGCTGACCTATGGCTTCGGCGCGGGCCTCGCCGCCCTCTCTGGTGTGCTTGCCGCCCCCATCTACCAGGTCTCGCCCTCCATGGGCTCCAACGTCATGATCGTCGTCTTCGCTATCGTCGTCATCGGCGGCATGGGCTCGATCTCGGGCGCGATCATCACGGGCTATCTGCTGGGCATCGTCGAGGGTCTGACCAAGATCGTCTATCCGGAAGGCGCCAACATGGTCGTCTTCGTCTTCATGGCCGCGGCGCTGATGTGGCGTCCTGACGGCATGATGAAGTCGAACTGAGGAGAACCCGATGAACAAGACACTCCTCATTGCCGCAGTCGCGCTCGTCGCAGCCCTCATCGCGCCGGTCTATATCTATCCGGTGCTGCTGATGACGATCCTGTGCTTCGCGATCTTCGCGTCGTCCTTCAATCTGCTGCTGGGCTATGCCGGCCTCCTGAGCTTCGGCCATGCCATGTTCTTCGGCACGTCGGCTTACATCACGGGCTACATTCTGAAGACGACGCCGATCTCGCTGGAGCTGGCACTGATCGGCGGCATGCTGGTCTCGACCGTGATGGCGGCGCTCGTCGGCCTGCTTGCGATCCGCCGCGCGGGCATCCAGTTCGCCATGATCACGTTGGCCTTCTCGCAATTCGTCTATTTCGTGCTGTTGCAGGCGCCCTTTACCGGCGGCGAAAACGGCATGCAGGGCATCCCGCGCAACGCGCTTTTCGGCCTGATCGACGTGAAGGACAGCTTCCACTTCTATTACGTCGTGCTCGCCGTCTCCGCGCTCGCGCTCTTCCTGTTCTACCGCATCGTCAATTCACCCTTCGGCGAAATCCTGCGCGCCATCAAGGACAAGGAACCGCGCGTCGAGTCCCTCGGGATGAAGCCGGAGCAGTTCAAGTATCTCGCCTTCGTCCTCTCGGCGTCACTCGCCGGCCTCGCAGGCGCCTTGAAAGCAACCGTCTTCCAGTTCGCCACGCTCACCGATGCCTCCTGGCCGATCTCAGGCGAGGTCATTCTCATGACTCTGCTGGGTGGGCTCGGCACATTGAGCGGCCCGATGTTCGGCGCGGCCATCGTTGTCATCCTGAATGACGAACTTGCCGGCCTCGGCGAATGGGCGCTGATCGCGCAGGGCGTCATCCTGCTCGTCGTCATCGTCTTCTTCCGTCGCGGTTTTGTCGGCGAGATCGCGGCGCTGCTGGCGAAAGGGAAGAATCCGGCGGCAAAAACGGACGCCGAAGCGACGGCTTGAAGCGAGGCGCTCGCGGGATCCCCCTCACCCCGCGCCTCCGCTGACGCTCGGCGTACCTCTCCCCGATGGGGCGAGGATGGCCGAGAGGTTGCGGCAAACTCCCTCTTCTCCCCACCGTGGAGAAGGTGGCCCGAAGGGTCGGATGAGGGGGCTGCCTAAACCAAGAGCGTTTCTATCATCTACTGTCGGCTTTTCAGAACTCGATCTCGACTGGCTGGTCGAACGGATCACTCGGCACCACGGTTTTCGCCGCCTTCTGCAACACCGAAAGATAACGGTCATGGTTCTGGCGAATGCGCTCCAGCGCCCCGCCAAGACCGAGCACCACAGGCTGCCCCTGGATGGTCACCGGAAGCATGACGCAGATCGTGCCCCCACCCAGAAACGGGACGTTCTCGACCGAGCAATAGCCCTGCTGGCGGATCGTCCGGATCTTCTCCATCATGTCGCCGACCTTGACCCGGTCGGCCGCCTTCGGTGTCGCAATATTGGCACGACGGATGACGTTGTCGATCTTGTCGTCGGGCATGGTGGACATCAGAAGCCAGCCCACTGCCGACTGTGTAAGGAGCCGCATGGCCCCCTCTTCGACATGGAAACGCAGCGCATGGACCGACTGCACGATCTGCACATATTGCAGGTAGATGTCGTTCTTGGTGTTGATCGAAACCGTCTCGCCGGTCGCCGCATGGACGTCGCGCATCGCCTCGATGACCCGCCCCGAACCGAAGAGCGCGCGCGGCACCCAGTCGCCCAGCGACGTCACCTTCACGGTCGGAAAATACAGCCGCTCGCGACGGTCGAAATTGAGGTAGCCAAGCGTAATGAGTGTCTTGAGCAGAACCGTCGTACTCGACTGCGGATAGCCCAGTGCGGCGGCGATTTCTGACATCGCACGCGGCTGCCTAACCCTTTTGAAAAACTCAAGAATTTCTAAAGCCCGCATGGCGGACTTGACCTGCGACGTCTGCACTTGGCTCTCCTCCCAGAGAGGCGCGGTTTCACATTCATGAATATGAACCACACGTATGAAATGCGATTGTTAAGATGACAGTTGGCGTGACAGAGTGTGTCCAGTCAAGAGCGACTGTGATTTTTCGCATCGCTGAAGTCCACGCGAGGGAGGAGTTCTCGCGGGCAAAACTGGAGGAAGCCGGGGGTGAAGCGCCTTGCGGCCAGGAGTGAATTGACATGCAAAGATTGGCCGGAAGAGTAGCGCTGGTGACGGGCGGCGGACGCGGACTGGGTCGCGCGATTTCGGAAGCCTTCGCTCGCGAGGGTGCGGCCGTCGGCATTCTTGACCTCAAGCCAGAGGTTGCCGAGCCCGCCGCCGAGGCGATCCGCGCCGCCGGTGGCAAGGCCCTTGCCATCACCGGCAATGTCGCAAAGAGACAAGACCTGTTCGATGCCGTGGCAAAGCTGAAGGCTGAATTCGGCCCCGTCGACATCCTCGTCAACAACGCCATGTGGAACCGCTACGGACCGCTGGAGGAGCAGACCGAGGAGATGATCGGCCGCATGATCGATGTCGGCTTCAAGGGGGTTGTCTGGGGCTATCAGGCGGTCCTGGAAGACATGACGGCGGCCGGCGGTGGTGCGATCATCAATATCGGCTCGCCCTCCTCCGTTCTCGCGATGAAACACGGCATCATGTACAGTGCCATCAAGGCTGCCGTTTCGGGCCTCACGCGCTCAGGCGCTGCAGAATTTGGTCCGCGCAACATCCGCGTCAACGCGATTGCGCCAGGCTCGACCCCGACGGAGGGCGCGAACCTTGTGGTCAGCGAAGAAGCCTGGGAGCGGCGGCGCCAGCGCGTGCCGCTTGGCCGGCTCGGCGCGCCGGAAGACATTGCCAACGCTGCCGTTTTCCTGGCGAGCGACGAGTCCAGCTTCATCACCGGCGATATCCTGTTCGTCGATGGCGGCATTACATACGCATTTTCATGACCGCGTTCGCGGCTGAAATCTTGAGGAGGTAGCCCGCTTTAACGGTTGGAGGACCGGCGGGCCAATTGGGAGAGAGTCCATGCAAGCATTCAAAGCGACATCCGCTGCCCTTCTGGCGGCCACCATGCTGTCGGCGCCGATCCACGCATCTGCCGCCGGGATCTCGGGCGATGTCATCAAGATCGGCATCATGAACGACCAGTCCGGTCCTTATGCCGACAATTGCGGCCCCGGCTCCGTGGCCGCCGCCAAGCTCGCCATTGAAGATGCGGGCGGCGCGGTTGACGGAAAGAAGATTGAACTCGTGGTCGCTGACGACCAGAACAAGCCCGATGTCGGCGTTGCTGCGGCCATGAAGTGGGTGGACAAGGAAGGCGTCGACACGATCGTCGGCTGCTCGGCCTCCTCGATTGCGCTGGCCGTTTCCGACATCATGAAGGAGCGCAAGAAGCCCTATATGCTCGCCGGCACGGCCTCCTCGGCCTTCACCAACGACAAGTGCTCGCCGATGACCACGCAATGGGTGCTCGACACCTATTCGCTGCCCAAGGCAACCGCCAATTCGCTGGTCAAGGACGGTCTCAAGACCTGGTTCTTCGTGACGGTAGACTACGCCTTCGGCAAGGCCTGGCAGGCCGACACGACGAAATTCGTCGAGGCTGCCGGCGGCAAGGTTGTCGGTTCGGTCCTGCATCCGCTGAACAATGCGGACTTCTCCTCCTTCCTTCTGCAGGCACAGGCGAGCGGCGCCAAGGTCGTGGCCTTCGCAAACTCGGGCTCCGACTTCGCCAACGCCATTAAGCAGGCCCAGGAATTCGGCCTCGCCGAAGGCGGTCAGACGTTGGTTCCGCTCGGCCTGATGCTCAACCAGACGCACGGCATCGGCCTGCAGATCCTGAAAAACGTCAAGCTTTCGACGCCCTTCTACTGGGATGCGAATGACGAGACGCGCGCCTTTGCCAAGCGCTTCATGGCCGCCTTCAACAACCGCGCGCCGAACGAAGCCCAGGCGGGCACCTACAGCGCCATCAAGCATTACCTCGAGGCGGTCAAGGCAGCTGGTTCCGACGATGGCGATGCCGTCATGGCCAAGATGAAGGAAATGCCGATCAACGACTTCGAGATGAAGAACGTCAAGATCCGCGACGACGGCCAGGTCATGCGTCCACTCTACTCGGCCCGCATCAAGACGCCTGAAGAGTCCAAGGGCGCCTATGACTATTACGAGATCACCGGCACCATCCCGGCCGAGGATGCATGGCGTCCGCTCTCGGAAAGCGCCTGCCCGACGCTGAAGAAGTAAGTCGTTCCTCCCAAGCCGGCGGCAGCGGGGCCGAGACCCCGGGACCGTTGCTGCCGGTCTTTTTCTTCCGGAAGACAAGATGTCCCCCTTAGTTCCATCCATCACCCGTGTCCGCATCAGCGAGACAGCCGACAACCTGGGCGAAAGCCCCGTCTGGGACGGCGAGACCGGCCGGATCTACTGGGTCGACGGCGTCTCCTGTCTCGTTCGCTACCACACGCCGGAAACGGGTGAATTCGGCCAGTGGGAAGCGCCCTCCATGGTCGGCTCCATCGGGCTGGGGATGAACAACACGCTGATCTGCGGGCTTTTCGACGGGCTCTACAGCCTCGATCTTCAAAGCGGCGCGTTCACGCCGCTCTTCGTGCCCGATCCCGCCGATCCGCTGGTGCGCTTCAACGATGGCAAGGTGGATCGCTTCGGCCGCTATCTCTGCGGCACGATGGGCATTCACGCCGATCCGCGTGGCGCTCTCTATCGCCTCGGCGACAACGGCGAGACGGATATGCTGGCCAACGGCATCCGCATCGCCAATACCCTCTGCTTCAGCCCGGATGGCGAGACCATGTATTTCGCCGATAGTCTCGACCGGCAGATCAGGGCCTACAAATATGGCAACGACCGCGAGCCGCTGACGGAGCCTCGCATTTTCGCCGACACCGAGATTTTCGCCTCCGGCCCCGATGGCGCGACGGTGGATGCGGAGGGCTTCCTCTGGGTTGCCCTCGTGCAGGTCGGCCGCATCGCGCGCTTTGCGCCGGACGGCCGCCTCGACCGGTTGATCGCCGCACCGACCGACATGCCCTCCTGTCTCGCCTTCGGCGGCCCGGACCTTGAGACGCTCTATGTCACGTCGATCAAGAATTCCGGCTCCGGCCGCGCCATTTCCCGTCATCCACATGCCGGCTGCCTCTATGCCATTGAAGGCCTGGGCGTGAAAGGCATCCACGAGACCCGGTTCGGGCAGACCTAGAGCGCCGTGCGTCCTTTAGGACGCACAAAGGATGCTCTAGCACTCCGAATCTATGTAGCCGCAAGGAACGAGACCATGACAGATACACGCGCCAACGCGATTTCCGCCCTTCTCGATCCCCGCTCGATTGCCATTGTGGGCGCATCGGAGAACGCCGCCCGCATCGGCGGACGCCCGCTGCGCTATCTGCGCGAAAGCGGCTTCAAGGGCGCGGTCTATCCGGTAAACCCGAACCGCGACAGCGTGCAGGGCTTCAAAGCCTATGGCTCGGTCGCCAGCCTGCCGGAAACGCCGGATGTGGCGATTCTTGCGGTGCCCGCTGCCGCGACCCTGCAGGCCGTTCGCGAATGTGCCGATCGCGGCGTTGCCTCGGCGATCGTCTTTTCCGCCGGCTTTGCAGAAACCTCTGAGGAAGGCCGCGCCATCCAGACCGAGATGGCGAATATCGCCCGCGAGGCGAAGATGCGCGTTCTCGGCCCCAATTGCCTCGGCGTGTTCAATGCGCGGGCCAATTACTACGGCACGTTCTCGGCGATCCTCGACACCGGCCTTATATCGCCCGGCCCCGTCTCCGTCGTCTCGCAGAGCGGTGCCTACGGCTCCCACATCACCCACCTCGCCCGCCAGCGAGGGCTCGGCATCAGCCATTGGGTCACGACAGGCAACGAATGCGATATCGACGTGGCGGAAGCGCTGCGCTGGGTGGTGGACCAAGACGGCGTCAATGTCGTCATGGCCTATGCTGAAGGCATCCGCAATCGCGACGCCTTCATCGACGCGCTGGAAACCGCGCGCCGGCGCGAGACGGCCATCGTCTTCATGAAGGTGGGCCGCTCGGAAGTCGGCGCCCATGCCGTCAGCTCACATACGGCAGCTCTTGCCGGCTCGGATGCCGTCTTCGACGCCGTGCTCCGGCAATATGGCGTGCACCGCGCCCGCAACACGGCCGAACAGCTCGACATCGCCTATGCGGCCTCACGCGGCATTTTCCCGAGAAGCGGCAAGCTCGGCATCTTCACGCTCTCCGGCGGCTTCGGCATCCAGATGGCCGACGATGCGGCGGATGCGGGGCTTGACGTCTCGCCGATGCCGGAGGCCGCCCAGAGCGAACTCAAGGAAATCCTGCCCTATGCCTCGCCGGTCAACCCCGTGGACGCAACGGCGCAGGCGCTGACCGAACTTCCCGTCATGACCCGCTTCATCCGGACCATGCTCGACAAGGGCGGCTATGACATGTTCACCGGCATTTTCGGCAGCGGTCCGGGAAGCCCGACCTTCGGGCCGATGCTGCGACAGGCGCTGGGCGATGCGCTGTCCGACAAGGACGACGTGATCAAGTGCCTCACCATGTCCGCCCCCGCCGAGGTCATGCGGAGCTACGAGGAAAACGGCTTCCTCGTCTATGAAGACGGGACGGCGCTGACCCATGCGCTCGGCGCGCTCGTCCGCTTCCGCAAGAGTTTCGATCTCGCCAAGAAAGCTGATGCAAAGCTGGACGTTCCTGCCCCGGCTGCAATTCCGGCCCGCGCCATCACCGAGCATGAGGCGAAATCGATCCTCACAAAGGCCGGCATTGCCTTCACGCCAGAAAAATTGGTGACACCGGAGGCCGACCCCGGCCCGGTCGCCGATCAGCTGGGCTATCCGCTGGTCATGAAGATCTCCTCGCCCGACCTGCCCCACAAGACGGAAGTTGGCGGCGTGGCGCTGAGCCTGAAAAGTGCGGACGAGGTGCGCGCGGCGATGAGCGCGATGCTCACCCGCGTCAAGACCAAGGCGCCCGAGGCTCGCATTGAGGGTGTGATCCTCACCCCGATGATTTCGGGCGGCGTCGAGACGATTGCAGGCACCTTCACCGATCCGACCATGGGTCCGGTCGTGATGTTCGGGCTGGGTGGCGTTTTCGTGGAAGTGTTGAAGGACGTGACCTTCCGGGTCGCCCCCTTCGATCGAGAGGAGGCGCTCCGCATGATCCGCGAAATTCGCGGCTTTGCCATGCTGGAGGGTGTGCGCGGTGCGCCTCCCGCCGATCTCGATGCGCTGGCCGAGCTGCTCTCACGCCTCTCCGTCTTTGCCCATGCCAATGCGGCAAAGATTGACAGCATCGATCTCAACCCGGTTCTTGCCCTGCCGAAGGGACGCGGCGCGGTGCCGCTCGATGCACTGATTGTCGCGGCCGGCGCAGCAGACGATCACAAGGCGGTCGCATGACACGCGGCAGGAAAACGACCACGACCGAGCTTCCGAAACGCCTTGCCGACGTCGAAACGCGGGCGAGCGGCGCGGACTTCAAGCGCGCGCTCCGCCAGATCGCCTCGCCCGTCGCGATCGTCACGGCGGCGAGCAAGGGCGATGTCGGCGGTCTGACCGCGACGACCTTCTGTTCCGTCTCCAGCGACCCGCCAACCTTTCTGGTCTGCCTCAACAAGGGTTCCGCCGTGGCCGGGCTCATCGATGCCAGCGGCCAGTTTGCAGTCAATCTTCTGGCCGACGAACAGCATGCGATTGCCCGCAGCTTCTCCGGGCCCGAAAGCGTCAGCGCCGCACTGTTTGCGAAGAGCGGCTGGAGCAGCCTGATCAGCAACGCGCCGGTGCTTGACGATGCGGTGGCCTGTCTCGACTGTGACGTGGAAAATCGCGTCGAGGCGGGCAGCCACAATCTCTATCTCGGGCGCGTGCGCGCCATTTCCACGGCCGAGCGCGATGTGCTGCTCTATCGCGACGGCCTGTTCCGGCGGCTGCAACCAGCAGGCTGAGACGGCCGCACAAGATGCCAAGGAGGATGCCATGAGTTCTCATAAGAAGGTCGCCATCATCACCGGTGCGGCGGGCGGTATCGGCCGGGCGCTGTGCGAGGTCTTCGTCGCCGACGGCTATCGCGTGGCCGCCGTTGACCTTGCCGGAACGAGCGTCGAGGAGTTCGCGGCCTCTCTGGGACCGGATCATGCCGGCTTTGCCTGCAATCTTGGAAGTGAGACGGAGATCGTCGCAACCGTTGCCCGCATAGCCGAGCGCTTCGGCCGCATCGACGTGCTGGTCAACAATGCCGCGATCGGCCCGACCATGGCCGCAACGGTCGATACTTCCATCGAAGGCTTCCGGCAGGCGCTCGCCGTCAATCTCGTCGGCCCGCTGGTGCTGGCGCGCGAAGTCGCGGCCCGCATGGGGCCGGGCGGCGGCGTGATCGTCAACACGGCGTCACTCGCCGGTGTCGTCTCCAACCCCAAGCGCAATGCCTATGCCGCCTCGAAAGCCGGCGTCGTCAGCATGACGAAATCGCTCGCCTGCGAACTGGCTTCCCGCAACATCCGCGTCGTCGCCATCGCCCCCGGCTATGTCCGCACGCCGATGGTCGCGGGGCTGGAGCGCGACGGAAAGGCCGATCTTTCCAAGGTGCGCCAGCGCATTCCCATGGGCCGCATGGCGCGCCCGGACGAGATGGCAACTGTTGCCCGCTTCCTCGCCTCGGACAAGGCGCGCTACATCACCGGAACGGTCGTCGCCGTCGATGGCGGATGGGCGTCCTTCAACCAGCCGGGCAAGGCGCATCCGCCGGTGGACGGCACGCCGCAAGCCGAGCTTTCGATCCCGGCGACGACGGATGGCGCGCGCATCGTCGTCGTCACCGGAGGCGCAAAGGGTATCGGAAAAGCTATCTGCGAGACGTTTGCGGCCAACGGTGACACGATCGTCATCCTAGACCGCGAAGCGGAAGAAGCCGTGCGAGTGGCATCCGATCTCGGCACACAGCATCGCGCGATCACCGTTGACCTGTCCAAGGAAGACGAGATCAAAGCCGCCTTCGCCCAAATTGCCCGCGATTTCGGCCGCGTCGATGTGCTCGTCAACAACGCCGCCATCGCAGACCGCTTCATGCCGGTCAGCGAACAGAGCGCCGCCTACCTCACCAGCATCCTAGACATCAACCTGACCGGCGCCTTCATCGCGCTTCAACAGGCACTCGCGCTCATGCCCAAGCCCGGGGGCGTGATCCTCAATCTCGGCTCGATCAACACCTTCCTGCCCTTCGCGCCGCGCCATGCCTATGGCGCATCGAAGGCGGGCATCGACATGCTGACGCGCTGCATCGCCGCCGAACTCGGCCCCGTCGGCATCCGCACCGCAACGATTGCGCCCGGCTATATCCGCACGCCGGGTGTGGCCGCCCTGGAAAGCGAAGGCAAGATCGATGCGCTGAAGATCCGCCGCCGGATTCCCATGGGCGATCTCGGGCAGCCGCAGGACATCGCAGACGCGGCGCTGTTTCTGGCCTCGCACGAAGCCTCTTACATGACCGGCGCGATCCTGTACGTTGATGGCGGCTGGACCGCCTTTGGCAATGCGGGCGACGCGTCCACGCCAGACATGATCGATCTGGAGGCTGCAGAATGACGAGCGAAAGCCCTGTTCTGACCCGGAAGGAAGACGGCTTTATCGTCATCACGCTGAACCGGCCGGACAAGCTCAATTCCTTCACCAAGGCCATGCACGTGGCGCTTCGCGAAGCCTTTGGCCAAGCCGCAAATGACACGGCTTGCCGCGCCATCGTGCTGACCGGCGCGGGCCGCGGCTTCTGTGCCGGACAAGACCTGCAGGAGCGCAGCTTCGAAAACGGCCCGCCGGATCTCGGGGCCTCGCTTTCGGAAAACTACAATCCGCTCGTGATGGCGATCCGCACGGCCGAAAAGCCCGTGATCTGCGCCGTCAACGGCGTGGCGGCGGGTGCTGGCGCGAATGTGGCGCTTGCCTGCGATATCGTGGTTGCCGCCCGCTCGGCGAAGTTCATCCAGTCCTTCTCGAAGATTGGTCTCGTCCCCGATGCAGGCGGCAGCTGGTTTCTGCCGAAGCTCATCGGCGAGGCCCGCGCCCGTGCGCTCGCCATTCTGGCCGAACCGGTGAGCGCCGAACAGGCCGTGGAATGGGGCATGATCTGGAAGGCGGTGGATGACGCGGAGCTGATGCCGACCGCGGAAGCCATGGCGCGCGACCTCGCCAACCACCCGACCCGCAGCTTCGCGCTGATGAAAAAGGCGTTCTTGGCGTCTTCTGAGAACTCGCTCGAAGACCAGCTTGCGCTGGAAGCAGACTTGCAGCGCGAGGCTGGACGCACGGAGGATTTCCGCGCCGGTGTCGAGGCGTTTCGTGCGGGTACGAAGCCGGTTTTCAGGGGACGCTGAAGGCGCTCGTTGCCGCGTGAGAACCCCTCATCTGCCTGCCGGCATCTTCTCCCCAAGGGGAGAAGAGGAAATGCCGCAACGTTGCCATTCCTCCTCTCCCCTCGGGGAGAGGGTCGCCGAGCGATAGCGGAGGCGGGGTGAGGGGTCTGCCTCGCGCGAAGAGCGAGACTTGCTGACGCCGAGCAAGATGGGGCCTGGACGACCATTCAAAAACCCGAACACTTACAAGATATTGTAATCACTCGATTTCATTGACCAGCGTCGGCCTCAATCGCACCTCTACCACCAGCCCTCCCCGCGCAGTCTTGCCCAAAATCAACCCACTTCCCCACCCTCCCCACTTCACAAATATGAAACTACCCTTCAGCCCTCTGTGCCCGCTTGAAAGGCGTGCGGTGTGAGCGTCTAATCCATCCCAAGAGGAGCAAGAGCCGCATTGCCGTTGCGTCGACGGGACCGTGGAAGGTCCAGCGAGACGCGGCGGCATCTATTCCATGCGGCTCGGTCGAGGAGGAGTGACATGAGCAATTCGAACCCTGTGAAGCGGCTGGACCTGGTTATTGTCGGCGGCGGCTTTGGCGGCATGTATGCGGTCTACAAGTTTCGCGAGATGGGCCTGAACATCCAGGCCTTCGAGGCCGGTGGCGGGCTGGGCGGCGTGTGGTACTGGAACCGCTATCCCGGCGCGCGCGTCGATCTGCCCAGCATCGACTACTGCTTCTCCTTCTCCGAAGAAGTCCAGCAGGAATGGACATGGTCCGAGCAGTTCGCCGCCCAGCCGGAGCTGCTGCGCTACATCAATTTCGTCGCCGAACGGCTCGATCTCAACAAGCATTTCCAGTTCAACACACGCGTCGTGAGCGCCGTGTGGGACGAGGCGCGCAAGCTCTGGGTGGTCAAGACCGACAAGGGCGAAACCTATGAGGCAACCTATTGCGTGATGGCGACCGGCCCGCTCTCCGTGCCGAAGGAGCCGGACATTGCCGGCTACAAGAAGTTCAAGGGCGAGGCCTATCATGCCGCCCGCTGGCCGCATGAGGAAGTCAGCTTCGCGGGAAAACGCGTCGGCGTCATCGGCACCGGCTCGACCGGCATTCAGATCGTGCAGGAAGTCGGCCCCAAAGCCGGCGAACTCTTCGTCTTCCAGCGCACGCCAAGCTTCACCATGCCCATGCGCAACCAGAAACTTGAGCCCGACTACGTGGCCGAGGTGAAGCGCAACTACAAGGGCCTTCGCGAAGCCGCCCGCAACAGCGCCGTTGGCGGCCTGCGTCCCCAGTCCACCCGCGCCTTCTTCTCCGTCACGCCCAGCCAGCGTCAGGCGCTGCTGGAGGACTCGTGGAAACAGGGCGGCCTTGCCATGCTCGGCACTTTCTCCGACCTCCTCTACAACGAGGAAGCCAACGAACATGTCGCCGAATTCGTGCGCGGCAAGATCGGCGAGGTGGTGAAGGATCCGGTGACGGCGGAAAAGCTGAAGCCCAAGGGCTACCCGATCTTCGCCCGCCGCCCGTGCCTCGATTCGAGCTATTACGAGACCTATAATCTGCCGACCGTGCATCTCGTCGACTGCTTCGAGGAGCCGATCGTCGAGATTACCGAAAAGGGCGTTCGCACGGAGGGCCGCGAGATCGAACTCGACATGCTGATCTTCGCGACCGGCTATGACGGTCTCACCGGCGCCCTGCTCGCCTTCGACGTCGTCGGCCGCAACGGGCAGACCGTGAACGACAAGTGGCGCGAGGGCTCGCGCTCCTATCTCGGCCTGATGATGGAAGGCTTCCCCAACCTCTTCATGACCACCGGCCCGAACGGCCCGGCCGCCCTCGCCAACATCGTGGCGATCAGCGAGAACGACGTGAACTGGATTGCCGACGCCATCGTGCATATGGACGAGCACGGACTTTCCGCGATGGAGCCGACGAAGAAGGTCGAGGACGACTGGATGGACCTCGTCGCCTCGCTTGCCCAGCGCTCTCTGCTGCTCAAGGCCAAGACCTGGTATCTCGGCACCAACGTGAAGGACAAGCCGCAGGGCCTGACGCTCTTCACCGGCGGCTTCCACAAGTACCGCGACTTCTGCGCCGCAGCCACGCAGAATGGCTACGCGAACTTCAGCTTCGAACAGCGCGACAAGTCAGCGGCAGCCTGAACCAGCCGCTTCAAGAATGAGGAAGATGGGTCGGCGGAAACGCCGGCCCGTTTTTTAATCAGGAAGCCTCAGCCATATCCAGATCGGCGCGGAAAAGGGCCGCGAGGAGATCACCCTGGCTGACCACACCGACAAGACGTTCGGCCTGGTTGACGACCGGGATCGTGTGCAGCCCCTCCTCCACCATGCGCATGACCAGCGCGAAGGCCGAGGCTTCCGGCCTTGTCGCCTGAATGCGACGATCCATGATGTCACCGACCAGGCGCGGCACAGGCTGACGGCTAAGCGAGGCGAGCACGCGGCGGCGGAAGCCGAGATGCAGGTTGCCATCATCGGACAGAACCGAGTTCGAGAAGAAGTCGGCCTGCGAAATCATGCCGACGAGCTTGCCGGAACCATCCACCACCGGCAGCGCCTTGACGTGATGGATGGAGAAGAGCCGCCATGCCGCGCGCAACGGATCTTCAGCGCGCACGGTCAGCAGGTTGCGGGACATGATCTCGCCCGTCAGCAGACCGTGATGCTGGCGCTCATGCGCGGCCAACTGCGTCCGACGAAAGAGCGCGGCCATCGTGTCGGGACTGACATCGACCACTTCGTCGAATTCTTCCAACACCTCTTCGATATCCGCCTCGATCGGGTCCGCCTTTTCGGCCCCGCCGCCGACCGCTGGCGCCTTATGGGGCAGATGCGGGTAACGGTGGCCCGTGAGGTTATTATATGCGAGAGCCAGCGCCAGCAGCAGAATGGAATTGAGCGCCACCGGCGTCAGCACGAACCAGTAGCCGCTGGCGTGAACGGCCGAGCCGCCCAGTACCGCCGTCAGCGCCACAGCGCCACTCGGCGGATGCAGGCAATTGAGCACCAGCATGGCAGCGATTGCCAGACCGACGGCAAGAGCCGCGGCAAACAGCGGCTGCGGGATGAAGAGTGCGCAGGTGACGCCGATCAGCGCCGCCACGACATTGCCGCCGAGGATCGACCAGGGCTGGGCGAGCGGGCTCGCGGGCGCGGCAAAGAGCAGCACGGCCGAGGCGCCCATCGGCGCGACGAGAAGCGGTGCGGCAAGACCATTATTGCCCAATGCCAACGTGCTGACGAGCCCGGTCAGCGCAATGCCGAGCAGCGCACCGCCCGCCGCACGGCCGCGCTCGCGCAGGCTGGTCGGGGCAAGCGAGGGATTGAGCCGCTGAAAGATCGACATAAGGAACCACCGCGAATGTGAAGACGCGGTCGAAATATCAGCTTTCAGGCGTTCAGGTGAGGCCGGAACATTCTAAAATGGTTCGCATTGGCGAAAAATTTCGCTTTTGCCGAAAAACGATGCATTGCAGCGACGCAATCCGCACCCGCCTGACTTCGCCAAGTCTCCCTCCTGCCAGCCACTGCATAAATCGCAGGCAGAAGAGCGCGAAACACGACGGCCCACCACTTGCGTCAGTAAACCTGCATGTCGCCCGTCGCCCCCGCGGGCTCAGTCTTGTGATAGTCGTCCAACAGCTTCCGCGCTGCGTTGGCGAAGAGTGTGACGTCATTGCCGATGGCGACGAAGGTCGCGCCGAGTTCGACATACCGTTTGGTCAGCGCCAGATCGCCAATCAGGATGCCGGCAGCCTTGCCGTGCTTCTGAACGCGCGCAATCGCGTCCTCAATGACAGCCTGCACCTCCGGGTGCCCCGGCTGGCCGAGATAGCCCATGTCGGCGGCAAGATCGGCGGGGCCGATGAAGACGCCATCGACGCCCTCCGTCGCGGCAATATCGTCGAGGGCAGCGATACCGGCCCGGTTTTCCACCTGCAGGAGAAGGCAGACTTCGTCATTGGCCGTCTGCAGATAGTCCGGGATGCTGTTGTACCCGGAAGCGCGGGCGAGGATCGAGCCGACGCCACGCACGCCTTCCGGCGGATAGCGCATGGCCTTCACCATGGCCTCCGCCATCTCACGGCTGTCGACCATGGGGATCAGCAGCGTCTGCGCGCCGACATCGAGCAATTGCTTGATGATCCAGGTCTCGCCGATCGGCGGACGGATGATCGGATGTGAGGACGAGCCCGCCATGGCACGCAGTTGCGCGATCATCATCGGCAGATCGTTCGGGGCATGCTCGCCGTCGATCAGCAGCCAGTCGAAACCGACCTTCGAGGAGATTTCGACTGCGGTCGGCGAGGTCAGCGCCTGCCAGAAGCCGATCTGCGTCCGCCCTTCCTTGAGCGCCTGCTTGAAGGGGTTTTTAGGCGCGGGCATGAGAAAATTCCTTTTTTATCCAAACAGCTTGCAAGGCGTTCTGCATCCGAAACGAACTTGATGCATCACGTTAAGCGGAGGCCTTTTCTATTCTCGTCCGCCCCCAGTGCGCAAGCCGGCACGATCATTCCCAGGCGAGGCCGCGGCGAAGGAGCCACCTTTTCCGCCAGAGCAAATCCAGCGAAAGTGGAAACCGGTTTCGCGTCCGGAATTGCGCAAAAACAAAGCGATAGATCGTTTCAGCGCTTCCATGAAACACTGAAACGATCTAAACTCTTCGTGGCGACGCGTGCGCAAGATGACGAGCGGCAATTTCCTGCCGCGCCATTTGCCGACCAGGGCCAAAAGCCGTCGGGATCGACATGACGACCTCACGACTGAGGCGGTTCGGGCTGTCCCACGGGTTCGCCGAGGTGTCCCTCATAGATGGCAAATACATCGTCGCGGTGGCAAAGCTCGGTTCCGGGCGTGATGGCCGCGGCAGCGCCGGCGGCGAGACCGAACCGGAAGGCCTCCTCAATCGGCGCCCCCTGCTCCAACCTCCAAACAAGCCCTGCCAGGAAACTGTCGCCCGCCCCGACCGCCGAGCGCACGGGCACATGGATCGCCGGCAGACGCAGGTTGATCTGGCGCCCGACCAGCAAGGCACCGGAGCGGCCGAGCGTCACGGTCACATATTCGGCCCAGCCCTCGCTCACGATCTGTCGCGCCGTTTCAGCAATGCCACGTTCATCCAGCGTTTTGCCGGCAATGGTCTCCAACTCGCTGAGACTCGGCTTGATGAGAAACAGCTTTGCCTGTTTCAGCGTCGTCTGCAGCGGCTTGCCGGAGGTATCGAGCACGACCTTGACCCCAGCGGAAGCGGCAACAGCCGCCATCCGGGCGTAGGTGTAGTCCGGCGCATTGCGGGGCAGCGAACCGCTGAGCACCAGAAAGTCGCCCTTGAAGCTGCGTACGGCATCCATGGCACTTTCAATTTCTTCGGAGGACACTGCCGGCCCATCCGGGACGAAGCGATACTCCAGCCCGGTCTCTTCCTCGTAGACCATGAAGGCGAGCCTCGTCGGCTCCGCCGTGCGGACGGCCGTCACATCAATGGCAGCTCCAGCAAGCGCATCCAGGAGGAGCGCCCCGGTCTCGCCGCCACACATGACAAGCAGCTGGGGCCGGCCGCCGAGCATCGCGATGACACGGGCCACATTTACTCCGCCGCCGCCGGCATGGCGGCGCTGGTTGTGTGTGCGCACCTTGCGCGTCGGCAGCACACGCGTCGCATCACTGGACACATCGACGGAAGGATTGAGCGCCACGGCAAGAATTGTCATCATTTCCCTCCACCGATCCGTTCATGCAGAACTTAGGAAGCGACCCCCTCCACGGCTTTGATTTGCGTCAAACGCCAAAGTCTGGCCGGGATCGGCCGGATCCTGTTCCGGAACCCTACAATCCCGAGAAGGAGGAAGCCATGACCCGCGAGTTTCCCTGGAATGCGGACGACATTAAAACAATTCCGGCAAACGCGGAAACCGGTTCCGCGTCCGGATTGCATGAAACAAAACGATAGATCGCTTCCCTGAATCGCGGAAGCGAGCTAGCCGGTGGCAAACCAACCGCCGGCCTCCCCCTGCCGTAGCATCGGTGTTTCAAAAACACCGCGCACGCGGCTGACGACGTCCGGCGCCTCGGCAGAGAGTGCCGCCTGCCAGCGCCGGGTTTGCAACATCGCCGCACCAATGGCGACCGGCTCGATGTTCGCGTGCTGCATCAGCCGCAAACCTGCCAGTATCGACGCGCCGCTACTCAGCACATCATCGATCAGAAGGACCCGGCAGCCCTCCAGGATCGGCAGCATGCGCGGATCGATGAAAAGCCGCTTCTCATGGCCGGGACTTGTGATCGAGGACAGAGGAACCGAAAGCTCCTCGCGATACCAGAACTTGCGTGACGTGCCGAGAGGCACATAGCGCGTATGGCCCAGCTTCGACGCCGTGGCCGCCGCCAGTGTCAGGCCAAGCGTGGGCAGGCCGACCACGATCTCAGGGTTCAGATCCTGCACGCGCGCGGCCAGAAGCGTTGCAAGCCGATCGACAACAGCAAAACTCGCCTGATTGATGATCAGCGATGCCAGCGCGTGTTTCCCATCGGCGAGCGGTCTGATGGGCAGGCACAACTCGCCGCCATCCGGCAACCTTGCGGGATAGAAGCTGGAAAACCCCTCGCGCGGCTCGCGGTCGAGCGTCCCCGCAGGCAGGATCTCCTGCCAGAATTCATGCGGCTGAATCGTGTCTGGGGCATCGTCCATGGGGGCTCCCGGGATTGAAACGGGCAAGGCTTGCGGATACGCTTCGTGCTGTGCGGCATACATGCCAAGCTTCCGCGCGCCGCGCAACTTCAACTCCCCACCAGAACCGACGGCATATCCATGGACATTTCCGAACAAGATCTGCGGGATCTCATCAATCTGCGCCACGATCTGCACAGTCATCCCGAACTGGGCTTCGAAGAGGAGCGGACAAGCGGCATCGTCGCCAACCTGCTGGAGGAAGCCGGCATCGAGGTTCATCGCGGGCTGGGCGGCACGGGCGTCGTCGGCACGTTGCGGGTCGGAAACGGACCGCGCAGCATCGGATTGCGGGCCGACATGGATGCACTGGCCATGCCTGAGCAGGCAGAACGGCCTTACAAGTCCCGCATTCCCGGCAAGATGCATGCCTGTGGCCATGACGGGCATACCGTGCTGCTTCTGGGCGCTGCGCGACAGCTGGCCCGCACGAAGAACTTCTCCGGCACTGTGCATTTCATCTTCCAGCCGGCGGAGGAAGGACGCGGCGGCGCCAAACGCATGATCGAAGAAGGCTTCTTCGACCTCTTTCCCTGTGATGCGGTTTACGGCCTGCATAACATGCCGGGCTTGGCCACCGACGAAATGGCCGTTGTCTCCGGCCCGCAGCTCGCCTCCTCCGACAGCTGGACCGTCACCTTCCGGGGCATCGGCACCCATGGCGCCAAACCGCATCTCGGCAGGGACCCGGTGACCACTGCGGGCCATTTCCTCGCCGCACTCCAAACCATCGTGGGCCGTGTCGTGGATCCGCTCCAGCCGGCCGTCGTCAGCGCCTGTTCGGTCCAGGCCGGAAACCCGGAGGCGTTGAATGTCATTCCCGACATCGTCGAGATCGGCGGTACGGCGCGCGCCTACTCGCCCGTCGTGCGCGACCAGTTGGAGACCGAAATCGGACGGCTGGCAGAAGGTGCCGCCGCCATGTTCGGCATGTCCGCAGATTATCGGTTCCTGCGCCGCATTCCGCCGGTGATCAACGATGCTGACGCCACGCGACGTGCCCTTTCGGCCGCTTCCGCCGCCTGCGGGACAAAGGTGCGGACCGATTTTCCGCCTTCAACGGCCGGCGACGACTTCTCCTTCTTCTCGCAAGCCGTTCCAGGCGCCTATGTCTGGCTTGGCAACGGTCCCGCCGTCGATGGTGCTCTGCATCACAACAGCGCCTATGATTTCTGTGATGCCGCCATTCCAACAGGTGTTCGATTTTGGACAACACTCGTGGAACAGGAATTGACCCCGTAGAACCACGGTATTTGCTGCGGCATACGAATTCGAGATCATGTGGCGAAATGCAAGAATCCGTACGCTTCGATAGATTGATACGCGTCTTCTGCAGTTGCGAAATACTGTTTGCGATCCTAGTCTGACCGCAGAAAAGCGACCATCAAAGAACTAAAGGGAACAGCTTGATGATCATCTCAACCATCCGCCGCCTTTCTGCCGCCACGCTTCTGCTGGCCGGCCTTTCCGCCCCTGCCTTTGCAGCCGACACGCTGACGATTTCCTGGTGGGGCTATAATGGCGACAAGCTAAACGCCAATATCATCGAGCCGTTCAAGAAAATCTGCGGCTGCGACATCGCCTTCGAAACCGGCAACAACGCCGACCGCCTCAACAAGCTGAAGGCCCGCGGCGGCAAGGGCGTCGACGTCATCTTCCTGACCGACAGCTATTCGCAGATCGGCATTCAGGAGGGCCTGTTCCAGAAAATCGATCCGAAGACGATCCCGAACGTCAAGGAACTCTACGATCTCGCGCAGGATCCGCAGGGTGGTTACGGTCCTGCCTATACTGTTGGCCGCATCGGCATCGTCTATGACTCTGCCAAGGTGAAGACACCGATCACGTCCTGGAACGACCTGTGGCGAGAAGACCTGAAGAGTACGGTGTCGCTGCCGGGTATTACGACGACCGCCGGACCGCTCGTCGTTCTGCGCGCCGCCGCGCATGCCGGCGTCGATGCCTACAAGGACACCGACAAGGCGTTCGAGGCCGTTGCCGCGCTGAAACCGAACGTGGTCAAGAACTACAACACCGGCTCGGAACTGGTAAACCTGATCTCGACCGGCGAAGTCACCGTCTCGATCGCACAGGACTTCACGCTCGGCTCGATCAAGAAGGCCGTGCCGACCATGACCTGGGCGACTCTTTCCGATGGCGATATCGCAACGCTGAACACCGTCAACATCCCGACCGGTTCGGAGCATCCGGAACTGGCGCAGAAGTTCATCAACTTCCTGCTTTCGAAGGATGTCCAGCAGATCGAAGCTGAACAGGCCGTGGACGCGCCGGTCAACAAGGGCGTGACGCTGACGCCGGAACAGGCCAAGATCTGGACCTATGGCGCGGACGCGATCGGCAAGCTCAACCGTGTCGCCTATGACAAGCTGAACGCGGTCAAGACCGACTGGATCGATCGCTGGAACGAAATTTTCGGCATGTAAGGGCTCAGGCCTGACGTCCGCGCTGCCGCTTTTCGGCGGCAGACATTACCCTTGGCGCCGGGGCAACGCTCTTGCCCCGGCGCACTCCGGTTTTTGGACAGCATCAGATGAATGCAATGCGAAAATGGAATCTGTCGCTCCCGGCGGCCCTGGCAGTCGTTGTACTGCTGGTCGTGCCGGTGCTGGCAACCTTCACGACGACATTCACCCAGCCGCAGGGCGCATTCTCGCCCTATCTCGCCTTCTTCAACAGCGGGTTTCGGCGCACGGTGCTCTGGCGGACCGTCGAGGTTGCGATCATCACCACGATCCTGTCGCTCGCCATCGGCTTTCTGACGGCCTATGTCATCTCCAAGGTGCCGGGCAAGGCGAAGAGCGTGATGATCATCGCCGCGGTCTTTCCGCTGCTGACCGGCGTCGTCGTGCGCTCCTTCGCGTGGATGATCATTCTCGGCAAGAACGGGATTCTCAACGACTTCCTGATCTGGACGGGGATCATCAACGCGCCGCTGGCCATGCTCTACACTGAAGGCTCGGTGATCGTCGCCATGGTCTATCTTTTCGTGCCGCTGATGATCCTGACGCTGGTCGGCGTGCTCGACAACATCCCGAAGGATGTCATCGAGGCGTCGATTTCGCTCGGCGCATCACCCGCCTCCACCTTCCGGCAGGTCATCCTGCCGCTTTCGGTGCCCGGCCTCATCGTCGGCGCGGTACTCGTTTTCACCGGCAGCTTCACCTCCTACGCCACGCCGCAGCTTCTCGGCGGCGAAAGGCAGATGATGATGGGCACATTCCTCTATCAGCGCGCCATGGTGACCTTCGACTGGGTCGGCGCCTCGACTGTTGCGGCTATCATGGTCGTCGTCACCATCGCCATCGTGCTCGTCATGGGCCGCATTGCCCGCAAGCTCAACCCGATGGCGGTGTAACCGATGACCGACCGTATTCACCCGCTGCTCGCCATCTTCGCCGGCCTTGTGTTCATCTTCCTCGTCGGCCCGCTGGTCATCATGATCGGCGCGTCGCTTTCGGACACGAATTTCCTCACCTTCCCGCCGCGCGGCCTGACGCTGCACTGGTTCACCCATATCTTCGAGGTGACCGCCTTCAAGACGACGGCGATCACCAGTCTGGAGCTCGCCTTTGCCGGCACGTTCCTGTCGCTCCTCTTCGGCATTCCGGCGGCTTACGCGCTCAACCGCTTCCGCGTCGAACTGCCCTCCTGGCTCTCGACCGTCTATGTCCTGCCTATCCTCGTCCCGGAAATCGTCTTCGGTTTCTCGCTGATGAAATCGGTGACGATCGACAGCGGTTTTCCGGTCTGGCTGACGCTGTTGATCGGCCATGCGCTGCTGGTCCTGCCCTATAGCGTGCGCGTGGTCAGCGCGAGCCTCGCCGCCTTCGATTTCTCGATCGAGGAGGCCGCGATCAGCCTCGGCTCGCCGCCGCTCAAAACCTTCCTCACCATCGTCCTGCCCAATATCCGCGCCGGCGTGATTGCTGCCTTTATCCTGGCCTTCATCACCTCGATCAACGATGTGTCCGTTTCGCTCTTCCTGACCGGGCCGGGCATCTCGACGCTGCCCATCCAGATCCTGGCCTATATGGAGCAGTTCTTCGATCCCACCATGGCCGCCGTCTCCGTGCTTCTCATGCTGCTGACTGTCGGCGTGATGGCGATTGTCGAGGCGACGCTGGGCCTCACCTTCCTGACGAAATAGGTAGACCGTGACCGTATCGCTCGACATTGACAACATCGCCGCCCATTACGGCTCGACCCAGGTGCTGAAGGACCTGTCGCTTTCGGTGAAGGCCGGCGAGCTCGTGTCGCTGCTCGGCTCGTCCGGCTGCGGCAAGACGACGACGCTGCGACTGGTGGCCGGCTTCCTGGCGCCGACCAGCGGCACGATCCGTCTCGGCGACCGCGACCTGACGCGCCTGCCCGCACACCAGCGCGATATCGGCCTCGTCTTCCAGAACTACGCGCTCTTCCCGCACCTGAGCGTTCTCGACAACGTCGCCTTTGGCCTGAAGCAGCGCAAGATCGAGCCGGCCGAGCGGACGCGGCGGGCAAAAGCCATTCTGGAGCGCGTCGGCCTTTCCGACTTTGCCGATCGCCTGCCCGGCGCACTGTCGGGCGGCCAGAAGCAGCGCGTGGCATTGGCCCGCGCCCTCGTCATCGAGCCGCCGCTTCTGATGTTCGACGAGCCGCTGTCTAACCTCGATGCGAAGCTGCGCGTCGACATGCGCGTCGAAATCCGCAAGCTTCAGCGCGCCAACGGCACGACCTCGCTCTATGTCACGCATGATCAGGAAGAGGCCTTCTCGATCTCCGACCGCGTCGCCATCATGAATGCCGGGCGGATCATGCAGCTCGACACGCCGGAAGTGCTCTATCAGCGCCCGGCCAACGCTTTTGTTGCCGGTTTTGTCGGCTTCGAGAACCTGATCCAGATGACCGTCAAGGCCCGCGATGGCGGGACGGTCTCGGCGGAAGCTCCGGGCGGGGCGCTCCTGACGCTCGCGGAAGCGGATTTCGGGCCGATCCCGGATCGCTTCGTGCTCGCCACGCGCGCCGATGGCCTGTCCGTCCAGCGCGAGGGCGCGGGCATTCCTGTGGAACTTGGCCTCCGCACCTATCTCGGCCGCGCCTATCAGTACCAGACGACGAGCGGCGGCGGTGACCTGATCGCCAATGGTAGCCTGAGCGAGCCCTTCGCCCCCGGAGACCGCGCCGTACTAGTGCCGAAGCCGGAACAATGCTGCATCCTGAAACCGGAGGCGTGAAGGCAGAGAAGATGACGACGAAAACCGAAACGCTGGAAAAAGCCCTTGCCCATGCCGACGCGTCACTCGATGCCAATCTGGAGCGGCTTTTCGAGCTGATCCGCATTCCGAGCGTCTCGACCGATCCGGCCTACAAGGCCGATTGCCGCCGCGCGGCCGAATGGCTGGCCGGCGATCTTGCCTCCATCGGTTTCGATGCATCGGTTCGCGACACGATCGGCCATCCGATGGTCGTCGGCCATCGCAAGACGGGCGACCGCCCGCATGTCCTCTTCTACGGCCATTACGATGTGCAGCCTGTCGATCCTTTGGCGCTCTGGGAAAGCGATCCCTTCGAGCCGGTGATGAAGCCGCTCCCGAATGGCGACACGGCTATCGTCGCGCGCGGTGCTTCCGACGACAAGGGCCAGCTGATGACCTTTGTCGAGGCCTGCCGCGCCTGGATGGCGGTGGCCGGGGAGCTCCCGCTCGATGTCAGCATCCTGTTCGAAGGCGAGGAGGAAAGCGGCAGCGCCAGCCTCGGCCCCTTCCTCGATGCGACCGCGCAGGAACTGAAGACCGACACGGTTCTCGTCTGCGATACCGACATGTGGGACCACGACACGCCGGCAATCACCACCATGCTGCGCGGCCTCGTCGGCCAGGAGATCGAGATTTCCTGCGCCGATCGCGATCTGCATTCCGGCATGTTCGGCAATGCGGCGCGCAATGCGCTTCAGGTCATGGGCGAGGTCATTGCCAGCCTGCGCAATCCGGACGGCTCCTGCGCCGTGCCCGGCTTTTATGACGGCGTGAAGCCGCTGCCGGAGGATGTGAAGGCGCAATGGCAGCGCCTGCCTTTTGACGAAAAGGCGTTTCTCTCCGATATCGGGCTCTCCATCCCCGCCGGCGAGAGCGGCTATTCGGTTCTGGAACAGGTCTGGGCGCGGCCGAGCTGCGAGATCAATGGGCTCTGGGGCGGCTACATGGAGCCCGGCTTCAAGACCGTCATTCCGGCCAAGGCCCATGCCAAGGTCTCCTTCCGGCTCGTTGCGGGACAGGACCCTCAGCGCATACGCGATGCCTTCCAGGCGCATGTGCGCGCGCAAATCCCGGCCGACTGCTCGGTCACGTTCAAGGACCACGGCCTGTCGCCCGCCGTTGCCATGCCCATCGACAGCCCAAGCCTGAAAGCCTCGTTGAAGGCGTTGACCGAGGAGTGGGAGACGGAGGCCGCCGTCGCGGGGACAGGCGGTTCGATCCCGATCATCGGCGAATTCCAGCGCAGGCTCGGCGCGAATGCACTGCTCATCGGCTTCGGCCGCTTCGACAACCGCATCCACAGCCCGAACGAGAAATACGACCTTTCGAGCTACCGCAAAGGCATACGCTCCTGGATCCGCATCCTCGCAGCACTCGCCGACGTGAAGGACTGAGGCTGGCCATGGGCGTGTGGATCGATACGGACCTCGGCTTTGACGACATCGCAGCCATTCTCGTGGTGCGGCACTCGCCGCTGACCATCGACGGCATCTCGCTCGTCTTCGGCAACAGCCCGCTCGATCAGGTGATCCGCAATGCGGGCGGCGCGCGGCACGCTTTCGGCTGGCATTTCCCGATACATGCCGGCCGCGCCCTGCCGGTTCTCAGCCCCCTTGAGACCGCGCAATCGATCCTCGGCGAGACCGGCATTCCGACGGCGGGTCGAACTCTGCCGGAGGCGGCTCTACCGGATACCGAGCCGGCCTTCGACGCGCTTTGCGCCTGGCTGGAAAAGACCCCTGCCCCTCGCCGCATTCTGGCGCTCGGGCCACTGACCAATCTTGCAGCCCTTGCACTCGCCCGGCCCGATCTGGCCGCCCGGATCGACGATCTCGTCTGGATGGGCGGCGGCGTGACGAGCGGCAACCATACGGCTTCCGCCGAATTCAACGCGCTCGCAGACCCAGAAGCCGTCGCCATCGTTCTCGCCCACAAGCTGCCGCTGCGCATGGTCGATCTCGACCTCTGCCGCAAGGTGCTGCTGCGGGAGGAGGACATCACTCCGATCCGCGCCGCCGGCGGACGCAATGCCGAACTGCTCGCCGATTTCCTCACCGGCTTCCTCGATATCGGCCGCAAGCGCGGCCGCGCCGCGATGGCCTTTTACGATCCGGCTGCTGCTGCCGCCTTTGTTTCCGAAGAAATCGTGACCTTTACGCCCGCCCGCATCGATATGGAGCTGGCAGGGCATCTGACGCGGGGGCGCACCGTCGTCGAGACACGCCCCGGCCGGGCGGAATTCAACGCGCATTTTGCCAGCGACATCGATAGCGAAGCCGCCCGCGCCATCATCTTCGGCGCGCTTGCCAAGGAGGCCGCCCGATGACCCGACTGGCCGAGGAAATTGCCGAGCTGAACGCCCCCGCCTTGCGCAGTGAGGCCGTTGCCGCCGCCCGTGGCGATCGGCCATTCGATATCCTGATCGCGGGCGGCACGTTGATCGATGTCGTTACCGGCGAGCGCCGCCCTGCCGATATCGGCCTTATCGGCGCCCTCATCGCCTCGGTCCACGCACCCGGCACGCGGACAGATGCGGACACGGTCATCGACGCCAGCGGCGGCTTCATTTCGCCCGGCCTGATCGACACGCATATGCATGTCGAAAGCTCGATGGTCACGCCGGTCGAATATGCCCGCACCGTGCTGCCGCGTGGCGTCACGACAGTCTGCTGGGATCCGCATGAATTCGGCAATGTCGTCGGGCTGGACGGTGTGCGCTGGGCGGTCGAGGCGGCGGAGAAGCTGCCGCTGCGCTTCATGGTGCTCGCCCCCTCCTGCGTTCCCTCCGCCCCCGGCATTGAAGTGGCGGGCGCCGATTTCGACGCGGCAAAGATCGCCGAGATGCTGGGCTGGCCTAGCATTGCCGGCCTCGCCGAAGTCATGAACATGCGCGGCGTCATTGATGGCGATCCGCGCATGGCGGGCATCGTCAATGCGGGCCTGCAATCCGGCAAGCTCGTCTGCGGCCATGCGCGCGGGCTTAAAGACGCGGACCTTGCCGCCTTCATGGCCGCCGGTGTCGCCTCCGACCACGAACTGACCTCGGCGGACGACCTCATGGCAAAGCTCCGCGCCGGGCTGACGATCGAGCTGCGCGGCTCGCATGATCATCTCCTGCCGGAATTCGTGACCGCCTTGATGGCTTTGCCGCATCTGCCGCAAACGCTGACGCTCTGCACGGACGATGTGTTTCCGGATGATCTGCTCCAGGCCGGCGGCCTGGATGACGTCCTGCGCCGCCTCATCCGCTACGGCCTGAGCCCCGATTGGGCGTTGCGTGCGGCGACGCTCAACGCGGCCATGCGTCTGAAGCGCGACGATCTCGGCCTGATCGCCGCCGGCCGGCGCGCCGATATCGTGATTTTCGACGATGTGGAGAGCCTGCACGCCCGACATGTCCTCGCCAACGGCGTGCTTGTGGCGAGCGACGGCAAGTTATCGGCGCCGCTGGAAGACACCGCAGCCGGTGTGTTAGCCGGGACGATGAAGCTGCCGCCTCTGAGCGCCGATGATTTCCGCATCGAGGCGGAAGGCCGCCGCGCCCGCATCGCCACCATCGACCAGCCGCGTTTCACCCGTTGGGGAGAAATGGAGGCGGAGATCAGCGATGAGCATGTCGTGTTGCCGGACGGTGCGGCGCTGATTGCCGTGGCGCACCGACACGGCAAGGCGGACAGCCAGCCGAAGGTCGGCGTTCTCACCGGCTGGGGCCATTGGCGCGGCGCGTTGGCGACGACCGTCTCGCATGACAGCCACAACCTCACCGTCTTCGGCGGCAATGCGGAAGACATGGCTGTTGCGGCCAATGCGCTGATCGCAGCAGGCGGTGGCATGGCGGTTGCCTCTGGCGGAAAGGTCGATGCGCTTCTGCCGTTGCCGCTTGCCGGTCTCGTCTCTGACGCATCCCTTGCACAGGTGGCAGCAGAGTTTGCACGGCTCCGCGAGGCGGCCAGCCGTATCGTTGACTGGAACCCACCCTATCTCGTCTTCAAGGCCGTGGTCGGGGCAACGCTGGCCTGCAATGCGGGCCCGCACCAGACCGATGTTGGCATTTGCGATGTCGCGACGGGGAAGGTCCTGAAAAGTCCGGTTCTTGCCGCGGAGTAGACGCGTCGAGGAAACAGCAGGCAATGGCCCGCCATCATCCGATGGGCGAACTGATGGCCACGGTTATCTCCGGCCCGTCGGCCACTGTTTCCGATCGCTCGAACCAGATGATGCGCCCTGTCACCCCGGGCAGGTCTTCTCGGCCGGCAACGAAGCGGGCGCGGAGCTGCAACGTACCGCCTGCGAATGTCCAGTCCATCGCCAGAACGCCATTTCCGGCCTTGATCGTCTCGGCCTTAACCGGTTCTCGGGCGGCCAGAAGCGGAATAATGTGCCGGCGCCGCAGGGCGATGAGTTCGCGGTGCAGCGCCAGTCGCTGTCGTCCTTCGGGCGATGTGGCGTGCGACCAGTGGAGCTTGCTCTTCTCAAATGTGGAAACCGCCAGCGGATCGGGCAGCACCGTATCGCGATCATCCGGCGCAAGGCTGCTGAAATTCACGGCCTCCCCGCGGCGACCGTTGCGAACCGCCTCACCCAGTTCGCCAGCATAGTCGGCGAAGAACAGGAACGGATTTGTTTCTCCATATTCGTCACCCATGAAGAGAAGCGGGATTTGCGGTGACAGAAGCAGAAGCGCGATCAGGATGCGCGGCATCGACGGATCGATGCGCGTCCAGAGCCGGTCGCCAAAGGCGCGATTTCCTACCTGGTCGTGGTTCTGCAGGAAGTCCATGAAGGCCTGCGGCGGCCAATGCGCCTCGGCATATTCGGCTTCGCTCAGCAGCTCGCGCGTGCTCTTGGTCTCCGGCCGACCTCCCTCCATGGCGCGCGCCAGACCGCGTTCCGGGTCCGCTGCAAATTGGGCGTAGTGGCCCCCGGTCTCACCCGTGGCGATCACATTCAGCGCCTGGTGAAAATGATCGTTCCAGCCGGCATCATAACGCAGAGGGCGACCGGCGCGATAGCCGACCATGCCCAGCCGATGGTGCTGCCCCTCGGCAATCAGGTGGACATGGCGCTCCGGAAACCGGGCTCGCGTCTCCCGCGCGATGTCGGACAGAACATGCTCCTGCGATGCATCGTGGATCTCATGCGTGGCATCGAACCTGAGACCATCGAAGCGGTAATGCTCCAGCCAGTGCAGGGCGTTGTCGATGAAATAGCGCCGCACGGGTGCCCGCGTGAAATCGAGCGCCACGCCCCACGGCGTCTCGCGCTCGCCGTGGAAAAAGGCCGCGGCATAATGCGGCAGATAGTTTCCCTCGGGCCCGAAGTGATTGTAGACGACATCGAGATAGACGGCGATGCCTTGCCGATGCGCGGCATCCACGAAGGCCTTCACATCATCCGGCGAACCATAGGCGCTGTGCGGCGCATAATGGGAGACGCCGTCGTAGCCCCATCCACGCTGGCCCGGAAACTGGGCGATGGGCAGGATTTCCAGTGCATTGATCCCCGTCTCGGCAAGATGCGGCAGCTTTTCCATGGCGGCGGCAAAGGTGCCCTCATCGGTGAAAGTCCCGATATGGATTTCGCTCACCACGGCGTCCTCCCAGGGGAAGCCGGTCCAGTCTTCGGTCGTCCAGCGATAGCGTCGGTGATCGACTAGAGCCGACGCACCTTCGAGCCCCTGCGGCATGGCATGGGCGGCCGGATCGATGACCTCCGACCCGTCCGGGAAACGAAACCGGTAGGCAGCACCCTCGGAGAGGCCCGTAATTTCCGCTTCGAACCAGCCGTCGCGGGCTGCCTTCATCGGATAACGCGTGCCCTCGACCACGACCTCCAGCGCGTCTGCCTCCGGTGCCCAGAGGCGGAAACGCACGCGATCGTCGCCCAGCCATTGCGGTCCCCAGCTTGAAAAAGTCCCCGCCTCGTCAGCCATGCCGCTCTCCTGTGCTTTCTGTCCCGGTTTGATCGCCGGTCGAACACCTGAACAGACAGAGGGTTCCCCGGCAAAAATGCCGGAACCTATTGTGGCCTGCGACGTTTGTGTCCCGGCCCTTCCCTTTCCTCCCGAGGCATTTTCATGAGCTATTCGTTTTCCGAACTTGATTTTCTGAAACCCGAACTAGGCGCGGAATTCATTGGCGAGGGAACGCATTTCGCGCTTTTTTCCGCCCATGCCGAAGCCGTTGAACTCTGCCTCTTCACGCCCGACGGCAAGGAGGAGACGCAACGTCTCGCCCTGCCCAAGCGGGAAGGTGACATCTGGTCCGGTTATGTACAGGGACTGCAGCCCGGCACGGTCTACGGCTATCGCGTCCACGGACCGTATGACCCCGGCAACGGCCACCGTTTCAACCCCAACAAGCTGCTGCTCGATCCCTATGCCAAGCAGGTGATCGGCGATCTCCGGTGGGATGATAGCCTCTATGGGTACCGGATCGGCGCAGAAGATGGAGACCTGTCCTTCGATGAGCGCGACAGCGCCGCATTCATGCCGAAGGCGGTCGTGCAAAACCCCGATTTCGACTGGAGCGGCGACGAAGCGATCCGCCGCCCATGGACGGACACGATCGTCTACGAAGCGCATGTTCGCGGGCTGACCATGCAGCATCCGGACGTTCCGGAAAAGCTGCGCGGCACCTTTCTTGGCATGTGCAGCGAACCAATTCTCGATCACCTGACCAAGCTGGGCGTCAGCGCCATTGAGCTTTTGCCGGTCCAGTATTTTCTCGATGATCGATATCTGGTGGAAAAGGGCCTGCGCAACTTCTGGGGTTACCAGTCACTCGGCTTTTTTGCGCCGCAGTCGCGCTATCTCTCCGGCGACAAGATCGCCGAGTTCAAGACAATGGTGAAGGCGTTTCACAGCGTCGGCATCGAGGTCATCATGGACGTGGTTTACAACCACACCGCAGAAGGCTCCGAACGCGGTCCGACACTCAGCTTCCGCGGCATCGACAACCTGAGTTATTACATCCAGTCCCCCGACGAGTTGCGTCATACGTTCGACACCACGGGTACGGGCAATACGTTGAACGTCGCCCATCCGATGGTCATGCGCATGGTGCTGGACAGCCTGCGCTACTGGGTCGGCGTCATGCATGTGGACGGCTTCCGTTTCGATCTCGCCTCGACCCTTGGCCGGGAAGGTTTGCGCTTCGACCGCGAAGGCGGCTTTTTCGACGCCATTCGCCAAGATCCCATCCTCGCGGGCGTGAAGCTCATTGCAGAGCCCTGGGATGTCGGGGCCGATGGCTATCAGGTCGGCGGGTTCCCCTTCCCGTTCCGCGAATGGAACGACAAGTTCCGCGACGATGTGCGCCGCTTCTGGCGCAAGGACCCCGGCCTCGTCGCGCCGCTTGCCGAACGGCTCACAGGCTCGCCGGTCCAGTTCGACCATTCGGGCCGCAGCGCAACGACCTCGATCAATCTGCTCAGCGCGCATGACGGTTTCGTGCTTGCCGATGTGACGGCCTACAATGACAAGCACAACGAGGCGAACGGCGAGGAAAACCGCGACGGCCACGACGCCAACCAGTCCGACAACATGGGAGCCGAAGGCGACACGGATGACGACGCGGTGCTGACCGCCCGCGCAAGGCGTCGGCGGGCGATGATCGCAACCCTTTTCTTCAGCCAGGGCGTACCGATGCTGCTGGGTGGCGACGAGTTGGGAAACAGCCAGAGTGGCAACAACAATTCCTATTGCCAGGACAATGAGATCGGCTGGGTATCGTGGGAGGGACGTGACGACCCGTTTCTCGAATTCTGCCGGGCGGTAATTGCCTTTCGAAAGGCCCAGCCGCTGCTCCGGCAAGAACGGTTCCTGAAGGGCGAACCCGGCGATCCGCCCGCGCCGTATGTCAACTGGTTGAAGCCCGACGCTTCGGCCATGGATGAGGGTGCATGGGGCGACGGCGAACTGCGCATCGTGATGATGCACCTGAAGGATATTCCGGGTGAGGATCAGTTGGCTGACGAGCTTCTGCTCGTCCTGAACGCCGGAGAGGCGACGCCGCTCCGCTTGCCGGAGGGGTCCACCTGGCAGCCCGCCTTCGCCTCGGCCGAGCAACCGGACGTCGGCCCGGACGGAGCGACGGAGAGCCCCGGTCAGAGCGTCATGGTCTTTTCCCGCAGGCAATAAGGCCTGCGCGGGAACAAGCCCTGCCTCGTGGTGTTCGAGTTTGCGCATCAAGCGCGACCCACCCCGAGAGGAAAGGCAGAGGCATGACCGATTACCGCCCTTCGAAACGCATTTTGGTCACCGGCGCGGGCTCCGGCATCGGCCGGGCCACCGCCATGGCACTCGCCCGACAGGGCGACACGATCGGCTTGCTGAGCCATACCGAAGACGAATTGCGCAAGGTGGCCGAGGAGGTCGAACAACTGGGCGGGACGGCCGAAGTTCTCGTGGCGGACGTGTCGGATGCGAACGCGATGTCGGCCGCCATCCGACAATTTGCGGAGCGCGACGGGCTGCATGTCGTCGTTGTGAATGCGGGCATCAACGGTGTCTGGGCGCCCATTTCGGACTTGAAGCCCGAGGAGTGGGACAAGACGATAGCGGTCAATCTGCGCGGCAGCTATCTCACCATCCATTTTGCCCTGCCCTACCTGAAGAAATCGAGCAAGAGCTCCATTGTCGTCGTCTCCTCCATCAACGGGACGCGAACGTTCACCTCGGCCGGGGCAAGCGCCTATGCCGCAACCAAGGCGGCGCAGGTCGCCCTGGTGAAACAACTCGCTGTCGAGCTTGCAGGCGATCATATCCGCATCAACGCCGTCTGCCCGGGCGCGATCGAGACATCCATCGAGAGCAATACCATACGCCGCCACACAGAAAGCGCAGAGGTGCAGGTCGAGTTTCCGGAGGGCGACATACCTTTGACGGGCGGCAAGGCAGGCAAAGCCTCGGACGTGGCCAGCGTCATTACTTTCCTCGCCTCGGATGCGGCACGCCATGTCACCGGCTCCCTGATCTACGTCGACGGCGCACAGAGTCTTCTCAGATAAATTTGTGAGGACCCCGTGAACATTCGGCGCGGCCATTCGTTTAATTGGCGAGCGCCGGACGCGCTTTCGTTACAGCCGGGAGAACCACAATGCAGAGAAGCAGGGAAGAGTATATCCGCGAGCGCGCTTATCAGATTTGGGAAAAGGAAGGTCGCCCCTTCGGCCATCATGACCGACACTGGCAGCAGGCTGCGGAGGAGTGGAGTACGGCGGAAGCAGCCTACCACCAGGGTGGTCTGGCCTCCTCCGACCAGGGGGCGAGCATCGGCTCGGAAGAGCTGGCCGCGCGGGTGCGCGATCTCGACGGCGTTCCGGCAAATGATCCGGCCGCCGACACGGCAAAGCAGTCGGAGCCGGTGACGGAATCCCCGAAGATGCGCAAGAGCGCTTGACGTATTCCTTGTGGACGCAACGCCCGCCGCGAGTAGAGCTCGCGGCGGGCGTTTGTGTGTAAAGAGCCCCTATCCTCTTTCGGGCAATGCCGACGCCGCCCTTCAACAATTTGCGTTTCTTGCTCCGCGTTCTCTGCTACTCACTGAGCGCTTGCCGAAACAATGGATCTGCCGAAGGACCGCTCGCACTTGAAAGACGCGCTTGCTCACGCCGAACTGATTGCCGTCCTCAGCGCCGTCACCAGCGACGAGCCGCGGGTCATGACCGTCAGCAAGGGAGAGGCGCTGCCTTCCGGACCGTTCGAGGTCGAGCATCGTAGCCTCCAGGCCGGCCTGCGGGAATGGGTGAACGAACAGACGGGGCACCCTCTCGGATATCTGGAGCAGCTCTATACCTTCGCCGATCGCGACCGCGCGCCGCAGGAAAAGGCACGTCGAACCATCTCGATCAGCTATCTCGGTCTCGTGCGTGAACAGGCCGCTCCCGGTGCCGGCGCACCCGGCTGGCACGGCTGGTATGAATATTTTCCTTGGGAAGATCACCGGGACGGACGGCCGGAGGCCCTGTCTGCGATCACCGATGCGCTGGTCCGATGGGCCGCTTCCGATGGTTCGCGCCGCGAACACCGGCAGAAGCGGGTCGATCTTTCGCTTGGGCTGAACGGAGCCGCGTGGAACGAGGAACTGGCCCTGCAGCGCTATGAACTCATGTACGAAGCCGGACTTGTTGAAGAGGCCGGCGCAGGGATCTCAGGGACAGGGAGACCCATGTTTGCTGACCATCGCCGTATCCTGGCGACGGCGATCACGAGGCTCCGCGCCAAGATCAAGTACCGCCCGGTCGTGTTCGAGCTGATGCCTGAAAGTTTCACACTCTCCCATCTGCAGCGGACGGTCGAGGCGCTGGCAGGCCTTGCGCTCCACAAGCCGAACTTCCGCAGGCTCATCGACCAGCAGGAACTGATCGAGGAAACCGGCGCCATGTCCAGTGAGACCGGCGGGCGGCCGGCCAAGCTCTATCGCTATCGCCGCGCCATCCTCGAAGAACACGCGCTGTCCAGCGCCAGGCTGCCCCTGTCGCGCAATTGACATATACTCGAATTGAGTATATTCCTGCGCCCGAGATATACTCAACCTGAGTAAAAGGGATGCGCCATGAATACTATGCCCTCCGTTTCCGCGCTTTACGAGCGCGTCGCCCGCGTGATGCCGAAAGCCGAGTGGCTGTCGCATGAAGAGGACGTCGCCGCCATCCTGGAACTCAAGAAGAAGCGTAATGCCGTGATCCTGGCGCACAACTATCAAACGCCGGAGATCTTCCACGGGGTCGCCGATATCGTTGGTGACAGCCTGGCCCTGGCCCGCAAGGCGGCCGAGGTCGATGCGGACGTCATCGTGTTGGCCGGTGTTCACTTCATGGCCGAGACAGCGAAGCTGCTCAATCCGACCAAGACCGTGCTGATCCCCGATATGGGTGCCGGCTGCTCGCTGGCCGATTCGATCACCCCCGAAGATGTCGCCCTTCTGCGTCAGGCGCATCCGGGCGTGCCGATCATCACCTATGTCAACACATCCGCCGCCGTCAAAGCGGCCTCCGACATCTGCTGCACCTCGGGCAATGCCAAGAAAGTCGTGGAATCTCTCGGCGTGCCACGCGTGATCATGATCCCCGACGAATATCTCGCGCGCAACGTCGCGCGTGAGACCGAGGTCGAGATCATTGCCTGGCACGGCCATTGCGAAGTGCATGAACTGTTCACCGCCCAGGACATTCGCGACCTGCGCGAGGCTCATCCGGGCGTTGTCGTGCTCGCCCATCCCGAATGCCCGCCGGAGGTGGTCGCGGAGGCCGATTTCGCCGGTTCGACAGCCGTGATGTCCGACTATGTGGGCATGAACAAGCCGGCTCGTGTCGTGCTTCTGACGGAATGCTCGATGAGCGACAACGTCGCCGTGGATCATCCGGATGTCGACTTTGTGCGCCCCTGCAACCTGTGTCCGCATATGAAGCGCATCACGCTTTCGAACATTCGTCAGGCGCTGGAAGAAAATCTCCACGAGGTGACGGTGGACGCAAGCATCGTGGCCCCTGCGCGTCTGGCCGTCGAGAGGATGCTCGCGGTATGAACGCGTTGACCGGCAATCTGAAGGGACACGTTGTCGTCGTCGGCAGCGGAATCGGAGGACTGGTGACGGCGCTGAGCCTTGCACCGCAACCGGTCTTGCTGATCACGCGGGCAGCGCTGGGCGCGGAAAGCTCCAGCGGTTGGGCGCAGGGCGGCATTGCCGCGGCGCTCGGCGCCGGTGACAGCATTGAACTGCACGTCGCCGACACCTTGGCCGCCGGCGACGGGCTCTGCGATGGAGATGCCGTCAGGACCATCCTCGCGGATACGGCGCCGGCGATTTCGACACTTGAGCGCCTCGGCGTCCGCTTCGACCGGCGAGCGGATGGCGCGTTGCAATTCGGGCTGGAAGCGGCGCATTCGCGTCACCGGATCATCCACGCGAATGGCGATGGCACGGGGGCTGCCGTCGTACAGGCGCTGACCAGGGCGCTGCGGTCGTGCGCCTCCGTCAGCGTGATGGAGAATGTGGAGGTCCGCCGCGTCCTGACGGTCGACGGCGCGGTCGCCGGCCTGCAATGCATGGGGCCGGAGGGCGCGGTTGTCGTGCCTGCCACGCAGATCGTCCTGGCAACCGGCGGCCTTGGGGGCCTCTACGATGCCAGCACAAATCCCACCGGCAATTTCGGGCAGGGCGTCATGCTGGCCGCACGCGCAGGTGCGGCGCTCAGCGATATGGAGTTCGTGCAGTTTCACCCGACCGCCCTTGCAACCCCTCGGCGCCCTCTGGCGCTTGTCAGCGAGGCCGTTCGCGGCGAAGGTGCGATCCTGCTCAACGAAGCGGGGGAACGCTTTCTTGCCGATACGCCCGGAGCCGAACTTGCACCGCGCGATGTCGTTGCGCGGGCGATCGGCGCGGAAATCGCACGCGGCGGCAGGGTGTGGCTCGACGCCCGGCAGGCACTCGGCCCCCGTTTTGCGCAGCGCTTTCCGCTGATCCAGCAACTTTGCACCGAAGCAGGGATCGATCCGGCGTGTGACCTCATCCCTGTACAGCCGGCCGCACATTACCACATGGGCGGCGTCGCAACCGATATGGCGGGTCGCAGCACCGTTGAGGGCCTGTGGGCCGTCGGCGAAACCGCCTGCACCGGCCTGCATGGCGCCAACCGGCTGGCAAGCAATTCGCTGCTGGAAGCCACGATCATGGGAATCAGGGCTGCTCAGGACATTGCAGGACAGGCGGGCAGATCGCCCAGGCGCGCCCCGGAACCTGCCGCCGGGCTCGCACCCGATCTTCGGCGCGTTCGCGAAATTGCCTCCCGCGATCTCTCCGTCATGCGCGATCAGGCCGGACTGGATCGCGCCATCGCCAACCTGCTGCCGCTTGCAAGGAGCGCAGGTCCTTCCTCGGACCCGGCACTCATGGCCTTGTCCATCGCAGTCTTTGCGAGACTGCGGGAAGAATCTCGCGGGGCCCACGCCCGCAGCGACTTCCCTGCACCGAATGCCACGGCAGAGCGTCGGACGATGACGCTCCCAGCCATCATCGATGCCGCCGAGCGGCTGAACACGCATCCACTTGCCGAAAGCGCCTAAGGAGACGTCGCATGCTTCTTCCTCCCCTGCCCCGCGTGATCGTCGAATCCGCGGTCCGTGCCGCGCTTCTGGAAGACCTGGGCCTTGCCGGCGACATTACCTCGGCAGCGGTCATTCCCGCAGAACACCGTTCGCGCTTCGTGATGGCCGCGCGCAAACCCGGCGTCATTTCAGGGCTGGAGATTGCGGCCCTGGCTTTCGAACTGGTCGATCCGGCCATCTCCTTCACGGCGCATATCGCGGACGGCACACCTGTCGCGTCCGGTGACATCGTCGCGACGATCGAAGGCCCATCGCGGGCCCTGCTGACCGGCGAGCGCGTCGCACTGAATTTCCTCGGCCATATGTCCGGCATTGCAACCGTCACCGCCGGCATCGTTGACGCTGTCGCGGGGACGAGAGCCGCCGTTGTCTGCACGCGCAAGACGACACCGGGGCTCCGCGCCTTCGAAAAATACGCGGTCCGCGCCGGCGGTGGCATGAATCACCGCTTTGCCCTCTATGACGCCGTGCTCATCAAGGACAACCACATCGCCATTGCCGGTAGTGTTGCCGAGGCTATTCAGCGCGCGAAGACGAATGTCGGGCACATGGTCAAGATCGAAGTGGAGGTCGACACGCTGGAACAATTGAGGGAGGCGATGGAAATCGGCGTCGACGCCGTTCTCCTCGACAACATGTCACCCGCGCAGCTGAAGCAGGCCGTGGACTTTGTCTCCGGTCGCGCCATCACCGAGGCCTCGGGCGGGATTACACCGGCCACTGCGGCAGCGATTGCCGCAAGCGGCGTCGACCTTCTGTCCATCGGCTGGATCACACACAGCGCACCGTGCCTCGATATCGGTCTGGACGCTGCATAGCAGGTGATAGACAAAAAAAGTGGGCCAGCGGAAACCGCGGCCCATTAGGTGTGAAGGTAAATTAAACCTCCAGAGGGGAACAGCTGATGCAGCGGCACTGGGAGGAGGCCGCCAACGCATCAACTGTGATCATAATGCCTGAAATTTGGACAAAGGCAAACCAATTTTTGTGCATTGCAGCCATGCAAATGCTGCACCGCATGTAAAGGCGCGCGGCAGATCCCGGCTCACCCTGACGTCGCCGGAAGGAAATCGCATCTCGGGTCCGAAAGCCTGCTCTAGCGCCGCTGGCTACTCTACGCTGCGGCTCGGGAGGAGGCTCAAGCCGGCCCGAGAAGACGCGATCTACCGAGTTATGAAGGCTTAAGCTTTCCCGCCTATAAGATAATCGGCTAATTGAATCTTCTTCCGACAAGCGGGACGATACATGCGCGCGGACAGCAGGCCGGCCGATACAGTGGCGCGGCGCACATACCGATTTCTCGGACTTGACCTGATCCTGCAGGGTTCGGTGCTCGCGCCCCGCGCCGAAACCGAACTTCTGGCCCGTCACGCGATCACCCTGTTGCGGCAGACAGGTGAAACAACGCCGCTCGTCATAGACATGTGCTGCGGTTCCGGCAATGTCGGCCTCGCCATTGCCCATGCGGTCAAAACGGCCACGCTTCTCTCCGCCGACCTCACCGAAGACACGGTCGAGACGGCAAAGGCCAATGCCTCGCTTCTGGGGCTTGCCGACCGCGCCACGGTCTATCGCGGCGACCTTTTCGGGGCGCTGGAGGGCCAAGGCGCGGAGGGCAAGGCGACGATGATCGTCTGCAACCCGCCCTATATTTCGACCGGCCGCCTCGAAGGTGAGAGCGCCCATCTGCTTGAAAACGAACCGCGCGAGGCGTTTGACGGAGGACCGTACGGCATTTCGATCCAGCAAAGGCTGGTGCGCGAGGCGCCGACCTTCCTGAAGCCGGGCGGCCTTCTGCTTTTCGAATTCGGCGTCGGCCAGGAGCGCCAGGCGCAAGCCCTGTTCGCCCGCTCCCGCGTCTTCGAACCCCTCGACTTCCCAACGGATGAGGACGCACGCCCGCGTGTCGCAGTCGCGCGCCTGAAGGAAATCGCTCCATGAGCGAAGTGCGTCCGCTTTCAGCAGACGATATCGGGGCGGTCGCCGCGCTCTATTACCGCATTCTCCGCCACGGCAGGTCTGCGCCGCCCGCTGCACTTGCGGCCTATTTTCGCGCCTTCTACCTGGACGGCCCCTATCGCGACGCGGACATTCCGGCTCTTGTCCATGTCAACGACACGGGCCGCGTCTCCGGCTTTGTCGGTGTTCATTCCGTCCCTTACCTCATGGGAGAGCGCCGCCTTCGCGCCGCCTTCTGCGGCGCATTGATGTCGGAGGATCATGAAAGCGACCCGCTTGCGGGCGCTAGATTGCTGAAGGCTTTTATCAGCGGCCCCCAGGATGTCTCCCTGAGCGAAACCGCGAATGTGATCTCCGAGACCATGTGGACGAAACTGCGCGGGCGAACCCTTCCGGGCTACAGCTTCGAGTGGTTCCGCATCTTCCGGCCCGCATCCTTCGCAACCGCGCTGGCCGGCGAGAAATCCCCCATTTTCAGACCATTGGCACCCCTGGCGGGGCTGATCGACGGTCGGATGCGAGGGGTCGCCAGCCTTGCACGCTTTGCGCCAGTGCCCATCCCGGCCGGGCTTGTCATGGAAGATGCGGATTTCGAGAATTTCGCCGACGCGATCCGCACGCTGAGCGCCTGCAAACTTGCGCGCCCGGACTGGAACAACGGCTATCTTGAGCATGTTCTGGCCAATGCCGTGATCAAGCCCGCCTTTGGTCGGGCGCATACGGGGCTGGTCAAGACTAAAACGGGAGAACTGATCGGGGCCTTCCTTTATCACCTGAAACCCGGCGGCATCGGTCGCGTTCTTCAGGTCATGGCAAAGCCGCAACGGCTTGGATCGGTCATCGACCTGATGTTCGCGCATGCGCTGGAAAACCGCGCAGCAGGTCTGCGAGGTCGCTCCAGCCCTGAATTGATAGAGGCCGCGACCGGCCGTTCGCTGATCATGGCGACGGTTTCTTCGACCGTCGTTCACACAAAGGATTCGCAAATCGCCGAAACCTTCATGTCGGGCAATTGCATTCTGACGGGGCTGGCGGGCGAGCGCTGGAACCGGTTTTTCGGCGGCGACTTCGACTAAATCGTTTCATCAAGCGTCGAGATATTAAAAAATACCTCTACATATCAAATACTTGAAATTTCCTGATCAGTTGCCGGACGAAGCTGTTTGAGCCGCGTTCCGATCAATCGAGCCGATCCAGTTCCTCGATCTTCTCCACCAGCAGCGGCCCGGCATGCAGGTAGCGCGTCGCCGAACGCTTGGCGGCGATGTCGGCATAGACATATTCGACCGCCTCGCGCTTGAGACCGGCGGCGGCGGCCACCTCGCCCGCATCTAGACCGTGGTTCAGGCCATAGAGGCAGAGGTCCATCTTGTCCCAGGGCAGCGAAAAGTAGAATTCTTCCTGCGTCTGGGCGAGCGAATAGGTGTCCGTGGTCGGCGGACGCTTTCGGATTTCTTCCGGCACGCCGAGATGGGCGGCGAGCTGATAGACCTGGCCCTTGTAGAGATGCGCAATCGGCTTCACGTCGGCCGCGCCATCGCCGTTCTTCACGAAGAAGCCTTGGTCGTATTCCAGCCGGTTCGGTGTGCCGAGAACGGCGAAGTTCAGCCGATCGGCGTGGTAGTACTCAAGCTGCTTGCGGGTGCGCTGCTTCATGTTGGTGGCAGCCACGATGCCGAGATAGGCATTCAGCGGCATGCGGTGGCGGCTCTGGTTGCCATCCGGATCGGCGACGACGAGATAGGAAATGTTGAAGCCGCCGCCTTCCGCCGAATTGGAAATCGCAACCTTCGAGGCCCAGCCGGGACCGTATTCCGGCACCAGCGTCCGGATGAATTCATCTCGGCGGCTGTAGCAGCCCATGGCCGCAAGCGTCGGGCCGATATCCTCGACCACGCTTTCGATGCCATAGGTCTCGGCAACGAGACGGCCGAGCCGCAGGCTTTCCGGATCGGAATCATGCTCCGGCATGAAAAGCGTAAAGACGTTCTTGGCGCCGACCGCGTGAACGGCAAGTGCTGCCGAGACGCTGGAATCGATGCCGCCGGAAAGGCCCAGCACCAGGCCGCGCTTGCGCATGGCGCGCAGCTGGCTGCGAAGGGCCGCGACGATCTTCTCGACCTCGGCCTCGCAATCGATGTTCAGCCTTTCCGGGCCAAAGGCTGCGGCCTGCTTCAGGGCGGTTGCAGTCTTGCTCATGCGGCTTGCTCCAAATCTGCGGCGGCCAGACGACGGCTGACCTTGCCTGTATCGGTGCGCGGCAGCGCGTCTTTAAAGACGATCCGCTTCGGCACCATGAAATCTTCGAGATTGCGGGCGCAGTGGGCAAGAACCTCGCGCTCCGTCAGCGCGGGATTGCTTAAGACCACCATGGCCGTGACAGCCTGCCCCAGGATCGGGTCGGGAATGCCCGCCACAACCGCTTCCGCCACGCCAGGCAACGCATGCAGCACAGCCTCGACTTCCTTCGGCGCGACCTTCTCGCCGCGCGTCTTGATGATGTCGTCCTTGCGCCCCACGAAATAGAGGAAGCCTTCCGCATCCGTGCGGAAGAGATCGCCGGTATGCATCTGGATCAGGCCATCGGGGCCTTTCTTCAGCATGACATTCGTCGCCTGCTCGTTGCGCCAATACCCTCTCATGACATGCGGGCCGCGAATGACCAGCTCGCCCTCGACACCGGCCGGAACGGGCGCACCGCTGTCATCAACGACAAAGGCCTGCGTGCCGGGAATGGCAATGCCGACCGAGCCCGGACGGCGATCCAGCTCTTCCGGCGGCAGATAAGTGCAGCGCTTGCATTCGGTCAGACCATACATGGAATAGAGCCGTGCGCCGGGGAAGAGCCCGCGCAGCTGGGCGATATGTTCAGCCGGCAAAGCCGCTGCGGTGTTGGTCAGATAGCGCACATCGGGCAGGAAGCCGGGTTGCAGCTCGTTCATCCGCAGGATCATCGCGGCCATGGTCGGCACCAGCGGAAAGCCGGTGACGCGCTCGCGGCGCATGAGATCAAACATGGCCTGCGGGAAGGCGAAGGATTTTTCCAGCACCAGCGTCGCACCGAGACGGAAGGTCATCAGGAGCTGATAGAGACCGTAATCGAAGGCGAGCGGCAGGACGTTCAGCACGATATCGTCGCTGCGGCCTTCGAGATATGTGATGATCGAGCGCGACGCAGCCTCGATATTGTCATGCGTCATCATCACGCCCTTGGGCTGGCCCGTGGAGCCGGATGTGTAGATGAGCATGGCGAGATCGGTTTCGACGCTGCCATGCGCCGGCGGGGTGGCCGAGCCTTCAAGGGCGGCCACGAAAGAGCCAGAACCCTCCGGAACGCCGTTGCGGCCTTCGGTCGAAAGAACGGCGATCTGGCGGCCGGGATGTTCGGTCAGCGCCTCGCGCACCACCGGCATGAGTCGTGCCTGCGTGAGAATGGCGGCGGGTTCGCAGTTGCCGATGATATAGGCGAGCTTGTTGCCCTTGGTCGAGGAGTTGATCGGGCTGAACGTGCCGCCTGCCTTGAGGATCGCGAAGATCGAGACGGCCGCTTCCCAACAATTGTCCATGAAGACCAGCACGCGGTCCGAGCGCTTGACGCCTTGTGCGGCCAGCGACGCGGCGAGCGCATCGGTCAGCCGGTTGAGCTCGGCATAGGTCAGCCGCCGGTCGGCGGTGATCAGAGCCGTCTTGTCCGGAAAAGCTTGGGCACTGTCTGTCAGGAAGCGATCGACCCGCATGGGCTCATCTCCTCAGGCGGCGGCCGCTGCGGATGCGTTGCGAGCGACATAGCCGGCAATGGCGTCGATCATGTCGAGATTGGCCGGCACGATGTCGCTGTCTGCAACCGTGAAGCCGAACTGCTCCTCGATGAAGGCGACGAGTTCGAGAACGCCGGTGGAGTCGATGATCCCGCCGGCAATCAGCGATTCTGCGTCACCCGGAAGCGCGGCCTCGTCACCGAAGAGGAAGTTTTCGACGATGAAGGACCGGATGGTCTGCTTGATGGATTCGCTCATTGTGTCTCTCCTTATTATTCTCAGGCCGCTTCGCTGGCGCGCCTGTTCGTTCCCTGGAAAATGTCGAGCCACATCTGCGTCGACAGGACACCGACGAAGGCCGTGTCGTCGCGGAAGCTCGGAGCCGTCTGGCCGGCGCATTTTTGCACCAGCTTGTCGACCGCGGCGGCATTGAAGAGCCCGTCGCCGGCAACCCGGCTCGGGTTCAGCACGGCATGAACCTGCTCCTGCGCCACCGCGCCCGAGAAGGCGCGGCTGTCGGGCGCGCGATAGGGCTGCTTGACGCGATGCGTGATTTCGGCCGGCAGCTTGTCGGCCATGGATTTGCGCAGGAGATACTTCTCCTTCAGGCCCTTCAGCTTCATCGACGGCGAAAGCGTCGTCGCAAACTCGACCAGACGATGATCGAGGAAGGGGAAACGCCCCTCTACGCCATTGCCCATCGCCATGCGGTCGCCCTGGCTGGACAGGATATAGCCCGGCATGAGGAAGCGCGTTTCGAGATATTGCGCCTGGTGCAGTGGATGCCAGCGGCTGAAGCGCTCCGGCAATTGCGCGATCATGTCGTCTGCCGCCTCGTAACCGGCAAGCCTGCTCTTGAGATCGGCGGAGAAGAACAGCTTGGCCGCCGCCGTGCCGCGCAGGCGCGGACGATGCGAGAAGAGCGGGTCGGACAAGGGTGCTGCATCCGCGCCGAAGAAGGCGGCGAGATACTCGGCGGACTGCTTTTGCAGCCCCGGCAGATAGGGATAGAGCTTGCGGAAGAGATGCGGGCGGAATTTCGAGCCCGGCTGGCGCGCGCAGAAGCGGCGTACCTGCGCCTCCTTGAAGAGATCGTAACCGGCAAAGACCTCGTCGGCCCCCTCGCCCGTCAGCACGACCTTCATGCCCGTCTCGCGGATGAGCGAGGAGAGGCGATACATCGGCGCCGGCGCGGTGCGGATCAGCGGCTTTTCGGCAAGGCGTACGACATCGGGGAAGGCGGCGGCAATATCGGCTTCGGTGCAGTTGATCTCGTGATGCTTGACGCCGAGATGGCGGGCCATGAGCGTCTGGAAGCCGCTTTCGTCATGCTCGGCGCTATCGAAGGTGATGGCGAAGGTGTCTAAGCCGCGCGGGGCCATCTCGGCAGCAAGCGCTGCAACGATGGAGGAATCGAGACCGCCTGAGAGGCAGGAGCCGACCGGGACATCGGCGCGCAGGCGAATGCGCGTGGCATCTTCCAGCAGATGACGCAGCTGCGCCGCCTTCTCATCCTCGTTCATGTCGGGGCGAACATCGCCGGCATCGGGGAAGTCGAGTGACCAATAGGTGGAAATGCGCTGGCCGTTTGAATCAGCGATCATGTAGGTGCCGGGTTCCAGCTCGAATACGCCCTCGAAGGCGGTGCGCGGCGCAATCGGCGACCAGAGGGTGAAGACCTGATCGAGCGCGAACGGGTCGAGCGCGGCGGGGAAGCCGGGAATGGCCAGCAGCGCCTTCACTTCCGAGGCGAAATAAAAGGTTCCGGCCTTCTCGCTGTAGAAGAGCGGACGCACGCCCATCCGGTCTCTGGCCAGCATCATACGTCCGGCGCGCCCGTCCCAGATGGCAAAGGCAAAATCGCCGTTAAGACGACAGAGGCATTCCGCGCCGTAAATCTCGTAAAGTTTCAACAGGACCTCAGTGTCGCCGCTGGTGCGGAAACGGTGACCCCGCGCAATCAGCTCCTCGCGCAGCTCCACATAATTGAAGATCTCGCCGTTGAAGGCGACCGCAAGCTGGCCGTCTTCGGACAGCATTGGCTGGGCGCTGTCGGCCAGGCCGACGATGGAAAGACGCACATGGGAGAGGCCGGCACCAGGCGCCGAGCCGGTTGGCGCAATGACTTTAAGGCCGCGACCATCCGGGCCACGATGGACAATGGCGTCGCCCATGGCGGCCAGAAGCCGCTCAGGCTCCGTCACATCGCCCAAATATCCTGCCAATCCGCACATGCCCATGTCCTGGTTCGAGAACGGACACGACTATAGGCGGGAAGGGCTCAAAAGAGCTTAACGCATGATTGCAGTTATGTTTTTCGGTGAAAAGAGCGTAAATTCTTACTTAAGCAATGACTGAAACTGGCCACCATTCACAACAAAATCGTTCGTAACTCCGGCGCGCGAGTTTTCCTTCTTGTCAGCGCCCGGGCCTCCTACGTAATAATTTGACCAGTAGAATCAGCGACTCAGTGGTTTGTATCAGGCGGCGTTAGCGATCTGAGATTCGCGGTTCTGTCAGGTCCAACAGGGGAAACAACATGACAAGCATCCAGGACATCGACAAGCTTCGGCCCGAACTGATGTCTAAGTCCGACGCGGAACTTGAGCGCCAGATCACCGAGCTTCAGCTCGCGCTTGAGAAGAAGAAGGCTCTCGAGGAAGAAAAGGAACGTGCACTGGTGTTGGCGGAAGCCCGCGAGCGCATCGACCGTCTCGTCTCCGACATCATGTGGCTGCACGAGAAGAACCTTCTGATCGATGTGGCTGCGGAGCTCTTCTCGTTCCCACCCGCACAGAACCGCGATCCGGCCACTGTGAAGTCGGCCTTTGCGGCCACCCGCTTCAAGAAGTCCGGAACCTGAGCTACGCGTTTCGCAAGACTGCCGGCTCCCCCTGACGCGTTCCGAGTAAGAACTGCGTCAGATGGTACGCATGGTTCTGGCAATCTGTGAAGCAATTGACCTGTTACGGCCCTGAATCGTCCGGTATGTAGTCGGCACGGCTGATCCCGTGCCGACTTAATTTGTCATAGAACGTCTTTCGTGCGATCCCAAGATGCTCGATAGTCGCGCGCACGTCTCCGTTGCAGCGCTCCAGCGTCTGCCGGATGATGTCGGCCTCAAGGCGATCCATGCGCGTTGAAAGTGTTTCCTGATCCGTCTCCGGCGGAGCGCTTTCAGCCCCTTTAACCTCCTCGTCCAGCCCGAGAACGAAGCGTTCCGCAACGTGCGACAGTTCCCGCACGTTGCCCGGCCACGCCCGCGCCTGCAGCGCCCGCATATAGGCCTGCGGAATCTGCGGCACCTCCTTGCGAAACCGCTGCGCCGCGCGACCGGCAAAATAGGTGAAGAGCAGCGGAATATCGTCGCGCCGCTCGCGTAGCGGCGGGATGGAAATGCTCACGACGTTGAGCCGGTAGAACAGGTCTTCGCGGAACTTGCCTTCGCGCGACGACGCAGCCAGATCCTCCTTCGCCGCAGCGACAACGCGGAAATCGACCGGGCGCACCTCATTCGTGCCAAGCGGCGTCACCACGCGCCCCTCCAGCACCCGCAGCAGCTTGACCTGCGTGGAGAGCGGAATACTCTCGATTTCATCCAGGAAAAGCGTCCCGTGATCGGCATGCTCGATACGACCGATGCGCTTTTTCGCAGCACCCGTGAACGCGCCGGCCTCATGGCCGAAGAGCTCGCTCTCAATCACCGATTCAGGGAGCGCGCCGCAATTCAGCGCGACGAAGTTGCCGCGCTTGCGGTGACCCCATTGATGGAGGAGATTGGCAACCACCTCCTTGCCGGTGCCGGTCTCACCCGTCACGAGGACATCGACATCGGTGTCAGCGATCTGCCTCAGCGTCTGGCGCAGGCGGGTAATCGCCGGCGTGTTGCCCAGCATTGGCATGTCCTCATCCACCGCCTCGGCCAAGCGGCGAAGCCTGCGGTTTTCCAGGACAAGTCCCCGCTTTTCCTGCGCACGTGCGATGGTTCGCGACAGATAGTCCGCCGGGAAAGGCTTGGCGATGAAATCATAGACGCCATTCTGGATCGCCTGCACCGCCATCGGAATATCACCATGGCCGGTGATGAGGATGACTGGCAGGTCAGGGTCGCGCGCCATGACCTCGGCAAAGAGCTGCAGGCCATCCATCTCCGGCATGCGGATGTCGCTGACGACAACCCCTGGGAAATCGGCAGGCAAGGCAGCGAGCGCCTCGCGCGCCCGGCCAAAAGCTTGGACATCGAAGCCGGCAAGCTCCAGCGTCTGAGCGGTCGCCCGTCGCAGATCCGTGTCGTCGTCGACCAGAAAAACCGATCCGCCTCTCTCCAAACTCATGCTCCCTTCAGGCTGACGGCAAAGCGCGTGCCGGTCTCATCGCTCTCGACGGAAATCGTGCCGCCGTAGTCGGCAAGGATTTCCTTGGAGATCACCAGACCAAGACCGAGCCCCTGCTCCTTGGATGTGTTGAATGGCGTAAAGAGAACGTCGCCAATCTCGGCGGGAATGCCAGGCCCATTGTCCGCAACGGTCACGATGACGCCCGCCGGTGTCTTTTCGACCTTCACCTCGACGCGGGCGTCTGCATCGTCCTGCAGCGCCTCCAGGGCATTCTGGAAGAGGTTGATGAAGACCTGCTCCAGCCGGATGCGGTTGCCCAGAACGGTCAGCGCTTCATCCGGCAGGTCGATAGAAATTGCCTCGATCCGTCCCGCAAATCGGGTCTTGAGGAGGATGACGGCCCCCTCCAGCACATTGCGGAGCGGCACCGGCTCCGGCACGCCGCGTCCCTTGCGCGCAAAGGCGCGCAATTCGTCGGTGATCGTTGCGATGCGCTGCGTCAGATCTACGATCAGTCCGACGTTCTCCTGCGCCGTATCGATCTTCTTTCTGTCCAGAAAGGTCCGCGCATTTTCCGCATAGGCCCGGATAGTCGCCAGGGGCTGGTTGATTTCGTGGGCGACCCCGGCCGCCACCTGCCCCAGGATCGCAAGCCGGTTCGCCGCGACCAACTCCTGCTGAACGCCTTTCAGCCGCTCCTCGGTGTTGCGGTGTTCGGAGACTTCTGCCTGCAGGAGATCCCGCGCGCGGCTCAGGTCCTGGGTACGCTCGCGCACGCGCCGCTCCAGTTCAGATCGCGCGATGGCTGCACGTGCCAGACCGAAGAGGTTCGCCTGCCGTCGCCACATCACCAACGCCGTCAGGATCGAGGCTCCGAGGAACAGGGCCAAGGAGACGAACATGGCCTGTCCCACGGAATCTCCCAGCATCGGCTGCAGGGGAACCAGATAGTGCAGCACCCAGTTTGTGGTCGCGACATCTGTCTTCATCTCGATGAAGGAGGCTTCGCCACCGCCGGGAAGCACGGCCTTCACCTGCGCCACATCGTCGACAAGGGACGGCTCCACCTGCATGGGCAAAGGCTGGAGCGGCGCCCCGCCAAACTGGAGGCTTTCACGAATCCCGGCTGCCGTGGTCGGATCGAGGGCGCCAACCGTCATGAAGCGCCAACTCGGAAGATTGGTAATGAGAACGACATTCTGCCGCCCGGTAATGAAGGCCGGCCGGCCGCTGTCGCGCCAATCGCTCTCCAGCTGGTCGAACTCCATCTTCACCACGACGACACCCAAGGGCTTTCCGTCGCTGGAGACGCGGTTGGTAATATAGAGGCCTGGGCGGTTGCTGACGCTACCGAGGGCAAATTGTTCGCCCGTTCCGTTGGCCATGGCATCCTTGAAATAGGACCGGAAGGAATAGTCGCTGCCAACAAAGCTCGTCTTGTCCTGCCAATTACTGGAGGCAATGGCGACGCCCCGGTCATCGGTCACATAAATCACAGCAGCCTTGGTGCCGGTCACCAGCGCTTCGAGCTTGCGGTTCAGCCGGTCGATGTCGGTAGCTGAACGCGTCATCAGCGCATCGGAGACATCCCGGTCCTGCGAGAGGACCAGCGGCAAGGCGCGCGGCCTTTCGAGAACGCTTCGCAGCAATGCTGCCTTGAGATTGATCTCCGTCCGTCCCTGCTGGACGAGGTTCGAGACCGCGGCCTCAGTGCCATAGCGGCTCGCCGCAAGTGCAACCAACACGAGGCCCGACACGAAAACGATGCCGAACATCATCCAGGCGCGGCGAACACGCCGCTTCAAGCCTGCAAGATGCGCGGGCGGCTCCGGATTTTCGTCTGTCACGGCGGGCTGTTTCACATCCTACTCTGTGCACTTTTCCGCACGCATGGCAAGCAAATCTGTGTGATTATCCGCACAACTTCGAACCGCCACCGCATCGACACAAAAAATTCACATTTTCTTCCAAACACTTAATCCATATGCCGAAACTGGCACGGACATTGCAAATAGCTTCCACAGCGGCAGGAAAAGGTGCCGCACATTTAACTTACGCCTCGGGAGGCGCATTCGTCCGGGCGGGGCAAGTGGAGGCTCAGATGCAGATTTCAGACGCGGTCGCCGAACCGCGCGGCAAGACGCCGCTCTATCGGCAGCTCTATGTTCAGGTGCTCACGGCTATTGCTGCCGGCATTCTCCTCGGTCATTTCTATCCCGGCATCGGCGAAAGCATGAAGCCGCTCGGCGATGCCTTCATCAAGCTGGTGAAGATGATCATCGCCCCCGTGATCTTCCTGACGGTTGCCACCGGCATTGCCGGCATGGCGGACCTCAAGAAGGTCGGCCGCGTGGCTGGCAAGTCGATGATCTACTTCCTCACCTTCTCGACGCTCGCCCTGATCATCGGCATCGTCGTCGCCAATGTCGTCCACCCCGGCTCCGGTATGAACATCGATCCGGCCACGCTCGACACCAAGGCGGTCGCCACCTACACGGCCAAGGCGCATGACGCCAGCGTCACCGGCTTCTTGATGAACATCATCCCGAACACGATCGTCGGCGCATTTGCCGAAGGCGATATCCTTCAGGTCCTGTTCTTCTCGGTGCTCTTCGGCATCGCGCTCGGCATGGTCGGCGAAAAGGGCAAACCGGTTCTCGACTTCCTGCAGGCGCTGACCAATCCGATCTTCCGCCTCGTCGCCATCCTGATGAAGGCAGCTCCGCTCGGTGCATTCGGCGCGATGGCCTTCACCATCGGCAAGTATGGCATCGGTTCGGTTGCCAATCTGGCCATGCTGATCGGCACCTTCTACCTGACGTCCTTCCTCTTCATCTTCGTCGTCCTAGGGGCAGTCGCCTGGTATAATGGCTTCTCGATCGTTTCGCTGATCCGTTATCTGAAGGAAGAACTGCTGCTCGTTCTCGGCACTTCTTCTTCGGAAGCCGCCCTTCCCGGCCTGATGTCCAAGATGGAGCGCGCGGGCTGTGCCCGTCCGGTTGTGGGCCTTGTCATTCCGACCGGCTATTCCTTCAATCTCGACGGCACGAACATCTACATGACGCTCGCTGCCCTCTTCATTGCGCAGGCAACGAACACGCATCTGTCCTTCGGTGAGGAGGTGCTGCTCCTGCTGGTCGCCATGCTGAGTTCCAAGGGTGCTGCCGGCATCACGGGTGCGGGCTTCATCACGCTGGCCGCCACGCTCTCCGTCGTTCCGGCCGTCCCGATCGCCGGCATGGCACTGATCCTCGGCATCGACCGCTTCATGTCGGAATGCCGCGCCATCACCAACTTCATCGGCAACGCGGTTGCGACCGTCGTCGTCGCCCGCTGGGAAGGCGAACTGGACAAGGCGCAGCTGGCAGCCGCCCTCTCAGGCCAGCCGCTTGTCGAGGAACCCCGTCTGGTTCCGGTCGCCGTCGCGGCCGAATAATCGAGGCTCAAGTCCATCAAACGGAAAGGCCCGCGCGAAACCGCGCGGGCCTTTTGCATATTATGCCGATGTTCCGTCAGGTTCCCGAGACGCGACCGCCGTTTTTGTCGAAGAGATGAAGGTCGGCCGGATTGTACGCGAATCTGAGGCTGTCGCCACGGCTGAGGCTGTGCTGACCCTGCAAGACCGCGAGCACCAGTTCGCCGGTCGACGCACGGGCGTGAACCACCGTTTCCGACCCCAGCGCTTCAACCATATCGATCGTCACCGGCACGCCGCCCTCACCCGCATGCGCGACACGCATATGCTGCGGGCGGAGGCCGATCGACACGTCCTGGCCGGCTTGCGCCTCTTCCGCGCGTCTGGGCACGGTCACGATCTCTCCGTCGAAAAGCCGCAGCATGGTCCCAGCCTCGCTCACACCCTCGATCCGGCCCGACAGGAAATTCATGCTCGGCGCGCCGATGAAGCCGGCCACGAAACGGTTGGCCGGCCGATTATAAAGCTCAAGCGGCGAGCCAATCTGCTCCACCCTCCCCTTGCGCAAGACAACGATTCGATCGGCGAGCGTCATCGCCTCGATCTGGTCATGCGTCACATAGATCATCGTCGTCTTGAGCCGCGCATGAAGAGCGGCAAGCTCGGCGCGCATGGAGATGCGCAGTTCTGCATCGAGATTCGACAGCGGCTCGTCGAGCAGGAAGGCCGTCGGGTTGCGCACGATGGCGCGGCCGATGGCGACGCGCTGGCGCTGGCCGCCAGAAAGCTGACCCGGGCGGCGCTCCAGATAGTCGCCGATCTCCAGCATGCGGGCGGCTTCCGCAATACGCGCGTCGATCTCGGCCTTCGGCATGCGGGCATTCTCAAGCCCGAAGGCGAGGTTCTGGCGTACGCTCATATGCGGATAGAGCGCATAGGACTGGAAGACCATGGCCAGCCCACGGTCGGAGGCAGGCACATCGTTGACCAGCGTTCCGTCAATGCGGATTTCGCCGCTGGAAGGACGGTCAAGCCCTGCGATTTGACGGAGCAAGGTCGATTTCCCGCAGCCGGACGGGCCGACGAAGACAACAAACTCGCCTTCGCGAATATCCAGGTCGATGCCATGCAGGACATCAACGGCGCCAAAGGACTTGGTGACTTTTTCGAGCGTGATACGGCCCATGGGAAATTCCTTACTTCAGGCCCGAGGTCGCGATGCCCCGCGCGATAAAGCGCTGCAGGAACACGAAGACGAGGACGACGGGGATCATGGTGACGACGGTCATCGCCAGGATGAAGTGCCACTGCACGTTCAACTGGCCGGAATAGACGTTGAGGCCAACCTGCAGCGTGTAGAGCGACGAGCGACTGAGAACGATCAGCGGCCAGAGGAAGTCATTCCAGCGCCAGACAACCGAAAAGATGGCGAGAACGGCCAGCGCAGGCGCAGACAGTGGGAGCACGATGCGCCAGTAGATCTGCCATTCGGAAGCCTTGTCCATGCGCGCGGCATCGATCAGCTCATCCGGGATGGTCAGCATATATTGCCGCAGCAGGAAGACGCCCGTGGGCGTCGCCACGGTCGGCAGGATCACGCCCCAGAGCGTGTCGAGCAGACCGAGCGACGAGACCACCGAATAGAGCGGTACCATGATGACGGCGAGCGGCACCATCAGCGTGCCGACGATCACGATGAGAACCGCGTTCTGGCCACGGAACTGGTATTTGGAAAGCGCAAAAGCCGCCATGGAATTGACCAGCAGCGTGATCAGCGTCGCCGTCACCGTCACGAAGACCGAGTTCCAAAGGTAGCGCAGGAAGTCGAAATGCACGAAGGGCTCGGTGTAGTTCGACGTCTCGAAATGCAGCTTCTGGACGGGCTTCCGGTCCTTGATGTTGACCTTGATGACGGTTTCCGGTTTCGCGGGATCGGCCATCTGCGCGATGACGCCGATGCGCCGCAACTCAACCAGCCGTGCCGTCTTGCCATCCGGCAAGGTCACATCATAGAGCGGTAGCGGCTTGTCGCTCCCGGCAACCTTCACCGTCTCCGTGACATAAGGCAGGAGCGTCGGCGGAAACTCGGACAGGGCAGCCGAAGTCTTGAACGACGAGAGCGTCAACCACGCGGCCGGCGCGAACATGATGAACAGCCCGCCGATCAGCCAGACCCAGGTGAAGACATCCGTCCAGTGCCAGCCCTTGCCCGAACCGCTGGCGCCGCGCCGGCGCGTGACAAATTCCACAGCGCGCGCCATCAGCGTGCCCCCTTCTTTTCATTCTTCCGCGAGGCGGCCATCTGGGCGAGCGTCAGCACGACCAACACCGCACCCATCAGGATGGAGGCAGCCGCCGCCAAACCCGGATTGCGAAGCTCCGAGGCGAACCCGGTCTCGTAGATATATTGGACGAGATACATGGTGCTGGTGCCCGGCCCGCCATGGGTCAGCACGAAGGCCTCGTCGAAAATCTGCACGGCCTTGATCAGCGCCAGAACCAGAACAACGATCAGATTCGGCATCAAAAGCGGTAGCGTGATGCGCCAGAACACGCGCTGGCGGCTGGTCCCATCCATCTGCGCGGCCTCATAGAGGTCCTTCGGGATCGCCTGAAGCCCGGCGAGCAGGATCAGCGTGTAGAAGCCGACATGCGCCCAGATCGACACGCCGATAGAGGCGAAGAAGGCGCTGTTGCGCTCGGTCAGCCAGTCATGCGGCTCGAGCCCCAGTCCCTGCATCACGGCGTTGAGCACGCCCTGCCTCTGGAAAATCCAGCGCCAGATGAGGCCCGTGACGACCGGCGACAAAAGCACCGGGAAAAAGAAGACGGCGCGCCAGAAGCTGCGCCCGATGATTTCGCGATTGAGGATCAGCGCCGTGATGAGCGCAGCCACGATCATCAGTGAGACCTGGAGCACGACGAAGGCGGCCGTATTGCCCGCCGCAATCCAGAATACGTCCTGCTTGCAGGAATTCGGATCGAGATAATTGCCGCAGGCGAAGATCTCGGAATATTGCTGCGCGCCCACGAAACTGCGATCGCTCAGGAAAATGGCCGAGCCACCGGTCAACGAATAGACGAAATTGATGACGAAGGGCACCAGCACGAAGACGGCAAAGATCGCCATGTTCGGTGCGAGAAAGAAGGCGGCCATGCCGCTCTGCCCAGTCTTGCGCTGGAGATAGCGCAACGGCACATCGACAATGCCCATCAGACGGCCCACCACGGCCATCAAGGCCGCTTGCGACGCCGACAGAAGCCCATTGGCTTTCATGATGTGCCCTCCCTTATCTGATTCAAGTGTCCGGTGCGCGGCAACCTCCGTCCCGCGCACCGGAAAAGCGCCTTACTTGGCAGCCTTCACCTTTTCAGCAATGTCGCTGTCGATGCGCTTGAAGGCTTCGTCAGCCGTCATTTCGCCAGCCATGGCCTGTCCGATGCGGCTGACCAGAGCACCGTAATAGGTGTCGGACCACTTCCAGCCCGGAAGCTTCAGCGCTTCCGGAGCCGTCGTCGTCGTCGCCTTCACGAAGGTGTTCAGCGCTTCCTTGGCAAACTTGTTGTCCGTCTTGAAGTCGAGACCACCGGCCACAACTTCCTTGTTCGACGGCAGGAAGAGTGTCCGTTCGGCAAATTCCTTGGCGACCGGGGTGGACGCCAGGAAGTCCATGACCTTGGCCACATCCTTCGGGTTCTTCGTGTCCTTCATCGCCACAAGGCCAGCACCGCCAGGCATACCGGTGCAGGCGGTCGGCCCGCAGGGGCTGCCGATGGCGACCCAGTCGAAATTCGTGCCGATCTTGGTCATGAAGTTCGGGATCTGCCAGGAGCCGGCATAATACATCACCACCTGAGCGTTGATGAAGTCATCCGCAGCCGGCTTGTAGGTCGTGCCCGAGGCCGAAACCCAGACATCCTTGTCGGAGACGCCGTCGGCGTTCCACTTGATGAGCTTGTTGAGATAGGCCTTCGCGCCCTCGTCGAGCGGAGCCGGCATCCCGTCCTTGCCGATGTAGTTCGCGCCATAGGAAATCATCGGGCCGGTGATGCGGTGGCCCGAGCGGTCTATGGCAAATGCATAAGGCACCTGCTGGCTCTTGGCGACCTTCTCGGACGCCGCAACCCAGTCATCCCACGTCGCCTTCTCGCCCGGCAGCGCCACACCGGCCTGATCGAACAGCGTCTTGTTGACGAAACCGCCGGTCAGCGTGATCTGCGTCATGAAGCCCGGAATGATGTTCGAGCCGTCCGGCCGCATCCAGTCCATCTGGTCGCCATAGTTCTTCTTCCAGAAGTCCACATCCTTCAGATAGGGCGTGAGGTCCAGCCAGTATTGCGACAGCGACTTCAGGTTCGTGACACGCGCGATATCCGGGCCGTTGCCGGCCGCGAGCTGCACCGGCAGCTGTTCCTTGATCGTCGAATAGGCCACCTCGTCAACGGTCACCTTGATATCCGGATTTTCCTTCTGGAATTTGGCGATCAGGTCCTTGAAAACCTGCCCTTCGACGCCGTCCGAATACCACATGATACGCACGTCACCTGCAAAGGCTACCGTGCTCGACAGCAGTGCAAGACCTGCGGCTGCCAGAATGGAAATGCTCTTCATCATCGTCTCCTCCTTCGATGGACGGTTTCATCCGTCAATTGACCGGACCGCGGACCCTCCTCCGCCAGCCCGGCTTGTCTCACGCGGGGATCAGCCCCCGTGCGTCATGTTTCTTGCCTCACCCTCGACGCTCCAGTCGGCAGGATTCAGCACGCGGCCTTCGGCCTCGGTGCGACCGTCTGCATGGCAGAGCACCGTTCCGTATTCGGGGTCCTGGATAGTCAATACGCCGTCCGCGTCTTCCGAGATCGAAAGCCCGGCGAAGCGGCTGGCAAATTCGTGCTCCGATCCCTGATCGCCCAGACGGACGATCCAGGCGGTCCGGTGCCCGTCGATGCGAAGCTCGTTGCCGGCAGTCGGACCGGTTTCGACGTCCGCAAACGGGCTGCTACCCTTGAGCAGCACCATGCCCTGACCCGAGCGCGCCACGGCGACATCGCCCTTGACGGACGAGGTGTCGAATTCCTGGCGCGGGAACCAGGCGTGCGAGAAGCCCGGCTGTTCAGCCGCGCAGTTGAATATGAGAACGGCAAGGCCGCGATAGTGATGCAGGCGCGGCAGCGTGCCCGAACCGCCCCAATAGGACGGTCGGCCATAGCCGGAATGGATGGTCTCGCCCGGATGGTTGATCCAGATCTGCGCATCGGCATTCTCGCCGAGACGAAGCTGTAGCACGGTTTCCTGGTAACCCCATTCGTTCCAGCGGTAATGCGCCGCCGTGCCCATGGCGTAATGCGCGGTCTTGTAGTGATAGAGCTTGGCGATGCGGTTTTCGCCCTGCGCGAAGACCCATTCCTGACCTTCCGGCGAGCGCCAGTCGGCAACGGCGGCAAGCGCCGTCGGGATTTCCAGTCCATGATCGCGCAGCGAAATCGCCATCTGCGGCAGCGCATGAACGCGGCGGCCGTAATTGCCCTTACCCCAGATGAGGCGGGCAATGCCCGAGAGCTCCAGCGAGCCGGCCGCGCGGAGCGTATGCTCGTAGGAGCGGCCTTGCGCACCCGTCAGGATGCCATGATGGGCGGAACGGGCGACGATGGTGACGAGACGAACGATCGCCTTGCGGGCGCGCTCGCGCACGTCCTCATCGGGCGCCAGCGCGAAGAGCGCCGTCAGACCCTTGAGGTCGATGGGGAAATATGGCGCGGAGTTGAACTCGGCCATTTCCCATTTCTCGAAATGGTCTAGCCAGGCGCGGACGCGCTGGAGACCGATGGCCGACTGTTCCGCGCCGAGGCGGCCGGAGCGGACAAACCGCTCCTTCGGATGCAGCGCGCCGGCCAGATAGCAGGCCGTATGGAACAGCAGCGCATGGTTTTCGGAGAAATACCACTGCACGTCATTGCCCGGTTCATCCATCCAGTAGCGGTAGGAGAGAATGGCGCGGTCAATCTGCGCAACCACATCCGGGTCGATATGCTGGCCATATGCCGTGCGGCACCAGAGCAGTGGCACGAGTGCGAAGTCGGCGCAGTCGTGGCAGTCGACGATGGTCGGCAGGGTTGCGGCGATCATCGCGTCGGTCTTTGCGCCGTAGCGCCCGGAGGCGAGGCGCGCCAGCGCCATGACATTGTCCGGTTCGCCGAATTCGGAAATCTCGGTCAGCGTTTCGGTGATGCGGTCGGCAAGAGCCGAACTCGCTTCGCCCTGACGCTCGGCATGGCAGATTTCGACACCGAAGACTCGCGCAGCGGTGAAGCCATCCGCCGAGAGGCTGACATGGAAATGGCGAAAGTCGGAGGGAAGGGCAGAAGCCTCGCCCAGCGAAAGCCGGGTCTGGCCGGCATTGAGCGTCAGCGCGAGACGCATCGGCTCCTCGCGCGACATGAAATCGCCTTCGACCGTCACATGCGCTTCAGCCGAAACCGGCAGCGCAGCACCTGTCACCAGCGCCACGTCACCGGCGCGATACGCCGGCTTTTCGAAATGCATGTCGTCCAGCGCCGCTTCGATCGCGGCGGCAGTGGCGCCCTTGCCCGGAACCGGCAGCGCCTGCTGAGCGGAGGGACCGGAGACGTAGTCCATCTGGAAGAAATAGCGCGCATCGCGCTCGGCCAGATCGTCGAAGAAGACGGAAATCTCGTTGAGACCGGCTTTCAGCGAGACGGCGAAATCCTTCTTTGCTTCGAGGTTCCGGACATAATCGGCCATGAAGCCGATTTCCGCGCCATTCACGAAGAGAACAGCCCCGCCGCAGGTGCCGAGACGCAGGAGCGCTTCGCCGGCGATTTCCGCCTCGATAGCGGTCGTGGCCCATGTACCGATCACGGTCGGGCGGAACCAGAAGCCGGAGAGATCGACGCGCGGCGAGCCGAAGGGCAGCCAGAAGCGTGAGAGGGCAAATTCGCTCGTAACTTCGGGACGCTTGCCGCGGCGCTCGACGCCGAAAGCCGTGCGGCAGGGATATTCATGCGGGATAAAGTTCTTGTGCTTGGTCAGGAAGAAGAAGGGATCCATTTCCCCCTTCATCGGCTGGTCCGGCACGTCATAGCGCGCCTCCGCCGTGCTCCCGAGCTGCCAATAGGTGATCGGCGCGCCAGCGGGCAGAGGACGCTTCAGGTGATCGGTCGCAAAAGAGGTCATGTGCGTGTTCATTTCAGTGTAGCCACGGGAACGGGATCGACATCGGTATAGGCCTGGTTTTCACCGGTCATGCCCCAGACGAAGGCATAAGGGCCGGTGCCGGCACCCATATGGATCGACCAGGCGGGCGAGATCACAACATCGCCATTGGCGACGATCAGGTTGCGCGTCTCGTCCGGACGGCCCATCAGATGAATGACCCGGTCGGCCTCGTCGAGGTCGAAATAGCAATAGGCTTCCATGCGCCGCTCATGGAGGTGTGGGGGCATGGTGTTCCAGATGCTTCCGGGTGCGAGATCGGTGATCCCCATCAAAAGGAGGGAGGACGGGGCGACCTCGGGATGAATGTACATGCGCAGGCGGCGCTTGTTGGAGCGAACCTCTTCACCGAGATCCAGCGCCTTGGCTTCGGCCTGCGTGATCAGCCGGTGCGGAATATCGCGGCCAGCAGGAACCGAGTTCATATAGAAGCGCGCGGGCTTGGCCGGATCGTCGCTGGTCAGCGTCACCTTTTCGGCCCCCCGGCCGATATAGAGAACGTCGCGGTTGGCGAGCGCGAAGGTCTCGCCATCAACCGTGATCTTGCCCGCGCCACCGAGATTGGCGACACCCATTTCGCGCGCTGTGAAGAAGAGCGGCGTTCCGATTTCAGCACCATCGCCGAAGGACAGCGGCTCGGCGGCGGGCGTTGCCGCGCCGACGATCATGCGATCGACATGCGTATAAGCGAATTCGATATGGCCGGGGCGATAAAGGCCTTCGATCAGGAATTCGGCGCGGAGGCGCTCCGTGTCGAAGGTTTTGATATCGTTGGGCGATACACCGTAGAGAACGCGCATGGTCATGCCGCCGCCTCCTTCTCGTCTACATGGGAAAGCGCCTCAGTGAGGCAGAGGATGGCCAGCGCCTGACCGTAGCCGGTCGGCTCGATCGGAATGTCCTTGTAGAACTGCAGGTCGTGGCCCATGCGCGTCCCGTAGGAGACGTTGGCGACGGTGCCGTTGTCGTCGATATTGGCAAGAACGACGCTAAGCGCCTTGAGCCCCGCCTCGCGGCAGCCCTTCGGTCCGATACCGAGGCGCGCCGCCTTCATCAGGCCGTAGCCGAAACCGGCGGTCGCGGAGATTTCCTCGTATGAGGTCGGGTCGTCGAGCAGCGTGTGCCATGCGCCGGACGGCGCCTGAAGCTTCAGCAGCGTCTCGATCTGCGCTTCCAGCACGCCGAGCAGGAATGTGCGGATCGGGGCTGGTATGTCGGCCATTTCGATCAGGTCGAGAATACCGACCGTGATCCAGCTGTTGCCGCGACCCCAGAGCGCGCGGGCGAAATTGTGCCGTCCGTCGAAGGTCCAGCCGTGGAACCAGAGACCGGTCTTGGTGTCGGCCAGATAGCGGGTGTGAAGAAGGAACTGATGGCAGGCTTCATCAACCAGTTCGTGCCGGCCGCTCGTCTGGCCATAGGAGGCGAGAAAAAGGCCTACCATGACCAGCGTGTCGTCCCAGAGCTCGCGGTCGTTGATCTTGTCGGAAACGATATGCGGAATTCCGCCTTCCGGCGTGCGTGGCATTTCGGACAGGACGCGATCCGCCCACCTGTCGAGTTCGCCGCGCCAGCGCTCCTCACCCGTCTCGCGCCAGAGAAGCGAAAGCGGCAGCATGGGGGCAGTCGTGTTGATATTGAGCTTGGGAAGACCGGCTGCGATGCGGCCATCAAACCAATTCTCGATCAGCGCCTTCAGGGCGGGGTCGCGGTTGAACATCCACAAACGAACGAGGCCATAGAGACCAACGCCCTGCGGCCATTCCCAGGAATTGAAGCTGATATAGTCGCCTGCGGTGCCGTCCAGATTGGGCTCGTTGTAGCGGCCGTCGTGGCTAAGTTGGGTCATGCCCTGCACAAGCCGGTCCAGGCGCTCTTTGAGAACGCTTGCCTGAGGCGTCATATCGATTTCCTCCCGTATCGCACCACCTCTTGCAGCCTGGAAGGCGCGCCGGATGGCTTGGGAAGAAAACTGGCACAACGAAAATTCTTGCGCAATATGAAAATTTCTTGCAGTCTCGGCGCTGAGATCTGTGAGGAGACGGCATGAGCAGCGTTGGCAAGAGAGGCAAACCGAGCCGGAAGGTCCGGCTGGAAGACATCGCGGCGCGCTGCGGCGTGTCGATGAGCACGGCCTCGCGAGCGCTCGCCGGGGAGAAGGGTGTACGGCCCGAAATCCGCGCACAGGTCATGGAGATGGCCAAGGCACTGAACTACAGCGTGCCCACCTCCGTCAGCGGCCAGAAGATCATCCTGGCAGCGAGCAGCGTCGCGATGATCGACTACGTCCGAAACCAGTTCACCGCGCAGGTTCTTCAAGGGCTGCATCAGCGCGCCGAAACGCTGGGTGTCGAGATCGTGACACGCCCCATTTCCGGCGCGCCGGGAGACATTGAAGGCTTGCGGGACGCGCTGACCGATGAAAGCGTCGCGGGCTTCCTGTTTCTCACCATCGACGACGAAAACGCTCTGGCGCTGAGCCGCGACTTCGGCAAGCCCGTTGTCCTGATCAATAGCGACGATCCGCTCATGCGGCTGTCTAGCGTCACGCCCTGCAATCGGTCCGGCGCGCGGATCGGCGCGGAATATCTGCAATCGCTCGGGCACGAGCGAATCCTGTTTCTCATGCGCCGCGGCCGCCGCACCATCGAACGTCGATTCGAGGGCTGGCGCGATGCGCTTTTCGCCAAAGGTATCCGCGACTTTGACGATCTGACCGTCGAGGTGGAGGACTGGCTGCCCGAGCTCGCCGCCGCCGCCATCGAGCGGCGCATTGCTGAACACGGCCTGGACTTCACAGCCGTTCTGACCGCCGGCGAAAGCCTTGCCGCGGGCGCAATGATGGGCGTGCAAAAGGCGGGCTTTTCCGTTCCCGGTGACGTTTCCGTCATCGGCATGGACGACCTGCCGCAGGCGGCATTCTACAACCCGCCACTCTCCTCCATCCATGTTCCCATGCACGAGATCGGTGCCACCGCGCTCGATCTTCTGCTTGACGCCGTAAGCGGCAATGCGACGCCTGCGCGACGCATAGAACTCGCCTGCCACATCGTGGAACGGCATTCCACGGCGCGGGTGCGCAATCGTCAATGATGTGAGCCGGAGGCTCAACGCTTCACCCCGTAGGCGACCTGATCGAGCCGCACGGCCTGGCCGGTCGCTGCAGATTGTTGCGCGGCCATGCCCATGGCGACCGCCCACCAGCCATCCTCAAGGCTGACCTCCACCTGCTGCTCACCCAGCGCCGCGCGCTGGAAACGCTGATGCTGGTAAAAGGTCGAGCCATTGTGGTCGCCGGCGGCGAGCAATTGCGGATCGACGGGAATTTCGACCAGCCGCGGCCCCTTCGGCTCGCGCGGCGATACGACGACCTGTGGCACCGGCGGCTCGCCGAGATGATCCGGCCAGAAGCGGCCCGGCCCTGGCACATGCGCCTCGATCTTGCCCTTCGGCCCGACGGCGGAAATCTCCTCCTGGTAGCGCGCACCCTCGGCAAACATGCAGAGTTCCAGCATGGCCCGCGCGCCGGAAGCGAAGTCGACGATCACATAGGCATTGTCCCAGATGTCGGAGCGCTGGCCGTCATAAACCTCGTCCAGATGGTTCACCGCCTGGCCGCCCGAAGCCATGACGCGGACGGGATCGGACTTGAGGATGAAGCGCATGAGATCGAAGAAATGGCAGCATTTCTCGACCAGCGTCCCACCGGTGTTGCGGTTGAAGCGATTCCAGTCGCCGACCTTTTCGAGAAAGGGAAAGCGATGCTCGCGGATCGTCAGCATCCTGATGCCGCCGGTCGCGGCTTCCGCCTCTTCCGCCAGCCGCGCGACCGGCGGCATGTAGCGATATTCCATCGCCACCCAGATCGGCGCGGGATATGCTGCGCGAAGGGCTGCCAAGCGCGGAGCATCAGCAGGGTCTGTAAACAGCGGCTTTTCGCACAGAATGGGCACTGGGCGGATCGCTGCGATCTCTTCGAGTTGGCCGAGATGCATGTAGTTCGGGCTGACGATCAGCAGGCAATTGACGTCCTTGACCGCCAGAACATCGGCAATCGAATTCGCCATGACCGCATCGGGCACCATCCCTGCCGCAATCGCGCGCATCCCCGCGTCCGGCTCGAAAATCGCGGCGACGCGGGCATTGGGGAGCAGCGCAATATTGCGCAAATGCTCCTGCCCCATCATGCCGCAGCCTATCAATCCGTAGTTCAACGTCGTCATTTCACAGTCCTATTTCAGTCGCGCCACATAGCGGGCGATTTCCGGGTCAAACCAGGTATGGGAGACTTCCGCCTTGGCGCCATGCTGATCCTGGCTGATGCGCAGCACCTGCGGCGCGGGCGATCCGGCGGGCATGGAGAATTCTTCAGGCCGCCATTCGGGAACAGCGCCGAGGCCAATGCGATCTTCTGCCCGCACGATCCAGAGATTGAGCTTTTGGCGATAGTAGAGGTAGAGCGACTCAGACAGGTCCTCGACCTTGAAGCCCGCGCCGATGCCGGCATCGAGCCAGATCTCCTCCAGCGCAGCAGGCTTGCCCGAAAGACGGCGCAGGCGGCGAATGCGCCAAGCCTCGGATGACGCGCCGAATTCCGGCAGGTCCACCGGCTTTTCCCGCCGCACGACACTCAGGATTTCCGCCGTCGGCAGCCCGCCGCCCTCGATGAGTTCGAGGCGGAACATGGCGTAGACGCTTTGCGGATCGCTGACGGCGCGGACGTAATTGCCCGACCCCTGACGGCGCTCCAGCAGACCGCGCTTCTCTAGCTCAGCCAGCGCCTTGCGCAGCGTTCCAACCGCAATGCCGAGGCCTGCGGCCATGTCCCGTTCCGGCGGCAGTCGCTCGCCGTCGATCAGCCGGTTGGCGGCGATGTCGCGCACCAGAAGCTCGGCGATCTGGACATAGATGGGCAGGCTGCCGGCGGTGGAATTCATGGTTTCCGCGACCTCCCAACCGCTGGAATGAAAAATTGATACACTATTGATCTACATCAAACTTGATGTTAGGCAAGAGAAAAATGTGCATCCGGGAGGAAAAAATCATGACGGTCGTTCCCGTCACATCCGCCGATCTCGACGCCGCCGAAGTGTCCTGGTTTGCAGCTCTGTGTTCCGATGATTACGAATATCTGGGCGTGCCGGACGGCCGCCTGCGCTCGAGCTTCGAGCATTGCTCGGACATCGTGAAGACCGCCGAAGGCTTGGGCTTCCGCAACATTCTCTGCCCCTCCTCCTATCAGGTCGGACAGGACACGCTTTCATTCGTCGCCGCCTGCGCGCCGATCACGGAGAAGATCAACATGCTCGCCGCCATACGCTGCGGCGAGATGCAGCCGATCATGCTGGCGCGCACCGTCGCCACGCTCGACCACATGCTGAAGGGCCGACTGACGCTGAACGTCATCTCATCGGACTTCCCCGGCGAAGTCGCCGACAGCGCGTTCCGCTACCGGCGCAGCCATGAAGTCGTGGAAATCCTGCGTCAGGCATGGACGCGCGATAAAATCGATTTCGAGGGCGAGGTCTACAACTTCAAGAACGTGCCCACAGACCCCGCCCGCCCCTATCAGCAGAATGGCGGCCCGCTTCTCTATTTCGGCGGCTATTCGCCCGATGCACTGGAACTCTGCGGCGCCCAATGCGACGTCTATCTCATGTGGCCGGAGACGAAGGACCAGCTTGCCGAGCGCATGAAGGCCGTGAACGAGCGCGCCGCCGCCCATGGCCGGACGCTGGATTACGGACTTCGCGTCCACATGATCGTGCGCGACACCGAGAAAGAAGCCCGCGAATATGCGGATCACATCGTCTCCAAGCTCGATGACGAATACGGCAAGCTGATCCGCGAGCGGGCGCATGATTCCATTTCGCTCGGCGTTGCCCATCAGGCCCGCGCCCGCGAGCTGGCCGACCAGTTCGGCTATATCGAGCCTCACTTATGGACCGGCATCGGCCGGGCACGCTCCGGCTGCGGGGCAGCGATTGTCGGCTCGACCGACCAGGTGCTTTCGGAACTGGAGGCCTATCGCAAGATGGGTATCCGCGCCTTCATCCTTTCCGGCTATCCGCATCTTGACGAGGCCGAACATTTCGGCACCAAGGTTCTGCCGCAGCTGAAAACCTGTTCGCTGCCGCATGAATATGGACGCGTGCCCGCCGAAACCCCGGCGACGCCGCTTGGAACCGGAGTTCGCCGCTGATGGAACGCATTGATATTACACCCGATCTCACCTTCAGCCGCCTCGTCTACGGCATGTGGCGGTTGGGCGATGACGCGGACACGTCGGATGCCCACATCCGCGCCAAGCTGGATGCCTGCCTTGCCCAGGGCATCACCACGATGGACCACGCCGACATCTATGGCGGCTACACGGTCGAAGGCCTCTTCGGCCGCGTGCTGAAGGCGACGCCGTCACTGCGCGACCAGATCGAGATCGTCACGAAGTGCGATATCGTCGCGCCGGTTGGCCGCCACGCGGCTGCGCGCGTCAAATATTATGACACGAGCGCCGCCCACATCACGGCCTCGCTTGAAGCCTCGCTGAAGGAACTCGGCACCGATCATGTCGACCTGCTGCTGATCCACCGCCCCGATCCCTTCATGGATCCGGATGAAACAGGCCCGGCGCTCGATGCCCTCTTGAACTCCGGCAAGGCCCGTGCGGTCGGCGTTTCGAACTTCCGCCCGTGGGATTTCTCGCTGCTTCAGTCTTCGATGGAGAACAACCTTTCCGTCAACCAGATCGAACTGAGCCTTGCCTGTACGGAGCCCTTCACGAATGGCGATCTCGCCTATCTGCAAGAGAGGATGATCGTGCCGATGGCTTGGTCGCCGCTTGGCGGCGGCGGGCTCATGGATGGGTCGAAGCCGGCGCTTGCCGCAGCGCTCAAGCGCATTGCCGGAGAACAGGGTGTGGATGAGGCGGCCGTAGCTGTGGCCTGGCTGCTGGCGCATCCGGCCCGCATCGCGCCCGTGCTTGGCACCAACAATCTCGCGCGCATCGCCCGGATCGGCGAAGCCGCCAAGGTCGAAATCGACCGGCAGACATGGTTTGAACTTTACACGCTGGCAATCGGAAAAGAGGTGCCCTGATGACGACGGCGGCGACAGTTGACCGCGTTCCCGAACAGATCTTCGTTCCCGGCGAGAGCGATGCGCGGCAACTGCGCTCGGCGCTCGGCGCGTTCACGACCGGCGTTGCCGTCGTGACCGTCACGGGCGCAGACGGGCCGACCGGCATCACGGTCAACAGCTTCGCCTCCGTCTCGCTGACGCCGCCGCTCGTTCTCTGGTCCATCGACCGCGCTTCCGCACGCCACGGCCTCTTCACCGAGGCGGAGCACAGCGTCATCCATATTCTGGAGGCCGATCAGGACGATATCATGCGCCGCTTCACCCGTGGCGGCACAGGCTTCCAAGACCTCGACTGGTCACTGAACGATCAGGGCGCGCCGGTGATCCATAACACGCTCGCCCGCTTCGAATGCGCCCGCGCCTCGCTGCATGACGAAGGCGACCACACGATCCTGATTGCCCGCGTACTACGCGCCGCGCATCGGGAGGGCGAACCATTGTGCTTCTCACGCGGCGCCTTCGGCCGGTTCTCGCGTCACGCGGCTTAAACGGCAACCTGCGTTCCGGCCACCTCGCGGCCGGCGACCCAGACTTTGGCGATATTGCCCTTCGAGGCGGTGAAGATGATCCGCTGCAGGAGATCGTCGCCGGTCTCGGCTTCGTCCCAGAGGCGGATGGTCCCGCCCGGCGCGTTGCAGTCGACCAGGATCGCATCGAAGGCATAACCCGGCACAAATTGCCCGACCGGCAGATCCAGCGCCTTCGCGCCGCCGGCGGTCGCAATATGGAATGCATGACGGAAATCGATGCGTGTCGGCTGACCTGACGCGCGCTCGGCCACAGGTTTTTCCGGATCAACACCCGTTTCCAGCATGCGCGACACCGTGATCGCATTGCGGCTCGCCTCGAACATCGAAGCACTCGGGCCGCCGGATATGTCCGTGCCGAGGCCGACATTCAGCCCCTTTTCCAGCGCCGCACGCAGCGGGAAGACCGCGCCGGCAAAGAAGGCATTCGAAAGCGGACAATGCGCCACTGCCGTCCCGCGAGCCTTCAGAAGCTCCATGTCGGACGCCGTCAGAAAATTGGAATGCGCCAGCATCGTATGACGGCCCAGCAAACCGAAACGGTCGAGGCTCTCCGCGTCTGTCATGCCGTGGCGGTCCAGCACATAGCCATGCGCCCAATCGCTCTCGGAACAATGTGTCTGCACATGGCAGCCGCATTCCTGCGCCAGGCGTCCAAGCCCCTCCAGCGCCGCATCCGTGCAGGCCGGAATGAAGCGCGGCGTGATGACAGGCTTGACCAGACCCTCGCCATTGTCCGGATGCGCGAAGATGTGATCGATCAGCGCGCGGGTGCCTTCAATCGCCGCTTCAGGAGTGGCATCACGATAGGTGTCCGGGCAGTTTTCGGGATGGTCCATAGCCACCTTGCCCACAAGGGCGCGCTGGCCCTTCGCAAGGCAGATATCGGCGAGCAAGCGTGTCGCGTCCTGATGGATCGTCGCGAAGTAAAGCGCTGTCGTCGTTCCATTCGCGAGCAGATCCGTCACCAGCAGATCATAGGCGCGGCGGGCATACGCCAAGTCGGCGAAACGGGCCTCGAGGGGGAACGTATACTTGTGCAGCCAAACCTCCAGCGGCACATCGAGCGCGGAGCCCAGTTGCGGATATTGCGGCGCATGGACGTGGCAATCGATGAAACCCGGCAGAATGTAGCTGGCGCTTGGAAGCCTCTCCAAATTGCCCTGCTGTTCCGCTTCGGATTTCCGCGCGTCGAAGTGTCTTTCGCTCGGATAGACCAGCTCCGTGATCACACCATCGGGGCCGATGGCAATCAGGACATCGTCCAGGACTTCCACCTCATCACAAACCGGCGCGTGGAACCCTCGCGCCAGAAGCCACCTGTTTCGGAGCGTCATGTTTCAGGCAGCCTGCGCGCTGGTGCCGTAGGTCACGCCCTTTTCCTTCAGCCAGCGGCGATAGGCAATGGAGGACGCATCCGCGCGCGTCGGAATTTCCGAGCGCGGCTCCAGCGGCAGCAGAACCGGGCGCTGGTTTTCCAGAATGATGCGATCCTGCAGGAAGATGAGCTGCTGGAATTCGATCAGCGAACTCGTCGTGGAGACGTCGTCGATCAGATACATGACCGGATGCGCACGGCAGCGATCGACATCGACCGGCTGCACGAACAGGCAGATCAGATCCCAGCGATTGGCGGAATTGGGGCAGGTCTTGTAGAGCAGCGTCGTGAAGGGCGTCATCACGCGATAGATATATTGCGTCATGATGCCCTCGGTCGCCGAAAGGGCCGCCTGCGGCTGGAAGAACTGGCAGTTCGTCGCCCAGACCTCATCCACATCGCGGCGGATCTCGACGTTATAGTGCTCGACTTCCGTATGTGGTTCGGAGCCGAGAATATCGGTGTGCACGAAGGGAAAATGCGCCATGTCCAGGAAGTTCTCGACGATGCGCAGGCCCGAAGCCTTTACCGAAACCACCCCGCAAGGGACATAGCGTCGGTCGGGCTCATCGGCTTCTGGCATCGGGAAGACATCACGCTCCGGCGCGCCGAGCGTTGTCCAGATAAAGCCGAAGCGCTGGCGGGTCGGCAGCGGGTTGACGCGACCGACGCAATAGACCGTCACGCCATCAGCCTCAGAGCGCATGACCTTGAGGTCGAAACCCAGCAGCCGGTTCGACGAGGTCCCGAAGGGGATCTGGGCCTCGGTATCGATAACGTACCACTGATCGATGGACGCCTTGTCGCTTGCCTGTACCATGATTTCACCTTTCCCAGCCGTCGGATAGAATGAATACTAAAATGTTAGTCATAAATCGCGGCGATCGATGCCTAGTTGTCAAGAGCGCCCGCGATGTCAAATCAGCTTATGCGTGTTGCCCTCGCAGAGCTAGCGCACATTTCGATAATAGGGCTCCCCGAGCGCCGCCGGAGCTGCCATGGCGCGGCGCATCTTCTGCCACGCGATGACCGGCACGATGATGAAACCGAGCGTGCCGAGATAAGGCAGCATGGAAAGGAAGGCCGGCGCGATCGGCCACCCTCTCGCCTGCCCGACAAAGCCGAGCGCGGTGATCAGCCCGAAAAGAAGACCGGACAGCGCCGCCATGCCGGGCCGATAGCCGGCGAAAATGACAAGCGCCACGGCAATCCAGCCACGCCCGGCAATCACGCCATCCGACCATGAGGGCACGAAAGCAAGCGTGAGATAGGCTCCGGCACCGCCAGCGAGCGCGGCACCGGCGGTCACATACAGGAAACGGATCCTGTTGACCGAGATGCCGGCCGCATCTGCGGCAGCCGGATTTTCACCGACGGCGCGCATGTTCATACCATGCCGCGTATAGAACATCAGATAGCTGAGACCGATCGGCAGGATCAGATAGATGAGATAAATCAGGATGTTCTGCGAGAAGAAGGCCTTACCGAGGATCGGGATATCAGAGAGCAGCGGGATAGCGACCGGCTCGAAGGTGGCGACCGCCGGCATGCCGGAATAGCTTCGGCCAATGGTCTGGGCGAGACCCGTCCCCATGAGTGTCAGGGCCAGCCCGCAAAGCACCTGGTTTGCCTTGATGATCACGGTGGCAAAGGCGAAGACCGCTCCGAAGAGCGCGCCAATGGCCAGAGCCGCGAGAAAGCCGAGCACGGGCGAATGCGTCGCCGTGACGGCTGCGATGCCGGTCAGCGCGCCCATCGCCATCAGGCCCTCGACGCCGAGATTGACGACACCGACGCGCTCCGCCAGCACCTCGCCAATGGCCGCGAGCGCCAGCACGCCGCCAGCCAGAAACGCGGTCGTGAGCAGTCCGGTGATCAGCTCCATCACGCCCTCCTAAGCCTTGTCCCGCGTGATGCGGTAGTATGAAAGCTCTTCCCCGATGGCGGTCAGGAAGAGGATGAGACCGGTCATCGCCAGCACCGCCGACGTCGTCAGACCTTCCGTTTGGAGAATGATCCCGGAATTCTGGATGAAGGCCATGAAGGCCCCGGCGAAGATCACGCCGATGAGCGAGCCGCGCGCCAGAACCGCCACCATGATTCCGATATAGCCGTAATTGTTGGAAATTCCGCCCTGCAGGCGATGCACCGTGCCGGCCACTTCCAGCATGCCGGCAAAGCCGGCAATGGCACCCGAAAGCAGCATGACCGTGATCAGATGTCGCCGTACCGGAATGCCCGCATATTTGGCTGCCGAGGGATTGGAGCCCGAAAGCCGAACCTCATAACCCCATTTCGTGTTGCTCAGCACCAGCGCGAGAACGATGGCGAGCAGGATTGCAACGGGGAAGCCCCAATGGATGGCACCCCAGAATTCCGGAATTTCCGCCTGAACCTTCGGCGTCGCGGAATTTGTCATGCGGTCATGCCACGGACCGGTCGCAACATAATAGACCATTAACGCCGCAACGAAATTGAGAAGCAGCGTCGAGATCAGCTCGCTAACATCGGCATAGGCCTTTGCGAGCGTGGGCACGAGAATCCAGATCGCACCGGCCGCGAAACCACCGACCATCATCAGGATCAGGCTCAGCCATTCGGGCGCAGGAATGAAAAGGCCGATGGCCGTTGCGGCGAAGGCGCCAGCATAGAACTGGCCCTCCGCGCCAATATTCCACGCCCCGATCTGTTGCGCGATGGCGACCGAAAGCCCGGTCAGCATCAGAGGCATGAAGATCACGCCGAGGTCCTGAAGTCCGAAGCTGTCGAAGAGCGAGGAGGACAGAACCTCCCCCGCGAGATCGATGGGATTATGACCGGTCATGACCAGGATCAGCGCCGTAACGAGAAGCGCCACCACGACCGCTATGACGCGCGCGGCAAAGGCGATGAGCGGCGTGGAGGAGGGAAGACGCTGGATCCGATAGGCCATCAGGCGGCCTCCCCCGCATGTCCATGCATGCGGCCGCCCATCATCAGACCGATCTCGTCGATGTCGAGATTGTCGTTGTCGAGAATTCCCATGATGCGACCTTCGAAGAGGACGGCGATGCGGTCGGAGAGGTTCAGCAACTCTTCCAGTTCCTCGGAAATCAGGATCACGCCGGCGCCGGCATCACGCAGTTCAACGATATAGCGCAGCATCGTGTTGATCGCGCCGACGTCGAGCCCTCGGCTCGGATAGGCGGCAACAAGGATGCGATCGGCGATGCGCATCTCGCGACGGGCGACAAGCCGCTGCTGGTTGCCGCCGGAAAGATTGCGGATCGGCATGGCGAAATCGGGGATCGAGACGTCGGCGGCAGCCGCGATCTCCCGCGCGAGCTTTCCTGCCGCCTGGCGGCTGAAAACGCCGCCCTTGGCGACCGGCGGGCGGCCATATTCGCGCATGACAGCATTTGTGGTGATCGACATGGCCGGCGCCAGCCCGCTATGCAGCCGATCTTCGGGGATATGGCCGATACCGGCGGCGGCGAACTCGCCAGCCTTGAGACCGGCCATCATCTTTCCCGCAATGATAATTTCACCGGACGAGGCCGGGCGGACGCCGGTCAAAACCTGGCTCAACTCGCGCTGACCGTTACCGGCGACACCGGCAATGCCGAGAATTTCGCCGGCGCGGAGAGAGAAGTTCATATCGTGGAGCGCCGGGAGACCGTTATCTCCCAGCGCGGAGAGTCCGGCGACCTTTAGGACCGGCTCGGCGGACATGGGCTTGGCATTTGCCGCGCGGCCGCGCATGTCGTCCAGCACGATATCGCGGCCAACCATCAGCTTGGCGAGCATGCGTGGATCGCAATCTGCAGCCTTTTCGGTCGCGATCTTGCGCCCCTGCCGCAGGATGCTGATGCGATCTGATATTTCCAGCACCTCATCCAGCTTGTGGCTGATGAAGATGACCGAGTTTCCATGCGAGACGAAATCGCGCAGCGCGCGGAAAAGCTCCCGTGCCTCGGCGGGCGTGAGCACTGCCGTCGGTTCGTCGAGGATGAGGATCTTGGCGTTGCGAGACAGCACGCGGAGGATCTCAACGCGCTGCTGCTCGCCGGTCGAAAGGTCGCTGACCCGCGCACCGGGCTTGACCTGCAGATTGAATGTCTTTGCAAGCTCCGCCGTCCGCGCCTCGAGCACTGCAGCAGACGTCCGCTTCGGCGTCTCTTCCCAGCCGAGATGAATGTTTTCGGCCACCGTGAAAGCCTGCACGAGCTTGAAATGCTGGTGGACCATGCCGATCCCGGCGGCAATCGCCTGAACCGGCGAGGCAAATTGGCGAGCATAACCATCAATGATGATCTCACCCGCATCCGGTTGGTAAATGCCTGTGAGGATGTTCATCAGCGTGGATTTGCCAGCACCGTTTTCGCCGAGTAGCGCATGGATTTCGCCGGGCAGAACTTCGATATCGACATTCTCGTTGGCAATAACGCCAGGGAAATACTTGGCAATCCCCTTCAGATAGACGCGCGGCGGTGTGCCCGGGGATGAAGCTGCGGCTGTGATTTCGTCTTGCATGCGTGAAAGACCGGTGAGGCTATCGTTGGAATTTGCCGAAACGACAAGAAGCGGCCGAGCGGCCCGACACGAAGCCGGACCGCCCGAAAATTGGATCAGGCGGAAAGGCCCGAAACGCCTTCGATCGACCAATCCCAGTGGTAGAGTTCGACTTCCGACATGGTCTTGCCGGCGGGCACCTTCACATTGCCCTTGGCATCCTTCAGTTCGCCGGTAAAGGGAGACCAGCCACCGAGGATCTTGTCGCGCACGGCGTCTGCCGCCTTGGCGACGTCGGCCGGAACCTTCTCGCCCCACTTGTCGCGGTCGACACCCTTGCCCATGGCCAGGATCGTCTGCGAGGGCGTCCACTTGCCGGCGAGGCGCTGTCCGACCTGATCGACATAGAAGTCCTTGAAGTCGATGACGACGGAGGAGACGTAGGAATTAGGCCCGTAGCGGCGGATATCCGTGTTCCACATGGCCGCCCAGACACCGCGCTTTTCAGCGACCTGCAGATAGGCGGCTTCGTCCATGATGCCGAAGAGGAAGTCGCAGCCATTGTCGATCAGCGCCGTGCCGGCTTGCGCCGCTGCCTGCGGGTCAAACCAGGAATTGATGACGATGGTCTGCAGCGTCGCCTTCGGGTTTACCGAGCGTGCACCCATCAGGAAGGCGTTGGTGCCGGAGAAGACCGACGGAACCGGGAAGGAGGCAACATAGCCAAGCTTGCCGGTCTTCGACATCATCCCGGCGGCGACGCCGATGACGTAGGTCGGGTACCAGTGCGCGAGATAATACCAGCCGAGGTTGGGCATGTCGGTACGGCCGTCGCATTCCATGAAGGCGACCTTCGGCGATCGCTTCACGACGTCATGCAGAAAGTCCCCGGTGGAGGACGTATCGAAGATCATGTTCGCGCCTTCGCTGACGAACTGGCGATAGGTGCGGGTTGCGTCTGCCGAGTACGGAACGTTCTCGACTTCAAGGATCTTCTTCAGCTTCGGATACTTTTCCTTGACCGCCAGCACGCCCTGGTGATGTGCCCAGGTCCAGCCTTCGTCCGTCACCGGGCCGACATGGCCGAAGCCGATGATGGCATCTTCTTCCTTCACCGCCGGCAAGGGGGCTGCGAAAGCCTGCCGGGCAAGCGTGCCGGACATCAGCGCGGCCGCGCCGCCGGCTGCCGTCATGTTCAGGAAACCGCGACGGGATAGATTGCGAATGTCGATCATGTGAACCCCTGTTTTGTTTGTTGAACCTCTGCCCCGAAAAACCGGTGGGGCGATTGTCCCTGTGGCTGACTTCAGCAATATCCGTGCCAGAAAATCGGGATGGCGCCCCGCCTACCTTGCCGTGCATGTTGCGCAACACGCTTCACGCGTCGGAGGTATCTCCGCGATTTTATTCGCGGCGACGAAATGGCGGGCGACGGGCTGAAAACTCGTTCTCCTTGACGCTGAAACCGCTGCCAAACAGGAGATTTTCAAAACCAACTTGTTCCGCATAGTGGGAAAAATTCGTCGAGAATGATGCGCAATAAGCAACATGTGCGACGAAAAAACTGCTTGAAAAGACGCTTGCCCTGCCGCTAAAGTGGACAATAATAGTGCATGATTAAAATATAGGCAAATGCTTTCGCGGATGCCGATTTGGCGGTCAGATGACAGTGGCAGGACACCACGCAGACCATGATCACAGCTCAAGGACATATGACCTTGGCTGAGGTGGCATTCGTGTTTTCGGGCGACCTCAAGCAGGCGAGCTTTCGGCAATTCGCGCAGCATCGTGCGAAGCGTCTGGCTCTCGGCATCAACTTCGGAGCCGCCAGCGAGCGGTTCTTCGACGTGACGGTGGCGGGTGACGAGGCGCTGATCGACATGTTCGAAATGGCCTGCAGCCTCGGCCCTTATGACTGCATCATCCATGATGTGACGCGGCGGGACATCGCGTCCGGAAGCACAAATTCAGGGGAACTCAAACGATGACATCGCAACCCATCTGGTCGCCGGTGGCACTTTCCAACATGATCGAGCCGAGCACCTCGACCGGCGCCGTGGTGAACGGCGCGGAACTGGTCGTCTGGCGCGATTCCGGCGGCAAGGCACATGTCTGGGAAGACCGCTGTCCACATCGCGGCATGCGCATGAGCTTCGGCTTCGTGCGTGGCGATCACCTCGCCTGCCTGTATCACGGCTGGCAATACGACACGGCCGGCCAGTGCCGCCACATCCCGGCGCATCCGCAGCTCGAAGTGCCGCAGACAATCCGGATGCAGACCTTTGCCAGCGCCGAACGCAACGGCCTGATCTGGGCCGGCGCGACCGCGGATGCGGATCCCGCTTTGCTGCCCGCCGAGATTTCCGGGCTCGTTCCCGTCAGAAGCCTCTATGCCGATTGCACCGCCGCGAAGGCGCTGGCGACGCTCGGCGTAACGCCGCTGCCGGGATCGGACGAAGCGCCAGCGATGGAAGCCATCTCGGAAGACTATCTCTCCGTCTCCTCCGGCCCAATCCGCCTGCTCGCCGCCATCCAGATCATGGGCTCCACCAGGATCGCTTTGCACCTGATGGCAAATGACGGCGCGCCGATCGCTGCGCTCGCCCGCTATGCGCAGGCCCTCCGCCTCGCCCTTGAAACTTCCGTTGCCGAGGCCGCCTGATGTCCGCCCTGACGCTCTATAACTACGAACTGGACGAGAACAGCTATCGCGTCCGCCTGCTCCTCTCCATGCTCGGCGTGGCGCACGAGGTCTATTCCGTCAACATGCTGCCCGGCCGCGAGGAAAAGTCGCCGGCGCTTCTGGCGCTCAACCCCTGCGGCACGCTGCCGTTCATCGAGCAGGAGGGGACGGTGATCTTCGGCGCGGAAGCAATCCTCGCCCATCTAGCCAGAAACCACGACGCCTCGGGCAAATGGCTGCCGATCGATGGATCCGACTTCTCGGCAACCATGATGTGGCTAGGCTTCGCCGCCGACCCGTTGCAGGCTGCTGTCAAGGCGCGCGAGGTCGCTGTCTTTGCCGTCGGCGGGCATCTGGAGCGCCTGAAGGCCGACGCACGCGCCGCCTTCCGCGTCATGGACGACCACATGACGCTTCGCCAGATCGAGGGCAAGGACTGGTTTGCCGCGGACTATCCGACGATCGCCGATCTGGCGCTGATCCCGAGCTTCGCCCTGTCGCGCGATTTCAACATCGACCACGAGGAGTTTCCGGCGCTCAGGCTCTGGCTGCGCCGTTTCCGCCGGCTCCCCGGCTTCATCACCATGCCGGGCATTCCGGACTATCACTAAGGCACGCATTCGGGCCGGGAAGGCCAGACTGTCGCGATCACAAGGAGTTCCGAGATGGCCATTACCCGCTTTTCCGTTACACCACTGGCAACGATGACCCGCAAGCTCGCGGATGTCGCCTCCGGTCGCATAGCGCCGGACCTCGTCATCCAGGGCGCACGGGTGCTTTCCACCTATTCGGAGCGCATCCTGCCTGACCGCGAAGTCTGGATCTCCGGCGGCCGCATTGCCGCCGTCAAGCCGGCCGGCACCTACAAGGCAGGCGGCACGAAACTCTATGACGCGAAAGGCGGCATCATCGCGCCGGGTCTGGTCGATCCGCATATCCATATCGAATCGAGCATGGTCACGGCTTGCGCCTATGCCGAGGCCGCACTGCTGAACGGCACGACCTCGATCTTCTGCGACAGTCACGAAATCGGCAATGTCATGGACGTCGCCGGCGTCGAGGCGATGCTGGAAGACGCGCGCCACGCGCCGCTCTCGATCTTCCTCACCGTCCCCTCCACCGTGCCGGCCACCTCGCCGGAACTGGAAACCGCCGGCGGCGACCTGACGCCGGAAAAGATTGCGGCCATCTTCGACAAGTGGCCGGAAGCGGCGGCGCTGGGCGAGAAGATGGATTTCGTGCCGGTCGCCATGGGGGACGAGCGCAGCCACGCGATCATCGCGGCAGCGCTGTCGCGCGGCAAGCCGGTCAGCGGTCATGTCTACGGCCGCGAATTCGTCGCCGCCTATGCGGCCTCCGGCGTGACCGATACGCATGAAGCCATCGACCGCGAAATCGCCGACGACATGCTGGAAGCCGGCATCTGGCTCTTCCTGCGTGGCGGCCCGCCGACCACGCCCTGGCATTCGCTGCCGCTCGCCATCAAGACCGTGACCGAGCTTGGCGCATCCCATAAGCGCATCGCTGTATGCACCGACGACCGCGACGCCGACGATCTTCTGAGCTTCGGCCTCGACTGGGTTGTGCGCGAGGCCCGCAAGGCCGGCATGTCGCGCGAACAGGCCTGGGCCATGGGCTCGCTGCATGGCGCGACACGTTTCGGCATGGAAGGCGATTTCGGCGGCATGGGCGGCGGCCGCCGTGCCGATCTCGTCATGCTGGACGACGATCTGAATCCCATTTCCACCTGGTATGGCGGGGAACTGATGGTCGACCAGAAGAAGATCACGCCGCTTCTCGATGAGACCCTGTCCAAGCCGTGGCGTTATCCGGAGGCGGCCTACCACACGGTCAAGCTGCCGAAGCAACTGAAGCTCACGCCGGAACTGCCAACGCAAAAGGTCGTTGCCAATACGATCATGACCGAGCTTCCCGGCATCATCCTCGGCCATGTAAAGGTCGAGCTGGAACCCGCGAACGATTGGCAGACGCATTTCGAGCGGCACGGCCTCTGCTTTGTGACCGTGGTCGAGCGCCACGGAAAATCGGCGGGCAATGTTGCCTACGGTCTTCTCTCCAATTTCTCGCTCAAGAGCGGCGCGGTTGCCTCTTCCGTCGGCCATGACAGCCACAACATCATTCTGGCCGGCACCAACGAGGCTGACATGCAGGTGGCGCTGCGCGCCATCGAAGAGCATCAGGGCGGCGCCTGCGTGGTGCAGGACGGCAAGGTGACCGCGATCGTGCCCCTGCCGATCGCCGGCCTCCTCTCCGACAAGCGCGTGCATGAAGTCGCCAAGGAAGTTCAGGCACTGAAGGTCGAGTGGGAAAAGGCCGGCTGCACGATCCCCTATATGGGCTTCAACCTCATCCCGCTGTCGGTCATCCCTGAAATCCGCATCACCGACATGGGGCTGGTCACCGTGCCGCAGATGGAAATCGTGCCGCTCTTCGAACCGGCGTGAGGACCAGCATGGACCCTTACCGCCTCGGTCTCGTCCCTGCCCGGATCCATTATTTCCAGCTTGTGGCCCGGCTCGGCTCTATCCGGCAGGCGGCACTGTCGCTCAATGTCGCCCCCTCCTCGATCAGCCGCGTCATCCGGCAGATGGAGGAGGAGTTCGGCACGCCGCTCTTCGAGCGCGTCCGCCAACGACTCAAGCTGACTTCTGCCGGCGAACTCCTGCTCTATCGTGCCCGCGCCGCCCTCTCCGAGCTCGGCCGCGCCTGCAACGAGATAGACCAGTTGCATGGCCTGCATCGCGGCACGGTCTCGATCGCCGTGGTGGAGAGTGTTGCGCGTGGTCTCATGCCGCGTGCGCTGGAGGCCTTCTGGAGCAAGCATCCGGACGTGTCGGTTGATGTGAAGGTGATGAGTTCGCAGGCTGCCTGCAACGCCATTGCCGAGGGCGAAAGCGATCTCGCCATTATCTTCGACGTCCGCGCGCCCCGCGCGGTGCGGCGCATCACCTCGATCTCCCTTCCCCTCGGCGTGCTGGCGCTGCCCGGCAGCGACAAGGCGGACAGGCCTTCGCTGAAGTTGTTCGACCTCGCCAACCAGAAGGTCATTCTCTCCGATGCCAGCCTGACGCTGGGTTCCTCGGTTGAAGAAGCCTTCAGCCGCTCACTCGTCGATATCCAGAGCCGGTCGCGCACGAACTCGATCAGCCTGATGGTCGAGCTTGCCAAGCGGGGCCTGGGGCTGGTGTTGCAGACCCGCGTCGGCGTCGAACAAGAGCTGATCGACGGGACGATCAAGTTCGTGCCGCTCATCGATCCGCGCCTTCCGCCGCGCAAGCTGACGCTGCTCTCGCGGCCCGAAAAGGAGATGTCGGACGCAGCCCTCGCACTCGGACGGTTGCTGGAACAGTTCATCACCGGCATGGCGGAATAGGCGGCCTGAAGATGTTGCATTCAGCGCAACGATCTCACCAAAAAAATCCGTCTATCCGGCACATCTTCCTTTTGCTTTCCTCAAACCGAACAGAGGAAATGACATGAAGCAATCATCCGTTGATGCGGTCATCCGGGGGCTCAAGAAGGCGGGCGTCAGCATCGTCTGCTATCTGCCGGATTCGCTATTCAAGCAGCTCTATCCGGCGCTCGATGCCGATCCGGATATCCGCACGATCCGCGTCACCAACGAGGGCGAAGGGGCGGCCATCTGCGGCGGCGTGTTTCTTTCGGGCAAGCGTGCCGCGCTGATCATGGAAAATTCAGGCCTTCGCGCCTCCGTCGAGCCGCTCGCCCGCATGGGTCTCGGCGCCGGCATCCCCGTTGTCATGCTGATGAGCTATCGCGGTGAGCTGGGCGAGAACAACTGGTGGGCCATTCCTCACGGCATCACCATGGAGCCGGTGCTGAACGCATTGCGCATCCCCTATCGCATCTTGCGCGAGGAAGACCAGATCGAGCAGTCGATCGTCGATGCCTATAACTGGTCCTACAATGCCTATTACCATTCCGCGATTGCCCTTGGCGGGGAGATCGTTCGATGAAACGTTATGACTGCATGAAGCGTCTCGCCGCGCGCCTGAAGGACGAACTGGTCATCCTCTCGCTCGGTGCCTCGGTGGACGAATGGTACAATGCTGCCCCGCATATGCGGGAAGCCAGCCTCTTCCAGCAGCAGCTTGGCTGCGTGACCCCACAGGCTTTCGGTCTGGCGGCGGGTTTGCCGCACCGGCGCATCATCTCGCTCGATACCGATGGCGGCATGATGTTCAACCTCGGCATTCTGGCCACGCTGGGCAACGAGCAGCCGAAGAACCTCTTCACCGTGGTCTGGGACAATGAATGCTACCAGTCGATCGGCGGGCCGCCGACGCATACGGCCTCCGGCCGCGTGGATATCGCCGCGATTGCCCGCGGAGCCGGCGTTGAACATGCCTACACCGCCCGCACACTCGAAGAGTTCGAAGCGCATTGCGAGGCGGGCCTCAAGGCCGACGTGCCATACATCGTCGTCGCCAAGGTCGCCGGAACGGTGCAGCCAGACATCAAGCGCAAGCATTCGGACGGTCGCGAGGACAAGTATATCTTCGTCCGACATGTCGAAGCCACCGAAGGCATCGTCATCATGGGCCCCAGCGAGCACAACTGAGGAGCCTGACACATCGTGCCCACCCTTCCCGCCCGCACGCTTGAAAAGGCCTACGACTATATCGTCGTCGGCGCAGGCTCCGGCGGCCTGCCGGTGGTGCGGCGGCTGATCGAGCGGACGGATGCAACCGTTCTTCTGGTCGAGGCCGGGGAAGCGGGTTTCGGCGTGCCGGAAATCGACGATCCGGGCGAATGGGTACCGCTCGGCCGCAGCCGCTTCGACTGGGGTTATGACTATGCGCCCTCGCCGCTCGTGAACAACCGCACGATCGGCATCCCGCGCGGCAAGGTGCTGGGCGGGTCCTCTGCCATCAACGCGCTGATGTGGTATCGCGGCAATCCGCGCGATTACGATGCGTGGGAAGATGCCGGTTGCGAGGGCTGGGGCTGGTCGTCGGTCTTGCCCTATTTCAAGCGCGCCGAAGATTGGGAAGGCGGCGAGACCGCCTTTCGCGGTGCAGGCGGACCGTTGAGGATCACCACGAGCGGCAATCTCCATCCCGTCGCCCGCGCCATGCTCGACGGCGCGCCGGATGTCGGCATCCCCGTGATTGACGATCCGAACGGCGAAACGAATGAAGGCGCAGCCCCCTCCAACTTCAACATCGCCGAGGGCAAGCGCTTCAGCTCTGTCGATGGCTATCTGAAGCCGATCCTCGACAATCCGCGTCTGACCGTCCTAACCGGCAGCCATGTTCTCGCCCTCCTGCTGGACGGCACGCGCTGCACCGGTATTCGTCACCTCGTGGACGGCCAGCCGGTCGAGACGCAGGCGACAACGCAGGTCGTTCTCTCCGCCGGCGCGATCAACACGCCACGCATTCTCATGCTCTCCGGCATTGGCGATCCAGAGGAACTCTCGACATTGGGCATACTTGTCCGCCACGCCCTGCCGGGCGTCGGCAAGAACCTGCAGGACCACCCGCTGGTGCAGGCTATCGTCTGCCGCGCGAAAAAGCCGCTGGGCCCGAAGCTGGACAACGGCGGCGGCACGATGCTGAACTGGAAATCGCGGCCCGGTCTTGCTCAAGCCGATGTCCACGCCTTCCCGGTTCAGGGCAACAGCGCAGAGCCGCGCATCCGCGAGTTCTACGACACATCGGGCGAGGTCTTCTCCCTGGGCGTCGGGCTCATGCATTCAAAGAGCTCCGGCCATCTGCGCATGCTTTCCGCCGATCCTTTCGGTCCGCTGGAGATCCAGCCGAACTATCTCGCCGAACCTGACGATCTGGAGGCGCTGGTCTCCGCAGTCGGCACCATGATGGACCTGGCCGAAACCTCCGCCTTCCGCGACCTCTTCGCCGGCTTTGCAGCGCCGGACCGGCGTCTGAGCAAGTCCGAGACGGTGGAATTCATCCGCAATGGCTGCGGCACGTTCTTCCACACGAGCGGTACGGCCAGGATGGGCCGCGATGCGCTTTGCGTGGTCGATTCACGCCTCAAGGTCCATGGCCTCGAAGGCCTCACGATTTCGGATGCCTCGGTGATCCCGGTCATCCCCACCTGCAACACCCACGCCCCCGTGACCATGATCGGCGAACGCGCCGCCGATTTTCTCACGGGGCGCGCTTGAACACAGGCCGAAGCGCCGCGATGGAAGGACGAACGACATGTCTTCAGGCCGCATCCTGACAGCCGAATTTCTCCTGACCATGGACGCCGATAACAGCGTCATCACGAACGGCGCGGTCGCAATCGAAGACGGCCGTATCCTGCAAGTCGCGCCGTTCGGCACCGTGAAGGCCGCCCACCCCGACTTCATGGTCACGAAGATCGAAAATGCCGTGCTGATGCCGGGCCTGATCAACGCGCACGCCCATTCCGGTTTCCTGCGCGGCACGGCGGAGCATCTGCCGGTCTGGGATTGGCTGACGCAGCACATCAATCCCATGCACCGGGTTCTGCGCCCGCACGAGGCGGAGGCCGCGTCCTTCCTCTGCTATGCCGAGTCCGCACTCGCCGGCACGACGACGGTCGTCGACATGTGGCGCTTCATGGAAGGCAGTGCGACGGCAGCGGAAGCGGTTGGCACGCGGCTCGTTGCCGTGCCTTACGTCGGAGAACATCCGGACTACAATTATTTCGACACGCTCGACATGAACGAGGCGATGCTCGAACAATGGCATCGCAAGGCCAATGGCCGCATCAATGTCTGGGTCGGGCTGGAGCACCTCTTCTATGCCGACGAGGCCGGGCAGCAGCGCGCCATTGCCATGGCGAAGAAGCATCAGACCGGCTTCCACACCCATTGCTCGGAAGCCGATATCGAGGTCGAGGAATTCATCAAGCGCTATGGCAAGCGGCCGATGTTCGCGCTGGAAGAGCTGGGCTTCTTCGAGACGCCGCGCACCATGATCGCGCATGCCGTCTGGCTCGATCCTTCCGAGGTCGAGCTGATCGCCAAATATCCGGTCTCCGTTGCGCATAATCCCGTCTCCAACATGAAGCTCGCCTCCGGCATCGCCCCGATCTCCGACATGCTGGCGGCGGGCGTACCGGTCGGGATCGGCACGGATGGCGAGAAGGAGAACAACAATTTCGACATGTTCGAGGAGATGAAGACCGCCTCGCTGCTTGGCAAGCTGCGGCATCGCGACGCCGCCGCCATGGACAGCTGGCAATGCCTGCGGATGGCAACCATCCTCGGCGCCAAGGCGATCGGCCTCGACCATGAAATCGGCTCCGTCGAGGTCGGCAAGCGCGCCGATATCATCGCAGTCAGCTCCGACACGCCGCGCATGACGCCGCTCTTCGGCGAGGGGCCGTATTTCAATCTGCAGCACAATCTCGTCCATGCCGTGCGCGGCAGCGATGTCGTGATGACCATGGTCGATGGCGAGATCATCGTTGAGGACGGGAAACTGACGGAAGTCGATCTCGACTACATCATCGCCGATGTCCGCAAGATGGCGCCCGACCACTTCGCCCGTCGTGCAGCATGGCTTGCCGAAAATGGCGGCGGCACGAAACAGTGGACCGAGGGCACCGGGAGCTGACCATGGCAAAGACCACCGACAGGATTGCACTCGACGACTGGTATGCCATCGCGACGGCAGGCGACCTCACCGCGACCATGGAAACGACACGGCTGCTCGGGCAGGCGATCGAATATGGTCTGGCTGCGGACGGAACGCCTCTGGTGCGCGAAATCCTCGATGACGGCGCCCGCGGCCCTGACCTGCCCGTGAAGGTCCGCTACGGGTGTCTCTTCACGACGCTGGGCAACCCGACAAAAGACATCGTCCACATCGCCGAGGCCGGCGAAGACGATCGCCGCTTTGTGCTCTGCGGCTGGGTGACGATGCGGGCCTCGGGCCTGCGCGTGGTCGAAAACTTTCTCGACATGGCGCATTTTCCCTTCGTGCACACCGACATTCTAGGGTCCGAACCGCATACGGAAGTGCCGGGCTATGCCAGCGAAATCCGCCGCGATGTGGACGAGGTCTGGGCGACGAACTGCACCTTCTTCCAGCCACGCATCGCAGCCACGGAAGACAAGGGCGATTTCGTGCACCTGACCTATCGCGTGCCCTCGCCTTTCGTCGTGATGCTTTATCGCGTCTGCCCGACATCGCCCAACCGGCTCGACGCCATCGCGCTGTTCATCCAGCCGATGGAAGACGGGCTCTGCCGGGCACAGCCGGTCATGTATCTCGTTGACCCAATATCGACCGACAACGCGCTGTTGAAGTTCGAGCAGGTGATCTTCATGCAGGATCGCATCATCGTTGAAAACCAGCGGCCGCTGCTCATGCCGCTGGAGCCGCGCGCGGAAATCCCGACGCGGGCGGACTCCTCCTCCATTGCATATCGCCGCTGGCTTAAGGAAAAAGGCATTCGCTTCGGCACCACGGCAGCGAGCGCCTGATGGAGGTTGTTTCGCCCACATCGCTGTCGCAAGCGCTGGCGCTGCATGCCAGCGGCGAAGGTCGCTTCTGCGCAGGCGGGACGGCACTGCAGCTCGATTGGGCCAAGGGCGCACCCAAACCGGTGAGGCTCATCGATCTGAGCCGCATCGCTGAGCTCAAAGGCCTGTCGCGCGGGGCTGACACGTTGCAGATTGGTCCGCTGACGACGCTGGCAGATCTGCTGCGCGCGCCTGTCGTGGCTGCTGAACTTCCCCTGCTGGCCGAAGGACTGGAGAAGGTAGCCGGTCCCTCCATCCGCAACAGGGCGACGCTTGGAGGCAACATTGCCGCCATGAACGGCTGCCTTCTGCCGGCGCTCCTGGCGCTAGATGCCAGGTTGGAATGGCTGGAACAGGATGGCGCAGTCCAGCTCTCGCTGGAGCACTGGCTCTCCAGGCGCTCAACAGAGGGCGTGTTGACGCGCATCACTCTGCCCATTCAGCCCCCCGGAGAACGCTGGACCTTCAGGAAGATCGGCCTGCGCGCCGCCTTCACGCCAAGCATCATCAACGTGGCGGCCCGCCTCTCGGTCGGGCAGAAAGAGGAGATCAACGTCGCCCGTCTCGCGGTTGGCGGCGGCGCAGTTTCGCCCGCCCGCCTGCGAGAGGCCGAGGCCCTGCTGGAGGGATGTGTGTTGAGCGGGGTGAACTGGCTGCGGCTGCATGAATGCCTTGTCGACATAATCGAGGCGCCGAGCGACGCATTCCGCTCGCGGGACTACAGAAAGAAGGTTGCGGCCAACGCCATGGTGTATGGACTTGGTGGGCAACTGAAGCTCCACACACATCACCCCATCAAGAGGCTGCGGCCACAGGCGGCAGCGCCCGCGGGCGAACTGCGACTCGCACGGCATGATAATGCTGCCGTTTGGCATGAACGACCCGACATCGCTGCCAAAACCAAAGGAACGATGTCCTATCTGACCGACACGAGACGGGCGGGCATGCTGGTGGGCCGCATTCTGCGCGCCGGTATCCCGCACGCGCGGATTCTGTCCATCGATACCTCTGCTGCCGAAAAACTGGCGGGAGTCGTCGCCGTCGTCACCCATCGAGACGTGCCGGGTCTCAACGCATTCGGCATTGTGATCCAGGATCAACCGGCGCTCTGTAAAGACAAGGTGCGCCATGCGGGCGACCCGGTCGCGGCCGTGGCGGCGATCGATGCAGAAACCGCGGAGCGCGCGTTGGCGCTGATCAAGGTGGAATACCTACCTCTCGGCATCGTCACCGATCCGGTCGACGCACTGCGTCGAGATGCACAGACGGTGCATGAAAGTGGCAATCTTCAGCGCGAACTACATTTCGAGCGGGGTGATGTCGAAGCGGGCTTTGCCGCCGCCGTTCATGTGGTTGAGGCCACCTACGTCACGCCGCGACAGATGCATGGCTTCATGGAGACGGAAGGCGGCTACGCCTTTGTTGATGACGATGGCACATTGCATATGTTCGCCGGTGGTCAGCATGGCAGCCGCGATCGCATGCAGCTTTCGCGCATTCTGGGGCTGGCGGAAGACAGCATTCGCGTCGTCACCTCGCCGACCGGCGGCGCATTTGGTGGCAAGGACGAACTGTCCATCCAGCCGGCGCTTGCTCTGCTGGCGCTGAAATCCCGCAGGCCGGTTCGACTGCATCTCTCCCGCGCTGAATCCGTGCTGGCCGGACAGAAGCGGAACCCCATGTCGATCTGGATGAAAACAGGTATCGATAGTGATGGCAGAATTGTCGCCCATGAGGTCGAGGTGCTTGCCGACGCCGGCGCTTACGCCTCGCTAGGAGCCGGCGTCATGGAAACCGCACTGGAACATGCGGCAGGCCCTTATATTGCCGGGAATGTCCGCACCCATGGCCGCCTTGTCTACACGAATAACGGCACCTGTGGCGCATTTCGCGGCTTCGGCGCCAACCAGATGACTTATGCGATTGAATGCCAAATGGACAGGTTGGCCGCGGAAATCGGCCTTCCGGCAGCGGAAATCCGTCGGCGGAACCTCCGCGTGCCCGGGATGCCGGGCTTTTTGGGACAGACGGTCGCACCCACCGAACGGTCCGATGAGATGCTGGCGGCGGCTTCTGCATCCAACCTCTGGTCACTGCCACAGGGCCCGCAGCCCGAGAGCGAATGGATTATCGGAACCGGGATGGCCCTCAACTACCAGGGCAATGGCCTCGGATCCGTGGTGCCCGATCCTTGCGGCGGGAGGCTTTCCCTGACCAAATCCGGCATGATCGAAGGCGGATTTGGCCTCGACGAACTCGGCCAGGGGCTCCACGCGCTGATCAAGGCAACGGTGGCGGCCGAGATCGGCTGCGACCGGGCGGATGTCAAACCGACAACCGGCGACACGGCAACCGCCCCCGAATCCGGCTCCACCACGGCCTCGCGTGGCACCTATGTTGTCTGGGCGTCCACCCGAATGGCCGCTCCTGAATTTGACCGGCAGATGCGCAAGGCAGCGGCGGCCATCCTGCGCCGCGATCCGGAGACGCTCGGCCTGGGACAAGGGGGCTTCATGGAACGCGGAACGAATAGCGGCGCGCGTCTCCTGACCTATCGCGATCTGGCGGAGCAGCTTGATGAAGCAGATTTGCCCAGCGTCACAGTGGCTTACGAGTTTCCGAAGAATGAATACACGGCCGGCAACGCCCGGCTCGTCTTCGCGTTCGGTGCGGCCATCGCCCGCGTCGCCATCAGCCGCGTGACGGGAGAAGTTCGGATCCTTGACCTTCATCAGCACACCGCCGCTGGGCCGGTCATGGACATGGCAGCCTATCTCGGCCAGATCGAGGGCGGCGCGGTGCAGGGTCTCGGCTTCACGCTGACGGAAGATGCACAGATGGTCGGGGGAAGGCATGTCTGCACCAATCTCGACACCTATATGCTGCCCGGCGTGCAGGACGCGCCAAGGCTCATGCAGGTCTTCGCGCTGGAAAGCCTGGATAAGGACGATGTTTTTGGCCCCCGCGGCGTCGGCGAACTGGGGATCGGCGCGGTCACGCCAGCAATCGCGAATGCTGTCTTCGCGGCAATCGGACATATGCCGACCGTGACGCCTTTCCAGCCCGAGACAATTCTTGCCGCTCTGGAGAACGGATGACGATCGACTTCAGGCTCAACGGCACAGCCCGTTCCATCTCCTGCGCGGCGGATAAACCGCTGATCGGGATTCTGCGTGACGACCTTTGCCTGACGTCGACCAAGGAAGCCTGTTCCATTGGACGGTGTGGCGCCTGTCTTGTCCTCATCGACGGCAAGGCAGCAAACGCCTGCCTGACGATGGCGTTTCAGATCAGCGGCACCGAAATCATGACAACGGAAGGGCTGGGTGATGATCCGATGGCTCGTCTCGTCCGCAAGGCGTTGATCGAGGAAAATGCCTTCCAATGCGGCTATTGCGCACCCGGATTCGTCGTCGCGCTGCTGGCGCTGTTCAAGGAAAATCCAGCGCCGGGTGAAGATGACATCCGCAAGGGGCTGGAAGGCAATATCTGCCGTTGCACCGGCTATCATTCCATCATCCGCGGCGCGCTCGCCGCCGCCCTGTTGGTGCAGGAGACATCGAAATGACTATTGCCATCGCGAATTTCGAGCCGCGCACGGATGGAGCCAAAGCCTTCCTCACACGGACACGCAAGCAGATTTTGATCGACGGCCATTGGCGCGATGCGGCCACCGGCGCAATGTTTGAAACCTTCGATCCCGCCTCCGGACGGAAGCTCGCCGAGCTTGCCGAGGGCACCGCGTCCGACGTTGACGAGGCAGTGGCGAGCGCACGCAAGGCGCTGACAGGCACCGCTTGGCGCGGCCTGACACCGTCCGCGCGCGGGAAGCTGCTGTGGCGCATCGCCGACCTGATCGACGCGCATGTCGAGGAACTGGCGGAACTTGAGACGCTGGATCAGGGCAAGAGCTATCGCACCGGCCGCTTCGGCGAAATCCCGGCCTCTGCCGAGCAGTTCCGCTATTACGCCGGATATTGCACCAAGATCCTCGGCTCGACCATCCCTACGTCGATCGCTTATCAGCCTGAAGGCAAGCAGATTTTCGCCTATACGGTACGCGAGCCGGTTGGTGTGATCGCGGCAATCACGCCCTGGAACTCACCCATGCTGATGGCGGCCATGAAGCTTGCACCGGCGCTGGCCGCCGGCTGCACCGTGGTTCTGAAACCGGCTGAGGAAACCTCGCTGACGGCGCTCAGGCTCGGCGAACTGATGATCGAGGCCGGGCTCCCGCCCGGCGTCGTCAATATCGTGACCGGATTTGGTGAGGTCGTGGGTGCAGCGCTCACCAGCCATCCATACGTCGACAAGGTCGGTTTCACCGGTTCGACGGAGGTCGGCAAGTTGATCGTCAAGGCTGCCGCGGGCAATTTGAAGAAACTGACGCTGGAGCTTGGCGGCAAGTCACCGGCTATCGTCATGGCGGATGCGGATCTGGCGCTTGCCGTTCCCGGCATCGCGCGGGGCATATTCGCCAATTCCGGCCAGGTCTGTGTGGCTAGCTCACGGGTCTACGCGCATCGCAAGATCTACGACAAACTGATCGAAGGTCTCGCTGCGGCCGCCGGCAAGCTGGTGCTCGGCCACGGGCTCGACGAGAAGACCGATCTTGGCCCGCTGGTGAACCGCAAGCAGGCCGACCGGGTTGCGGCCTACCTGGCAGAGGGACGAGGCGATGGGGCAGAGATCGCCACGGGCGGTGAGCAGAAGGGTGACCTAGGCACCTTTATCGAACCAACGGTCGTCACCAGTGTCCGGCCGGACATGCGGATGATGCGCGAGGAGATTTTCGGCCCGGTCGTTGCAGTGACGCCCTTCGATGATGTCGACGAGGCCATCGCCTTTGCCAACGACACTGAGTACGGCTTGGCCGGCAGCGTCTGGACGCAGGACCTCTCGCACGCCCATCGACTTGCCGGGCGCATCCGCTCCGGCACGGTCTGGATCAACTGCCATTCCTATTTCTCGCCGGAACTACCGAAAGGCGGCCACAAGCAGTCCGGCTGGGGCTACGAAAATGGCGCCCAAGGGCTCGACAATTACCTCCAGACGAAGACAGTTTGCAGCGTCATTTGACGAGGGGACAACAAAATATTGCGTCCTTATTGCAGTAAAATAGGCCACAGATGTCATATGGCATCTATTTTATGCCGCCCGCGGCGCATGCGTCGGAGATGAGCAGAAACCGCCGTTCCCGTCCGTTGTCCAACGAGAACATTCCGCCGCGTCCCGGAATAGCGTCCACGATCAGGTCCGGCGATTGCCACGCGGCATATTGCGCTGCTGCAATATAGAATGGTGCACCGCCGATTTCGCCGAGCAGAACATCATGTTCGCCGACGATGAATTCACCTGCCGGATAACACATGGGCGCCGAGCCGTCGCAGCATCCACCCGACTGGTGAAACAGGATATCGGGATGATCGCGGCGGATTTCCGCAATGAGATCAAGCGCCGCGTCCGTCGCGCGGACATGCTGACCTTCGAGTTCGACAGCCATCGTTTCTCTCCAAATGCAAAAGGGCCTCCGGTTTCCCGGAAGCCCCTTGGTTACGGTGTCCGTTCTCAGAAGAAGCCGAGCGCCTTGGGAGAATACGATACCAGCATGTTCTTGGTCTGCTGGTAGTGGTCGAGCATCATCTTGTGGGTCTCGCGACCGATGCCCGACTGCTTGTAGCCGCCGAAGGCCGCATGGGCCGGATAGGCGTGGTAGTTGTTGATCCAGACACGGCCGGCCTGAATACCGCGGCCGAAATTGTAGCAGCGGTTCGCATCGCGGCTCCAAACGCCAGCGCCAAGGCCGTAGAGCGTGTCGTTGGCAATCTGCATCGCCTCCTCGTCGGTCTTGAAGGTCGTGACCGACAGGACAGGCCCGAAGATTTCTTCCTGGAAGATGCGCATCTTGTTGTTGCCGCGGAACACGGTCGGCTTGACGTAGAAGCCTTCCGCCAGATCGCCGCCGAGCACGTTGCGCTCGCCACCGGTCAGCAGTTCTGCGCCCTCGCCCTTGCCGATTTCGATATAGGAGAGGATCTTGTGGAGCTGTTCGGACGAGGCCTGCGCACCGATCATGGTGGAGAGGTCGAGCGGGTTGCCCTGTACGATCTTATTGACGCGGGCAATCGCCTTTTCCATGAAGCGATCATAGATCTTTTCATGCACGACAGCGCGGCTTGGGCAGGTGCAGACTTCGCCTTGGTTCAGCGCGAACATCGCGAAACCTTCGAGCGCCTTGTCCAGATAGTCGTCGTCTTCGGCCATCACGTCGGCGAAGAAGATGTTCGGCGACTTGCCGCCGAGTTCCAGCGTCACCGGGATCAGGTTCTGCGAGGCGTACTGCATGATCAGCCGGCCCGTCGATGTCTCGCCGGTAAAAGCGATCTTCGAGATGCGCGGGCTGGAAGCGAGCGGCTTGCCGGCTTCGAGGCCGAAACCGTTGATGATGTTGAGTACGCCCGGCGGCAGCAGGTCGCCAATGATGTCGGCGAGAACGAGGATCGAGGCCGGGGTCTGTTCGGCGGGCTTCAGCACCACGCAGTTGCCGGCGGCAAGCGCCGGCGCCACCTTCCAGGCAGCCATGAGGATCGGGAAGTTCCACGGGATGATCTGGCCGACAACGCCCAGAGGTTCATGGAAGTGATAGGCAATCGTATCGTGATCGACTTCGCCGATCGAGCCTTCCTGCGCGCGGATGGCGGCAGCGAAATAGCGGAAATGGTCGATGGCCAGCGGAATGTCGGCGGCCATGGTTTCGCGCAGCGGCTTGCCATTGTCCCAGGTCTCGGCTTCTGCGAGCGTCTTGAGATTGGCTTCCATGCGGTCGGCAATCTTGTTCAGGATATTGGCACGCTCGGTGGTCGACGTGCGACCCCACTTGTCCTTGGCAGCATGGGCTGCGTCGAGGGCGGCCTCGACATCCTTTTCGTCGGAACGGGCGACTTCGCAAAGCAGTCCGCCATTGACCGGTGTAGTGTTCTCAAAGTAGCGGCCGGCTGCCGGCTCGCGCCATTCGCCGCCGATGAAATTGCCGTAACGGACCTTGAACGGCGTCTCGATGATCTTCTGATGAAGCATGATTTCCTCCTTTGGGCCGGGCTCACTCCATCCGGCATTCCCCATATTCACCAATACCATTATATTCGTCCAGATATCACGAACGACACGATGGTCCGTTCGTCGCACTTCTGCGACACGAATGCCGGCCTGATGGCCTCGGTTGCCGGAAACCTGCCTTTGGTCAGTCACCTGCCCGGCGAGACGCCCTGCGGTGTGAACCTGATCCGGAAACGGGCGATCCTGGCAGCGCCTTTCCGGGCAGACGGACGTTTTGATCCGCTGCTTCCTCGAAATGCCCTACTGGCCCGGCGCACCGAAGGTCATCCGGACGTCCGAGGGGAGCATTCGGCGACATTATCCCGGCGTCGGCCGGCCTCTCCACCGTGTTCAAAATATGAGCAGCGCCCAGATTTTTGGCACAGATCGTGAGCACTCCGTGGAAGCGCACAAGTCGATTGGGCACCGAACAACCCTATTTCCGGGCGATCTGAGAATTGGCACGGAACCTGCTTTAGTGAAATCAGGTCCAGAGGGGACTGACAATGATAGCGCCCAACGAATGGCGCTCGAAACAACGCCGCCGATCCGAGATCGCAGCCTATAAAGAGCGCGTCCGGGTCGGCGGTTTTGTTTGAACGGTCTGCACATCATGACCAGCGACATGCTGGCCACTGCAGAAACAGGCCTGGAATCAGAACAGTTTCTGAGACTCGCCCTCCACAGGCCCGTCATCGTGCAGCTAAGTGACATTTCGCTGCCCCTAAAAGGCGGCAAGCGAAATTGCGAAGCCAGCCTGACTGTCGTCCGGCTGGCTTTTTTATTTGCGTCATTCGCAGAGATTTCACAGTAAATACCGCCACCGCCAAGTAGATTTCGATTTGCGCAAAACCATGCCTCTCACCCCCGCACGGCCCAATTTCTCCTTTTGCGAGCATGCGCCAATCTATTTTCCGGCGAAAGGTTTTTCCTGTCGAAACATAAGCTTGCGCAAAGAACCCTTCTTGTTCCGAGGCCGCGACGGCAAAACAAGGGGGGCGTCGTTGGCACGACGCCCCCCTTGGACAATGCTGCGTGACGTATCACAGAGACTGACGTGCCTTGTCCGCATCCGGCTTGGAGCCGTTCATCATCTGGCGGTCCAGCTGCATTTCCAGCCACATCGCATTAACGACAGCAAAGAGCGCCGCCAGTGGCAGGCCGAGAAGCCAGGCAAAATACCACATGTTCGTATCTCCTCTTAGTAGACGGTTTCGTGGTTGCGGTTGATTTCAGCCTCGGTGACCTTGCCCCAGAGGACCTTGTAGACCCAGGCGGTGTAGGCGAGGATCATCGGCACGAAGATCACCGCGGCGACCAGCATGACGAACAGTGTCTGGTGCGACGAAGACGCGTTCCAGACTGTCAACGACGAATGCGCATCGATCGACGACGGCAGGATGAACGGGAACATCGTAAGCCCGACCGACGAGATGATGCCGATGATCGCCAGCTTGGAATAGAGCATCGTCATCAGATCCTTGCCTGCGCGCAGGCCATAGAAGGCGAGCAGCGAGCCGAGGAGACCAAGGACCGGGGCAACGGCGATCCACGGCCGTTCGGCAAAGGCGCCGAACCAGCTCGCGGTGCGCGCCGTCTCGCTGAATGTCGGGTTCGAGGGACCATCACCGGCAATCTGTCCGACCAGCGCATAGCCGCCGACGCCCTTGGCAAGCCAGAGACCGGCCAGAACATATGTGACGATGGTAACGAGCGCAGCGATCGAGCCGATGGCGCGGGCACGATCCCGCACCGGACCATCCGCCTTGAGCTGCAGCCATGCGGCCCCGTGGGTGATCAGCATGGCGACCGAAACGACGCCCGTGAGCAGCGCAAAGGGATTGAGAAGGCCGAAGAATGTCCCGTCATAGAAGATCTTCAGGTCCTCGTTAAAGCGGAAGGGCACGCCTTGCAGGACATTGCCCATGGCGACGCCGAAGATCAGCGCCGGTACGAAGCCGCCGACGAACAGAGCCCAGTCCCAACCGTTGCGCCAAGCCGCACTTTCACGCTTGGAGCGGTATTTGAAACCAACCGGACGCAGGATAAGGGCTGCGAGAACGGCAAACATGGCGAGATAGAAGCCAGAGAAGCTGACGGCGTAGAGCGGCGGCCATGCGGCAAAGATCGCGCCGCCACCCAGGATGAACCAGACCTGGTTGCCTTCCCAGACAGGGCCAATGGTGTTGATGGCGACGCGGCGCTCGCTGTCCGTCCTGCCGACGAAGGGAAGCAGTGCGCCGACGCCCAGGTCGAAGCCGTCGGTGAGGGCAAAGCCGGTCAGGAGAACGCCGAGTAGCACCCACCAGACCACCCGCAGGAATTCAAAAGGAACAAGTTCGAAGAGAATCATGATCGTTACTCCGCAGGTTGTTGCGCAAAGGGTGCAGGGGCGCTCAGGCGGTCACGATGGTCTGACTGCCAACGATCGGTCTCGGGAACATCCATATACGGCCCCTTGCGGATATATTTCACCATCAACCCCATCTCGATGATGAAGAGCACGCTGTAGAAGAGCACGAAGCCGGCGAGCGTGATGGCAAGGTCGGCGACCGAAAGCGTTGAAGCCGAGAGCGCCGTTGGCAGAACACCGTCCACCGTCCAGGGCTGGCGACCGAATTCGGCGACGAACCAGCCGAGTTCTGCGGCAATCCACGGGGCCGGGATGAGGATGACGGCAAGCTGCAGCGCCACGCGCGGGAAGCGCATGTTGCGGAAGGACGACATCCAGAAGAACCAGACCATCAGCGCGATGAAGGAGAAGCCGAGCGCCACCATGAGGCGGAAGGCCCAGAAGAGCGGCCAGACGGTCGGCACGGTGTCGTTGGCGGCCTGTGCGATCTGTGCATCGGTCGCCTGGCGAGGATCGTCGACATAGCGCTTCAGAAGCAGGGCGAAGCCCAGATCCTTGCTGTGATCCTCGAAGGTCTTGGCAACGTCCGGCGATACCTTCCCCTTGTTGGCCCGGTAGTCCATCAGCGCGTTATAGGCGACGATGCCGGAGCGCACGCGCCCTTCCGCCTGTTTGACGAGATCGGCGATACCGGGAATCTCGCGGGTCAGCGAGCGCGTGCCGATCAGGCCCATGACATAGGGGATGTGGATCGCATAATGCGTTTCACGCGCCTGCTGGTCAGGGATGCCGAGAAGCGTGAAGGATGACGGTGCAGGTTGTGTTTCCCACATGCCTTCGATCGCCGCGAGCTTCATCTTCTGCGACAGCGTAACAGAGTAGCCGGATTCATCACCCAACACGACGACCGAAAGCGCCGAAGCAAGGCCGAAAGAGGCCGCAACGGCAATCGAGCGGCGGGCGAGATCGGCATGGCGGCCTTTCAGCAGGTACCAGGCCGAGACGCCCAGCACGAAGACGGAAGCCGTGACATAGCCCGCCGAAACGGTATGAACGAATTTCGCCTGCGCGACCTCATTGAACATGACATCGAAGAACGAGGTCATTTCCATGCGCATCGTGAGCGGGTTGAAAGCCGCCCCCACCGGATTCTGCATCCAGCCATTCGCGATCAGGATCCAGAGCGCAGAGAAGTTCGAACCGATGGCAACAAGCCAGGCGACGATCAGATGCGCGCGCTTGGAAAGCCTGTCCCAGCCGAAGAAGAAGAGACCGACGAAGGTCGCCTCAAGGAAGAAGGCCATCAGGCCCTCGATCGCCAGCGGCGCACCGAATATGTCACCGACATAGTGGCTGTAATAACTCCAGTTCATGCCGAACTGGAATTCCATGGTGATGCCCGTCGCCACACCCAGCACGAAGTTGATGCCGAACAGCGTGCCCCAGAATTTCGTCATCTGCCGCCAGATCGGACGATCAGTCATGACGTAGACTGTCTCCATGATGGCAACGATGACGGACAATCCGAGCGTCAATGGCACAAAGAGGAAATGATAGAGCGCTGTCATTGCAAATTGCAGTCGTGACAGCTCGACGATGTCGATATCCATGATGCTCTCGCCTATCGAAACATAGTGATGCTCAGATATTTAGCGAAAGCCACGGCCCCGCGACTTGATCGAGGTCAATAAGGTGTATGGAGAATACACATTTGCGCTGTTTGGTCGCAGCCTCAACAGTGCCAAGGTCGACCGCGCTATCCCAGAGAAACGACACGATCGGCAAACGCAATTTCGGTACGCCGATGTGACGCCATCAGGATGGCGCAATCGGGCAGATACCGACGAATGCCGGATAGGACCGCAAGCGCCGTCGCCTCATCGAGCCCTTCCGTGGGCTCGTCCAGCAATAGCAGCCTCGGCTTTCGAAGCAGCACGCGCGCAAGCGCCAGACGCCGCTTCTCGCCTCCAGACAAGCCTGCACCGCTCTCACCGAGAAGGAAATCCAGACCGCCCTTCGCTTCAACGACCCGCTCAAGCGCCACGGCGCTCAGGACGTGCCACGCGTCTTCTTCACCCACATCCGGCCGCGCCAGCCGTAGCGCGTCCATGATCGACCCGCTCATCAAGGCGCTTCTTTGGGGCAACATGGTGGCAAAGCTCAAAACTGCGTCATCCGGAAAGTTCTCGAGCGCCTGCCCCTCTAGCCATATGCGGCCACTGTCACGCGGCAGCAGCCCGATCGCAACAAGTAGCGCGGTCGACTTGCCGACCCCGCTCGGACCAGTAAGCGCAACCGTTTCGCCTGCGCCGAGAGTGACGGTAAAATCGCTGAGGATGGGTCGACCGGCCAGTTTGAACGAGACAGCCTCCATCTGGAGCCGTGGACCGCCGCGATTGGCTGCGTCCGCAGCAGCAATTTGAGCGCCGGATCCGGCTTCTCCGGCGGACATCTGCTCATCCACGCGTCGCGCTGCGTCCATGATACGACCGAGTTCGGCAAAGCCGCGATGCAGGGATGCCATGATCTCGGAAGCACCGAGAGCCCCGAAAAAACCGAGAGCAGCAAAAGGTGCATCGATGGAATGCGCCTCCGCCAGCCTGAGGCCGAGGTAAAGGCTTCCGGCAGCGGCGACGGATGCGGTCATGCCGAGCAGCATGCCCGAGACGCGCTCGGCCAGATCGATGCGCGCCTGGTCGCGCTGTAGCCGCACCTGCGCATCCAGGATGTGCAAATGCTGCGCAGCCAGTTGTCCGGAGACTGCAAGCTCCGGCCGGGCCCGCATCATGTCGATGAATCTGAGCCGCACCGCCTGGAGGGCCTTGTGAGCGATGCGAGAGGGCCGCATGGCAAATTTGATCGTGACAGTGGCGGCGAGCAACAGCCCCAGACCAAGGCTCATTCCCTGCCAAGCCGCGACATACCCTCCTTCAAGACCCCAAAGCAGAAGCAGAAAGCTTGCAAAGACCACAATGGCCGAGAGAACGGGAATGACCAGTCGCAGCGCCAGGCCATCCAGCGCGTCGACATCGAGCGTCAGATGGTTCAAACGCTCCGAACCGCTGAGCGCAGCCAGCTTGCGCAGCGGCGCGCGCGTCATCGCCGCCAGCAATTGACCGCGCAGTTCCGCAAGTCCGGTCAGCGTCGCGTCGTGGCTCAGCAGGCGCTCGCCATAGCGCGCGGCGGCGCGCCCGAGCGCGAGAAAGCGAATGGCAGAACTGGGGCGAAAGACGTCGAAGGCAATCCCGACGCTTGCCAGCCCAGCCACACCGGTTGCCGTGATGAACCAGCCGGACAAGGACAACAAGGCGGTGCCTGCAGCGACCACAAGGACAGAAGACAGGCTGCCGAGCGCCAGTTTGCCGGCATGCGGCCGCCAGACCCGGAGAAAGATACGGAAAAGCCGTCTCATGCTGCACCCCAGAGCCGGATTTCGCGCCCCAACCTCTCGATAAGCTGCCTATCATGGGTGGCGACGATCAGTGTTTTTCCGGCCCGCGCCAGCGCAAGCAGACTCTCCGTCACCAGATTCGCATTCGCGGGGTCGAGATCGGCTGTGGGCTCGTCGGCAAGCACGACATCGGCCTGCGCATAAAAGGCGCGCGCCAGCATGACACGCCGGGCCTCACCGCCTGAAAGGCCGCTTCCGGTTTCGCCGAGGCGCGTCAATAGCCCCCGGGGCAGCGCCGCAACGACTGCGTCAAGACCCGCCGCGCCGAGGGCCTCGGCGAGCCGCCGATCATCGCGTGGGGCGCTGGAGCCGACAATATTGGCAAGCACACTGGCATTGGCGAAATGCGGCGTTTGCGAAACCCAGGAGAGCCGCATCCGCCAAGCGTCGGCGACTGCGTCGTCCAGTCTCACCCCGCAGACGTTGATCCATCCTTCCCCGGCAGGCGCGAGACCAGCCAACAGGGCAAGCAGCGTACTCTTGCCGACGCCGCTCGGACCGGTGATGGCGACGGTTTCACCGGCGCGGATATCGGCATCGGGATAGGCAATGGAGAAGGCCGGACCTGCCGAAAATTGTAACCCGCGCATGGAGAGACTGACTTCACCGGCAAGCGGCGCGACGCTCTTTCCCGCGCCGAGGATCGTCAGCGCCTCGCGGCTGTCGACTTCAGCCAGCTCTTCCGCGACGGCAAGCGCCGCGGCGCGATCATGCCACGCGCCGGCCAGTTCGCGCATCGGGGAAAAGAATTCGGGCGCCATAAGCAGGAGGAAAATCCCTTGAGAAAGGCTCATGGCGGCGCCGTAGGTGCCGAAGCTGAAGGTCCCGAGCAGGCTGAACCCGACATAGACGGCAACCATGGCAACGCCCAGCGCGGAGAAAAGCTCCAGCACCGTCGAGGACAGAAAGGCCACCCGCAGCACCGCCATCGTACGCTCCTTCAGGGAGTCTGCGCTGGCAAAGAACTGGCGCACCATCATCTCGCGTCCGTCCAGAAGCTTGATGTCGACCAAAGCATTGAGCCTTTCGAGGAGGAGCGCGTTGAGCGAACCCGTTTCCTTGAGATGGCGCGCGCTGGCGTCGCGTGCAGCATAGCCGATCAGGATCATGAACAACGGGATGAGCGGTCCGGAAATGAGGAGGATGAGGGCGCCGGCCCAAGACACCCATGCCGTCGCCAGCAGAATGGCGAAAGGCACTGTTCGCGTCCGGAAAGCAGCCGTGTGATAGCGCGTGAGGTAGAGCGTGAGGATATCCAGCTTGTTGCCGATGAGAGCGGCCCCCTCGCCCGAAGACATGGAGTCGCGGGAAAAAGGGGAAACGCGACCTTGCGCGCCAGCCAACCTGTCTCTTTCACGCGCAACAACCTCCTGCGCGGCGCGGAATGCAATGCGCCCGCCCAAGGCGTCAAGACCATGGCGAAGGAACCCGAGAGCCGCATAGACCAGAGCGGCTGAGAGCGGCATGAGGACGGGGGCAGTTCCGGTCACGAGCCCGCCGAGACTGTTTCCGGCAATCATGCTCTGCGGCAGGAGCAGAAGCGTGGCGGCAACAGCCAGGAGACCGCTGCGACGCAATCCCTGCAATGCTCCCGCTTCGATGCGCTTCAGTCGCAGGACGCCAGGGTCTGCGGATTTCAATTTGGAACTGGCCACGGGCACGCCTGATAATCATGTATCTCGAATGCGTCTTTACTCGAAAATCACCCGCTGGAAATGACATGGATCAAGTTTAGGCGCCGGCGAGCCCACAGCCTGACATAGATCAATCCCATTACCCAAATGTGATGTATTCAAGACAGATAATCTTGACCATCCGGGGGGACGGGACAGCGATGCGCATTACGATGCGAACCAATCTGGCTATCAGGACACTCATGTTTTGCGCCGTCAATCCGGATATCACCGTCCGCAAGAGCGATATTGCCGCCGCATGCAACGCTTCGGAAAACCATCTGGCCCAAGTCATCAGGACGCTCGGCCAGCATGGCTTCATCGATGCCACGCGCGGACGCAATGGTGGCTTGCAACTGATGCGCTCGCCGGCCGGCATCAATATCGGGTCGGTATTCCGTGTCTTTGAAGCCGAACTGCCCTTTGCGGAATGTTTCAGCGCGTCCAATACGTGCCCGCTCGTGGACGTGTGCTGGCTGCGCAATGCCATCCGCGACGCGGTGGACGCCTTCTATCGGTCGCTGGACAAGGTCCTCCTGTCAGACCTCGTGAATGGAAACGACCGCCTTGCGGAATTGCTGCAAATCCGGGTCGAATGCCATAGGGGAAGCGGTGGAGAACGGCCCGCTGCCAAATCGTCCCCCGCGCGCAAGACATTGGCGAAGACCCGCGATATCGCGAGCCTCGGCGCTGCGACGGGGGCTTGACCCGCCGCCACGCCGATCAGGATACAGGCAGATCATTCCGCAACCTCCCGCCTGTGACCGGCGGGAACATCGACAGGTCTTTCACCGCGACTTACTTTCGGATCGTCTTCCGGATGGCCTTTGCGCCGGAGGCAATCTCCGGGTCGGCCTGAATGCCATCCTCCAGACGGCGAACATGGGAGCCGGGGACGGTAAGATGCATCAGATTGATGGTCAGCGTATCGGCCATCAGAAAGAACGAACCACGCAACGCAAAGAAGGCGTAGAGCATGCCGATCGTCATCCTGTTGATGAGAACAGCCGCGACGCCGGCATAGAGCGTTGCCACCGTGCCCAACATGACAATGACATGGATGAGCAATTGCGCATCGATCTGCAGCTTTCGGGAGAGAAAATCTTTGCTAACCATAAGGTGGAGGCGTCCGCAAATCGGTAAAATGCGACGAATTCCAGACGCGAAAAATTTCGAGCCAACGGCGTCTATTGCCCTCATAACAAGAGGGCAAACCCATGTTCCGCACAACGGCCGCAATCGCATTCGCCACCCTGTCCCTGGCCATTTCCACCACGGGAGCAACCGCAACCCAGCATCCGAAGGCCGGATTTGAACCGCAGGCCTATGCCGACACAACAGGTGTCACATCGGTTCCGATCGGCTGGCATATATTCTGCAAGGTGCATGCGGTCGAGTGCCATGCCTCCAGCAGTTCCGCACAGCGGGCAACGCTCACCGAGGCAAGCTGGAAAACGCTGCTTCAGATCGACCAACTGGTGAACCAGAACATAGTCGGCATTTCGGATGAAGATCATTATCAGATCCGCGCCAAGGGAATCGCCAACTGGTGGACCTATCCCGATGACGGCAAGGGCAATTGCAACGACTACGCAATCCTGAAGAAACGGCTGCTCATCGAAGCTGGCTGGCCGAGCTCCACCCTGTTCCTGACCGTGGTCCTGGACCATCACAACGAAGGACATCTGGTCCTGATGGCGCGCACAGACCGCGGCGACCTGATCCTCGACAACCTGGAGGACAAGGTGCTGCTCTGGTATCAGACGGGCTACACCTATCTCAAGAGACAGTCTTCCGAAGATCCGGATATCTGGCTGTCGTTCAGCAACGATGTCCGGAACCTGGACAAGGTGGCGGCCCTCTCCTCGGCGACAACTCAGCAGCCGTAACGCTTCCAGTACAGATCAACAAGATTGCCGCCATCGCGATCCAGAATCGCAAAACTGCCCGGTACGACCGCGAAAAAACGCTCGGTTCTCCGGGCGGCCCCCATTTCGTTTTCAAAGACACGCCCGCAGACAACAAAGCCCGGAAGGTCGCCACTGGTTGCGATCTTTTCTGTCTCAACGGACGCGAATTCCGGCCCCAGCCGGCGAGAAAGCGCGCTATCGACACGCGCGGCCACATCACGCTGTTCAGGCAGCGGCTCGCCGGGCGCAGCCGTGAGCACAAGAAGCGCCGGCGCGATCGTCAAGAGCTTCATTCCTTTACATCTCCGATGGAACTGCCCAAGGCAGCATTCTCCAAATCAGTCGAGGCATCATGCACGCGCGCGCGCCGGGAAGGAAGGGGAGGAGGAGCATCTTTTCAGGATTGCCAGTTGGCGCACAAAACGGCGCGTAACCGCACGATGCGGTCCCGCGTTCCATCGTGCGGGAGGCTGGCGGCCTGGTGATCCAGACTTGAATGATGCAGCAGGACGAGCAGGCGCTCAGAACAGCGCATCCTCCAGCAGATCGTCATCAGAGGGAGCCGGCACCGCTTCAGCCGCAATCGTCTGGCCAAAGACATCGGCGTGGATATTACGCTCCGCCACCATGGTGTAAGTCTTGGCGATGCGCTCGCCGATGATCAAAAGTGTCGGCGTCATGGTTGGCGCCTCACTCCACCGCTCGCTGGCAACAATGGCCTCCTGCGTACAGGCGGCCATGATTTCGCCAATGCCCGCCTTGAAGTCCAGACGGCTGATCGCACGCGTCACCTTCGCAGACATATCCTCTGCAGTCAGCCGCAGGGCCTGCATGTTGTCGTCCATCGTCTTGGCGGCGTCCGCCAGCATGGGAACCGCAGTGTCCAGCAAGCCTTCAAGGCTTTCCGCCTCGCCATCGTCCTCGCAGGCATCAACCGCCCCAAGCCCGGCTGCCTGCTCCTGCAACCGCTTCAGGGTTGCCAGAATCTGACCGGCGTCATCGTCGAGAACGGAGGCAAAGACGCGCAACTCGCCAGTGACGACGTTGATGGGGCGACCTTCCTCGCCGAGCCGGCCGCAGCGCAACGTCGTGTTGAGGGCCATATACTGGATATCGCGGCGGACAAGCTGGATCGTCTCCACACTGGTCGTCAATTCGCCGACGAGGACGGCGGTGTTCTGGCTGAGGGATGCAGCGACGGTGGCCGCACGCGCGATCTTGCCCACCATGCCGCGCGCCGAAACCAGATCATCGTGAAGGACGGTGATCGGATTTCCTCGTTCGGGGTGCTGCGCGAGGATCATGGCCTCGTAGAGTTTCATCAGAGCCGCGACGTCCCCGCCGAGGCTATGTATCGTCTCGACGACGCGACCGGAATCGCGCTGAAAGTCCGCGGTCGACTCCGAAAGAAGCTCGGCGACCAGACGTGTGATCGTGCCCATGATCATGCCATGTTCGTCGGTCGAAACAGACTTCCCCGCTTCCCCCTTTAACGTCTCATCGGCAATCGCGAATGCTGTCTGGCAATGTTCGATACGCTGCCGCGTGATGTCACCGATCTGCATCGCCGACAAAACCTGGCCGACCTTTGCCTGCGCCTTGCGGGCAAGATCGGCAACCTTGAGTGCCATGGTCGAAAGGTGCTGCTTCTGAGCTTCGATCTCGGCGCCATTCTTCAAGAGGCGCGACACGATGTTCGGAAGCTCATCGAAATGGTTTTCGAGCGGTCCGCCACTCTTCAGGTCTGCGCCATCAATCTGGGCGCCCAGCGCATCGACGCGGCCCGAAAGCGACTTCACTTCCTGAGTCGCAAATTGAATTCGCTCCATGATTTCCGACACGAAATCGGAAAAGTCCGCGACGTTTGCGCCCGCGATTTTGGCGGTCATCGCAAAGGTACGCAGGTAGCGAAGCGCCTCGTTCATGGAATCGATGTTGCGCGCAAATTCACCGCTGATCTGCTTGACGGCCACCAGGCTCGCCTGCCGCGTCGCATGATTATCCGGCACCGCCTTCAACAGTTCGGCCGTCAGCATCAGCTTGCGCTTGGCGTCCTTGGCCTCCTCCTCCTTCAGGGATGACCCGACCTGATCGAGAAGCTCGACGAGTTTGGAAAGGGTTTCCAGCACTGTCACAAGAACGGAGCCGCCATCCAGGAAACGCTCCTCCAATTGACCTCGGGCGCTTTCGAGCCGCCCGAGAAGAGCGGATGCCGAAAAGCGCTCTTCATCCTGTAAAACGGAAGCGGTCCCCAAAGTCATTCTGGCCTCGTTTAGCTCTTGTTCAGAGGAAACTTAGAGCAAACCCGAAAACATCGGGTTAACGGTCATCGCGCATCCGGCGATTTCTGGTTCGCATCCCTAAATCTGACGAGGCCATCGGCAAAAATTGACATAAATCAAGTAATCAGCGCACATTAGATAAATATAAAATAAACTGCTCTTTCAATAATTCGGGAAATAGTTGTTTTTGCTTGCGAGACTTCGGCGACCTACAAATTTGAGGGTCTTTGCTCGCAGATAGCAAATTAAGAGGGATGTTTTCTAGTAGGTATACATTAAGAGGCTGTTAGGCATTTCATGTTCTGCTCATTACATAAAATCGATTACATCCGGAAAATGATATTCCGAATTCACGGGGCGAACTCGGAATAAAAAATTACCATGGATAGACGGAATCAATATACCGCGGGCGGACAATAAACATATTCCTGATCGATGACAGTATTTCTATGATATTTGCTTTTGAGAGAGCTATCAATTCTATTGCGGATTGCCAAATTCATTCGTTTCAGGAGCCGCTGAAAGCGCTAGAAAAGCTTGAGCACATGGTTCCAGACCTTGTTCTCGTAGACTACGAGATGCCTGCAATGAACGGCATTGATGTGATCAAGGCCATTCGCCGCAATCCGTCCTCGGCAACTGTTCCAGTCATCATGATTACCTCCACGATCGACAAGCAGATCAAGCTTGCCGCAATCGAGGCCGGCGCCACCGAATTCCTGCACAAGCCCTTCGATGACACCGAACTGCGTATCCGCGTTCAGAACCTTCTCAACATCCGCTCGGCCCAGCTTGCCCTCGCCGAGCAGGCCGGAGAACTCAACAGGAAGTACGAAGATGCCATGGCGCGCATAAACCGGCGCGAAGAGGAGATCATCTGGCGACTGTCCAAGGCCATCGGCATCCGGGACGGCGACACGGGCAACCATATCGATCGCGTTTCCTACATTGCCGGCATGATCGCGGAGGAACTTGGGCTCGACCAGGAACTCTGCAGAATGATCTTCCTGGCAAGTCCCCTCCATGATGTCGGAAAACTCGGCGTGCCGGACAGCGTTCTCCTCAAGCCTGGCAAGCTCACCTCCGATGAATATCGTGAGATGCAGAAGCATACGGAACTCGGCGCGCAGATTCTTGGAGGAAGCAGCAGCAAGCTGATCCAGATCGCCGAAACCATTGCCGCCAATCACCACGAGAAATGGGACGGTACAGGCTACCCCAAGGGGCTGGCGGGCAACGACATTCCGATCGAAGCGCGCATCGTAGCCGTCGCCGATGTGCTCGACGCCCTGTGTTCCGACCGCCCCTATAAAACAGCATGGCCGCTGGACGCCGCCTTTGCGGAAATCCTCAACGCCAGCGGCAAGCATTTCGATCCCGCCTGCGTCGCCGCCTTCTGCAGACGCTGGCCGGAGATCCGACAAACGTTCTCTTCCTCTCAAGAGACCGGCGACGAGCCCGCCGCCGTATACAATGTTGGGAAAACAGCATGAAAAATGACGCCGCAGCCCTGTCCCTCAACGGACCACTCACCATCAAGACTATCAGCAGCGCCCGCGACATTCTGCAGGCCTTCATCGGCGAAAAGGCGGAGCGCGGCAAGACGCTTTCGCTCGATGTCGACGATGCGCAGGAATGCGACCTCACGCTTGCACAACTCATCATCGCCGCCCGCAAGTCCGTTTCCGCGCGCGGTGCAAAAATGAAGCTCGCCAAACCTGCCGCCGGCAACCTGCTGGCCGTGATTGAGCGCGCAGGTCTTTTGACCGGCGACAAGAAACAGGATGGCTTCTGGCTGGAAGGAAAAGCAATATGAGCGCCAACATCTTGACCGTAGACGACTCCGCGAGCATCCGGCTGACGACCCGGCTTGCGCTGACAAGTGCGGGCTACACGGTAACAGAAGCCGTCGATGGTGCCGATGGGCTGGCGAAGATGCGGTCCGGCAGCTTCGACCTGATCGTCACCGACCTCAACATGCCGAACATGGACGGGCTGACCATGATCCGCAGCCTGCGCAAGCTGCCGGCCTACATGGGCACGCCGGTTATCTTTCTGACCACTGAATCCGACGGCGAACTGAAGCAGCAAGCCAAGGACGCAGGCGCGACCGGCTGGCTGACGAAGCCCTTTGAGCCCGACATGCTCGTCAAAATCACCAAGAAGGTCCTTGGCCGATGAACAACACCGACCCGATTGCAGTATTCAAAACGGAGGCGCTCGAACAGCTTGAGCTGATCGAAGCCGGCCTTCTCGACCTCACACGCGATCTTGACGACAAGGCGCAGGTTGACGCTGTCTTCCGCGGACTTCACACGCTGAAGGGCTCCGGTTCGATGTTCGGTTTCGACCAGCTCGCCGCCTTCACACATCATTGCGAGACCGCATTCGACCGCGTCCGCAAGGGTGAAGCTCCCGCCACGCTCGATCTTGTCAGCGCCGTTCTCGACGCACAGGGCCACATGCTTGCCCTGCTGCAGACGCCGAATGGCGACCATGAAGCCATGAGCGCCAAGCTTCTGGACAACCTGCACCGCGCCGTCGGCGGCAGCGCCACGGCCGCGGCAAAGGTCGAGGCCGCCGAGGAGGCCGCAACCTCCGAGCTGAATTCGACCGTGGCAGGGCCTGCAACCTGGGAACTGACCTTCAGCCTCCCGCTCAATTCGATGATCAACGGCACCAACCCGCTGGGGCTCATCAACGAACTTCGCGATCTCGGCGAGGCGCGCGTCGAAGCGCTGACCGAGAATGTTCCGTCGCTCGAAGAGATCGACCCCCGCGAGATTTACCTGTCCTGGCGGGTGACGCTGAAAACCGACAAACCCAAGAGCGACATCGAAGACGTCTTCATCTTTGTGATGGACGACATGGTGATGGACCTCAAGCAGATTGAAGCGGCTCCCGCCGCCAGCCCCAAGAAGGCCGCCGCGCCTTCGACAGGGGTTGCAGAGGGCGCCAAGCAGGCCCCAGGCATATCGCCCGAGCCGGCGAAAGCGCAAGCGACCGATGCAAAGGCACAAAAGCAGGCCGACAACGTTCGCGTGCCCGCCCTGCGCCTCGACGAAATGATGGATCGCGTCGGCGAGCTCGTCATCGCCCAGTCGCGGCTAAGTCAGATGGCCAGCTCGGCGGCCGACCTCGGCCTCCGCTCGGTGTCGGAAGAAATAGAACGCCTCGCCGGCGAATTGCGCGACACGATGATGGTGCTGCGCATGATGCCGGTCGCCAGCCTCTTCAGCCGCTTCCGCCGACTGGTTCACGATCTCGCCCGGGAAACGGGTAAGGACATTGAACTGATTACCGAAGGCGAAATGACCGAAGTGGACAAGACAGTCATCGACCGCCTGGCCGATCCGCTGGTTCACCTCGTGCGCAACTCTGTCGATCATGGACTTGAAACGCCGGAAGACCGGATTTCGGTCGGTAAGTCTCCTGTAGGCCGTGTCCATCTTTCCGCCCACCAGACGGGGAGCGAAGTGGTTATCACCATCAAGGACGATGGCCGCGGCATCGATCGCGCCCGGGTCCGGGCCAAGGCCGAAGCCAACGGCCTGATCCAGCCGGGCACACAGCTGAGCGACCAGGAACTCCTCCAGCTGATTTTCCAGCCGGGCTTCTCGACCGCGGAAAAAGTCACCAATCTTTCCGGACGCGGTGTGGGCATGGACGTCGTCAAGAAGACGATCGAGACCCTTCGCGGCGCCATCGACATCAAGACAACGCCCGGCGAAGGCTCTGAAATCGCGCTGCGCATTCCGCTCACGCTGGCCATCATCGACGGGCTGCTCGTGCGCGTCGGCAGCGGCCGGTATGTCCTGCCGCTCTCCGCGGTCGAGGAATGCCTTGAACTGTCACTGGAAGAAGACCTCAAATCGCGCGGCCGCAGCTTCATCTCGCTCCGCGACGATCTCGTGCCGTTCCTCAGACTGCGCGAACTCTTCCGCACCGGCACCCAGCCCGATCCGTTCCAGAAGGTCGTCGTCGTATCGACGGGCACGGAGCGCGTGGGTCTCGTGGTCGACCAGATCATCGGCGACCACCAGACCGTCATCAAGAACATGTCGAAACTTCACGATCACGTCTCCGCCTTTTCGGGCGCGACGATCCTTGGCGACGGCAATGTCGCGCTCATCCTTGATGTTGCGCATCTCATCGCCGCCGGCCAGCACCAGGAGGCGCAATTGCGGGCAGCAGGATGAGCGAAGCAACAATCAAGGCGGATCACCGCGCGATCTGGAAGGGCGCGGACGAAATCTCGGTTCTGACCTTTTGCCTGAACGGCGAGACCTTCGCCATCGAGGCGGTCATCGTCCAGGAAATCCTGGACCTTCTTCCGGAAACCAGCGTCCCGGGCAGCCTCCCCTTCGTCGGAAGCGTCATCAACTTCCGCGGCAAGGTCATCCCGCTGGCTGACATTCGTGTCGCCTTCGGCATGGAAGCCGGCAACGTCACAATCGACAGCCGCATCATCGTGACCGAACTCGATCTCGAAGGTCAGACCACGCTCGTCGGCATGCGAACAGACAAGGTTTTCGAAGTCACCAGTCTGCCTGTTTCCGCAAGTGAACCCCCGCCCATCGTCGGCATGCGCTGGCGACCGGACTACATCCACGCTCTCGTCAAGCGTGAGGGCGAATTCATTATCCTTCCGAACCTTCAAGCAATCTTCTCCTCGCAACAGAACAACGCTCTGCAGGCGACGGGTTGAAAGTCATTTATTGGAGCCCTCGAAATGAGATTTACTATTAAACTTAAGCTAGGCATCGTTTTCGTGCTTGTCATTATACTGACCAGCGTGATGTCCTATATGTCGCTTTCAAACCTGAATAGTCTGAACAATGCCGTGAATGGCCTTGTCACGGGTCCCGCAGTCAATACGAGGAGCGCGGCCCGGATGGAAATCGGCATCCTCCAGGCCCTGCGCTCCAACAAGAATGCAATCATCTCGAACCAGCAGCAACAGATCGACCAGTTTGTTGCCAAGGCGCGCGACACCTACCCGACGATTGAAAAGGAATTGAAGCTTCTTCAAGTCGCCGATAATGCCGAGGTCAAGAACCGGGCAAACGACTTCGCAAACCTTTATCCGCGCTGGAAAGAGCAGATGGAGGTCCTCAACGAATTGGCTCTGAAGAACAACCCGGCGGACAACGAACATGCAGCGACTCTGTCGGTCGGCGAAGTCGCCGTCCTGACGGGAAAGCTCATCGATCTCGCCGAGGCGGTCAACAGCGCCAGCGAACTGGAAATGAAGAATACGTCTACGGCAACGGACGTTCTGTATGACAACTCGAAGATGCTGCTGCTGACCATTGCCGCTGTCGTTCTGGTCTTCTCCATCCTTGCCGCCTTCTGGATTTCCCTGACCATCAGCCGCGGCCTCAACAAGGCCAACCAGGCCATTCGCGAAGTGGCGGAAGGCGATCTGACGAAAACGGCCCAGGTATCCGGCAGTGACGAAATTGCAGAAATGCTCGGCTATGTGAACGTCATGGTCGAGCGCCTGCGTGGTGTGGTCGGCGATGCCCTGTCGGCTGCCGATAACGTCTCCTCGGGCAGCCAGCAGCTTTCTTCCGGTTCGGAACAGCTCTCGCAGGGCGCCACCGAACAGGCCTCCTCTGCCGAAGAAGCCTCCGCTTCGATGGAAGAAATGGCCGCCAACATCAAGCAGAACGCCGACAACGCTGCCCAGACGGAAAAGATAGCCCGTCAGTCGTCGAAGGATGCCGAAGCCTCTGGCGAGGCTGTCAACAAGGCCGTCAGCGCAATGCGCACGATTGCCGAGAAGATCTCCATCGTCCAGGAAATCGCCCGCCAGACGGACCTCCTCGCTCTGAACGCCGCTGTGGAAGCAGCGCGTGCCGGCGAACATGGTCGCGGTTTCGCGGTCGTGGCCTCGGAAGTGCGCAAGCTCGCCGAACGCAGCCAGCTGGCAGCTGCCGAAATCTCCGGTCTGTCCGGCGAAACGGTGAAGGTTGCGACCGAAGCCGGCGAGATGCTCTCGAAGCTGGTTCCGGATATCCGCAAGACGGCGGAACTGGTGGCCGAAATCTCGGCCGCCTGCCGCGAGCAGGACATCGGCGCAAGCCAGATCAACGAAGCGATCCAGCAGCTTGACAAGGTGACGCAGCAGAATGCCGGTGCATCGGAAGAAATGTCGGCAACGTCTGAAGAACTTGCAGCCCAGGCTGAGGAACTCCAGGCCTCCATCGCCTTCTTCCGCGTCGATGCGGCAAGCTCGGCACAGGAACTGAGCAACGTGAAGAAGCTCAAGACGGTTGCGGCGAAAATGTCCGCACCGCCTGCGGTCAAGCGCCCGGGCGCAAAGCCCGCACCTGCCAAGACGCCCGCCCGCACAGCCACGAAGGGCTTCACGCTCGACATGGACATGGGCGGCCCGGACAGCGACGACAACGACTTCCGCCAGAGCGCGTGAACTTGAACAAGGACCAGCGGGCCAGCCCGGTGAAGGGTGACGCCCGCTGGTGAAACCACCAGGATGGACGTGCGTGCGTCAAGACGCGCAAGGGAGAAAGCCAAGAGACGGGAACTCGCCTCCCGTATGATGGCGCCACAAGAACCGAACTGGCGAAGCAGACCGGATTACCACGAACCGAACTCGCATATCTCCCTTGAAGGAAGCCGTTATGTTGAACAATCTCTCCATTCCCAAGAAGCTCATGTTAGCTCTCGGGCTTATTATAATCACAATACTTTCCGTCAACACGGTCATTTACCTGAAGTCGAGCGAAGTTCGACAGACAACTTATTGGAACGATCACACCCTGAAAGTCATCAGCAGCGCGAATGATATCGTCGCCAGCATGGTGAACCAGGAAACCGGCTATCGCGGCTTCCTCTTGTCCAACGACCCCAAATTTCTTGCGCCTTACAAAGATGGCTGGGACGCTTTCAACAAGTCCTGGAACGACGCCAAGAGCCTGACATCAGATAATCCTGCGCAGCAGCAACGCCTCGATGAGGTGCGCCAGCTCGCCGAAAAGTGGCACAATACGATTGCCGAACACGCGATTGCCCAGATGGCGCGCCCGGAAACCCAGGAAGTGGCTCGCCAGACCGAAATTTCGGGCGCGGGCAAGGAGTCCATGGACGGCCTGCGCAAGAAGGTCGCCGAGATCGTCGACGCCGAATCCGTGCTTCTGAAGGAGCGCCAGCAAGCCCAGACAAACGCACTCGATCTGGTCAATGAAATCATCATCGTCGGCATCGTCATCAGCCTTGCCATCGCGCTTGCCTCGGGCTTCATGATGACGAAAACCATCGCCAAGCCGATCGGCCAGGTCAACGAAGCCCTTGCCAAACTCGCAATCCCGCTTGAGACCGGACGTCGCGACGAAGTCGGCCAGATGCAGGGCGCCGCCCAGGCCGTCGAAGCCGCCTTCCGCGATATATCCTCTGTCCTGCAGTCTGTCTCCACCGGCGACCTCAGCCGCGAACTGGAACGTGATTACGGCGCGCTGAGCAGCGAAGTCAGCCGCAATCTGACGAACATGGTTGGAAATCTGCGCAATACGGCGCGCGTTGCCGACCAGATCGCCAACGGCGACCTGACCGTCACGCCGAAGCCGCTGTCCGACAAGGACACGCTGGGCATCGCGCTTCAGTCGATGGTCGAGCGCCTGCGTGGCGTCGTCGGCAACGCAATGTCCGCAGCCGACAACGTCTCCTCGGGCAGCCAGCAGGTCTCTTCGGGTTCGGAACAGCTCTCGCAGGGCGCCACCGAACAGGCCTCTTCTGCCGAAGAAGCCTCCGCTTCGATGGAAGAAATGGCCGCCAACATCAAGCAGAACGCCGACAACGCCGCCCAGACAGAAAAGATCGCCCGTCAGTCGGCCAAGGATGCCGAAAGCTCTGGCGAGGCCGTGAACCGGGCCGTCAACGCCATGCGCACGATTGCCGAGAAGATCTCAATCGTCCAGGAAATCGCCCGCCAGACCGACCTTCTCGCTCTCAACGCGGCTGTTGAAGCAGCGCGTGCCGGGGAACATGGTCGTGGTTTCGCGGTCGTGGCCTCGGAAGTCCGCAAGCTTGCCGAACGTAGCCAGCAGGCTGCCGCCGAAATCTCCGGCCTGTCCGGCGAAACGGTGAAGGTTGCGACCGATGCCGGCGACATGCTCTCGAAGCTGGTGCCCGATATCCGTAAGACGGCGGAACTCGTGGCCGAAATCTCGGCCGCCTGCCGCGAGCAGGATATTGGCGCAAGCCAGATCAACGAGGCGATCCAGCAGCTCGACAAGGTGACGCAGCAGAATGCCGGCGCATCGGAAGAGATGTCGGCAACGTCCGAGGAACTTGCAGCCCAGGCCGAGGAACTTCAGGCCTCCATCGCCTTCTTCAAGGTCGACACGGCCGGCCAGTCTCGCCAGGTGAACGCGGTTCATCACCTCCAGGCAACGGCAGGCAAGATGGCAGCTCCAGCAGTGAAGCGGCCCGCACAGAAGACTGCCGCGCCCAAGGCAAACGGCAGATCCAAGGGCTTCGCGATTGACATGAGCATGGGCGGCCCGGACGGCGACGATGACGATTTCCGTCAGAGCGCCTGAGCGCTCTGACCATCGACAAAAGCACCGGCGGACCTCCGCCGGTGACGAGAACAAGAAAGAAAATAAAGATGCGACTGAACGGAACGGGTCCGAACGGCCACTGAAACAGGGTTGAGAATAACTTGGGGGTAAGCAGATGTCATTTCTTACACAGATGAAAAAGTCATCACAGAGCCAGACAGCGGTCGAAGAAATCAATCGTCTGACGGCAGCATTCAATGACGGCGACGTTTCGGCGCGCGCCAATCTGAGCGGCGCCACGGGGGGCGCGCGAGACATCCTGGAAGTCGTGAATGCGCTTCTGGAAGCAGCAACACGGCCGATCAACGGTCTCGGCCAATCGATCGCACACATGTCCAGCGAACACGATCTGGGCGACATCGACGTCAAGATCCCGGTTGAGAACTTCAAAGGCAACTTTGCCGTCATGGCGAAGGGCATCAACGACATGGTTGCCGGCCACATCGCGGTCAAGAAGAAGGCCATGGCCTGCGTGAAGGAACTCAGCGAGGGGAATTTCGATGCGCCCCTCGACAGGTTCCCGGGCAAGAAAGCCTTCATCAACGAGACCATCGAGACGCTGCGCGCCAACCTGCGTGGGCTGATCACCGAAATGAACACGATGTCCACCGAGCACGACAAGGGTGACATCGATATCTTCGTGCCGGTGGAACGCTTCAAGGGCGATTTTGCCGTGATGGCCAAGGGCATCAACGATATGGTCGCGGGCCATATCGCGGTGAAGAAGAAGGCCATGGCCTGCGTCAAGGCCTTTGGTGAAGGCAATTTCGATGCACCGCTCGAACAGTTCCCGGGCAAAAAAGCCTTTATCAACGAGACGATCGAAGCGCTGCGTGGCAACTTCCGCGCCATCATCTCCGAGCTTCAGCGGCTCATTGCGGCCTCCACCGAGGGCAAGCTGAGCGAGCGTGGAGCCGCCAACAACTTCGTCGGCGACTTCTCCAAGCTGGTCACCGGCATCAATGGCATGCTCGACGCCATCATCCTGCCGATCGCCGAAGGCAATCGCGTGCTGGAACTCGTGAGCACCGGCGACCTCAGGCAATATGTCGAGATCGAGTGCGAAGGCGACCATGAAAAGATGAAGGACGCCATCAACACGCTGGTCGCGCAACTCTCGAACGTTGCCGTCGGCATTGCGTCCGCCGCCGATCAGGTCGCTGCGGGCAGCCAACAATTGTCCTCAGCCGCCGAACAGCTGTCGCAAGGGGTCAGCGAACAGGCCGCCTCGGGCGAGGAAGCTTCCGCCTCGATGGAAGAGATGGCGGCCAACATCAAGCAGAACGCTGACAACGCCGCCCAGACGGAAAAGATCGCCCGTCAGTCGTCGAAGGATGCCGAAGCCTCCGGCGAAGCCGTCAACAAGGCCGTCAACGCCATGCGCACGATTGCAGAGAAGATCTCGATCGTTCAGGAAATCGCCCGCCAGACCGACCTCCTCGCTCTGAACGCCGCTGTGGAAGCAGCGCGTGCCGGCGAACATGGTCGCGGTTTCGCGGTCGTAGCCTCGGAAGTGCGCAAGCTTGCCGAACGCAGCCAGCTGGCAGCTGCCGAAATCTCCGGCCTGTCCGGCGAAACGGTGAAGGTTGCGACCGAAGCCGGCGACATGCTCTCGAAGCTGGTTCCGGATATCCGCAAGACGGCCGAACTGGTGGCCGAAATCTCGGCTGCCTGCCGCGAGCAGGACATCGGCGCAAGCCAGATCAACGAAGCGATCCAGCAGCTCGACAAGGTGACCCAGCAGAACGCGAGCGCCTCCGACCAGACATCTTCGACATCTGAAGAACTTGCAGCCCAGGCTGAGGAACTCCAGGCCTCCATCGCCTTCTTCAAAGTCGAAGCGGCCGCAACCGAGGTCAGTCCGGTGAACAGATTGAAGGCCGCGGCCGCGAAAATGGCAGCCCCTTCGGCAAAGAAGAACATCGCCAGGCCTGCGGCACGCCCAGTCGTGCCGGCAGCCAAGGCGAAGGGCTTCAAACTCGACATGGAAGTGGGAGGTCCCGATCACGACGACGACCACTTCCATCAGGCGGGCTGAAGCTCTGGGGAAGGAGCAAGCGCGCCATGATCGCGCGCTTACAGCACCGGGCCATGGGGAGCCCGGTGTCTCAAGACGGGCAACCGGATCGCGGACGAGTGAGTGTATCGGTCTTCGCGAAAAATGAGAAATGAAGCGGTCTGGAGAGAGACCGCTTAGCGGCAATGTATCACACTCAGGGGGTCGCGACATGCGCTTCACTATCAAATTCAAGCTAGCACTCGCCTTCGGGCTCATGATCATTCTGTCGGCCGGCATGTCCGTCCTGGCAATTACAAACCTTTCGTCGTTGAATTCTGCGATCACCGACATCGTGCAGGGGCCTGCCGTCAATCTTCGCAATTCCAGCGATCTTTCGGACGCAGTCTTGAAGGCTATTCGCGGCGAAAAGAACGCCATCTTGAACACTGATGCAAAGCTGATCGATGGTTTTGTGGCGCAGGTCCGAGAAAACCAGGCGATCATTGACAAGCTGTCGGCCGACATCCGGAAGGACACGAATCCCGCCATCCAGAGCAAGGTTGACAAGTTTACCGCGCTGCTGCCCGACTGGCGCAAGATGCAGGACGAGGTTCTTCGCCTTGCGATCGTCAATACGGATGAAAGCAACAAGAAGGCCGGCGAAATTTCCATGTCCGAGGGCGAGAACGCCGCTGGCAAGCTGCTTCAGGCACTGACCGACCTCAACACCGAAATTGGCACGGATCTGCACCAGACCGACGAGGCCACCAATGTCCTTTATGACTCCGCGCGGAACATGCTTCTGATCGCCGTCGGCGTCATGCTCGTGCTGTCCGTCGCGATTGCCGTCTGGATCGCCATGGGCATCAATTCGGGCCTGAAGAAAATCCAGGCTGTGGCGGAAGCCGTTTCGATCGGCGACCTGAACCAGGACGTCCAGATCAAGACGAATGACGAAATCAAGGACCTGGTCGACACCATCAACGTGATGACAGGCAACCTGCGAAACACCGCCCGCGTCGCCGACCAGATCGCCAACGGCGACCTGACCGTCACCCCGAAGCCGCTGTCAGACAAGGACACGCTCGGTATCTCGCTGCAGTCGATGGTCGAGCGCCTGCGTGGTGTGGTCGGCGATGCCCTGTCGGCCGCCGACAACGTCTCCTCGGGCAGCCAGCAGCTTTCCTCCGGTTCGGAACAGCTCTCGCAGGGCGCCACCGAACAGGCCTCCTCTGCCGAAGAGGCCTCCGCTTCGATGGAAGAAATGGCCGCCAACATCAAGCAGAACGCCGACAACGCTGCCCAGACGGAAAAGATCGCACGCCAGTCGTCGAAGGATGCCGAAGCCTCCGGCGAAGCCGTCAACAAGGCCGTCAACGCCATGCGCACGATTGCCGAGAAGATCTCGATCGTTCAGGAAATCGCCCGCCAGACGGACCTCCTCGCTCTGAACGCAGCGGTCGAGGCAGCTCGTGCCGGCGAACATGGTCGCGGTTTCGCGGTCGTGGCCTCGGAAGTGCGCAAGCTCGCCGAACGCAGCCAGCTGGCAGCTGCCGAAATCTCGGGTCTCTCGGGTGAAACGGTGAAGGTTGCGACCGAAGCCGGCGAGATGCTTTCGAAGCTGGTTCCGGATATCCGCAAGACGGCGGAACTGGTGGCAGAAATCTCGGCGGCCTGCCGCGAGCAGGATATCGGCGCAAGCCAGATCAACGAAGCGATCCAGCAGCTTGACAAGGTGACGCAGCAGAATGCCGGCGCATCAGAAGAGATGTCGGCAACGTCTGAAGAACTTGCAGCCCAGGCTGAGGAACTCCAGGCCTCCATCGCCTTCTTCCGCGTCGATGCGGCGGGAGGTCACAAGAACGTCTCGCATCATTCAATGGCGCACCACACCATCCATAAGCCGGCGCAGCCCGTGAAGGCCAAGGCGGCATCCAAACCCTTGCCGAAGAGGCCCCCCGCCGATCACAGCGTGGCCGCGCAGCAGGCCAGAGCAAAGGGTTTTGCGCTGGATATGTCGATGGGCGGTCCCGACAGCGACGATCATGATTTCAAGGAGAGCGCATAAAATGGCTACGAACGCTTCTGAATCGCAGTATGTGACTTTCGGCCTTGATGACGAGTGCTTTGCGGTTCCCGTCGAGGTCGTGAGGGAAATCCTTGACTATGAGGATGTCTTTCGCATCCCCCATGGCCCTGATTATCTCCTCGGCCTGCGTGACGTGCGCGGTCAGGGCGTTCCGGTGATCGATCTCAGACTTCGGCTCGGCATGTCGGGTATGGCGAAAACGACGCATACGCGCGTTCTCGTCATCGACGTGCCGATCGCCGGCCGTCTGCTCACGCTCGGCCTTGTCGCCGACCGTGTCTTCGAGGTCGCCTCATTCCAGAATGATTCCGTCGAAGGCGCACCCGATATCGGGGTGCGCTGGTCGTCGGAATATATTTCAGGCGTGGTGCGCCGTAACGGCGGTTTCGTCGTCATCATTGACCTCGGCCGCCTGTTCACAGGCGCCGACGTGTCAGCCCTGGTTGCCGGGCCGCAAGCCAAGTCCGCCTGAAAGTCGCCTGACCATGATCACGGAAGCGACGGCCTCACATCGTGAACCGTCCTTCCCACTGCCCTGTCGGAAGCGCGGGTGCGCGTTGGGCGCACGGGGTCCGCGTCGTGAAACTGAAAGAGTTCAAGCGTGTCAGTTGCAGAAGCAAGACAATATATTGATGTGGGGATCAGTCCGAAAAATTTCGAACGGCTTTCCCGTTATATCTACGAATATAGCGGCATCAAGATGCCGCCGTCGAAGAGAACCATGCTCGAAGGCCGCCTGCGACGCCGCCTGCGTGCGACCGGCATCGACACATTCGATGACTATTGCGATTACATCTTCAAGCATGACGGACTGGAGCGTGAAGCGATCCACTTGATGGACGCCGTCACGACAAACAAGACAGACTTCTTCCGCGAGCCGAAGCACTTCGAGCACATGATGGAAAAAGGATTGCCGACCCTGATCTCGGAGGGCCATCGCCGCCTGCGAATCTGGAGCTCCGCAGCCTCCATCGGCGCGGAGGCATATACGATCGCCATGGTGATGGAAGATTTCATCAAGGCGAACGGCAGCCTCGAATACAGCATTCTCGCGACCGATCTTTCCACCGAAGTGCTGAAGATCGCCCGTCGGGGTGTCTATCCGAAAAGCATGATCGCACCCGTCGATCCGGCCATGCGCAAGCGATACGTCCTGGAAGCCCGAGATCCCGAACGCGATGAGGTGCGCATCCACCCGAAGTTGCGCTCTAAAGTCGGCTTCGCGCGGCTGAACCTCATGGACGAGAAATACGAAATTGGCGACAAGGCGCAAATCGTCTTCTGCCGGAACGTCCTCATCTACTTCGACAAACCTACCCAACAGAAAGTCCTGCGACGCCTCTGCGACAACCTCGTTCAGGGCGGATTTCTGTATGTTGGACATTCGGAAACGATCACCGGTCTCGATCTGCCCGTGAAGCAAGTCGCAAATACCGTTTTCAGGAGGGTCTGACCGCCATGGCAGAGAAGAAAATCCGCGTCTTGATCGTCGATGACTCCGCCAGTGTCCGCCAGGCGCTTGCCAAGGTTCTGACCGAAGAAGGCGACATAGAGATCATCGGCGCCGCCGGCGATCCCTTCATGGCGGCCAAGAAGCTGCAGGAAGATGTGCCGGACGTCATCACACTCGATGTCGAAATGCCGAAGATGGACGGTATCACCTTCCTGCGCAAATTGATGTCGCAGCACCCGATCCCGGTGGTCATGTGTTCCTCGCTCACGGAATCCGGCTCCGAGACACTGATGCAGGCGATGGAAGCCGGCGCCGTCGACGTGATCCTCAAGCCGAAAATCGCGGCAGCCGACTTCCTGGCCGAATCCGGCGCACGGATCAGACAAACCGTCCGCGCCGCTGCGCAGGCGCGACTGGGCGCGATGCGCAAGCGCTCGGTCGGGACAGGCTCGTCCTCTCCGGGTCCCGCGGCAAAGCTGACCGCTGACGCCGTTCTGCCCCCGCCCACCGGTCGCGCCATGGCCAAGACGACGGAAATGGTGTGCTGCATCGGCGCCTCCACCGGCGGCACGGAAGCGCTGCGCGAACTGCTCGAAGTGCTTCCCGCCAACACGCCCGGCATCGTGATCGTTCAGCACATGCCGGAAAAGTTCACCGCGGCCTTTGCAAAGCGTCTTAACGGGCTCTGCGAAGTGGAGGTCAAGGAAGCCGAGAACGGAGATCCCGTGCTGCGCGGCCATGTGCTGATCGCCCCCGGCGACAAGCATATGCTGCTGGAACGGCAGGGCGCACGCTATGTCGTTTCCGTCCGCGACGGGCCGCTGGTCTCGCGACACCGCCCCTCCGTCGACGTGCTCTTCCGTTCCGCGGCCCGTTCGGCCGGTTCGAATGCCATGGGCGTCATCATGACCGGCATGGGAGACGACGGCGCGCGCGGCATGCTGGAAATGCACCAGGCCGGCGCGTTCAACATTGCGCAGGACGAAGCGACCTCGGTCGTTTACGGCATGCCGAAGGAAGCCGTCGCCAAAGGCGGCGTCGACCGCATCGTGCCGCTGGAGCAGATCGCCCGCGAAATTCTGGCCGCCGACAAGCGCCGGTAATCCTCGCTTTTCTCCGAATAATGCAAAGCGCCCGCCGGACCCCTCCGACGGGCGCTTTCCATATGTGGTCTGAAGATCAGGCCGCGGGCTGCTTCGTCTTGCGCAGATAGGGCAGAACCGTATCGAACGAGCCGAAACGAGCAATCGCATCCTCGTTGGACACGGCCGCCGTGATGATCACGTCGTCGCCCTGGTTCCAGTTGGCGGGCGTTGCGACCTGATGCTTGGCGGTCAGCTGGATGGAATCGATGGCGCGCAGGATTTCCGCGAAATTGCGGCCGGTCGTCATCGGATAGGTCAGGATCAGCTTGATCTTCTTGTCCGGACCGATGACGAAGACCGAACGGACGGTGGCGTTATCGGCGGGCGTGCGGCCTTCCGAACTCTCCCCGGCGCCGGCCGGCAGCATGTCGTAAAGCTTCGCGACCTTGAGATCCTTGTCGCCGATCAGCGGATATTCAACATCGAAGCCGGTGGCGATGGCAATGTCGTTCTTCCACTTGGCATGGCTTTCGACCGGATCGACCGAAATGCCGATGACCTTGACGCCGCGCTTGCGGAACTCGCCGTCAAGCCCAGCCATCGCGCCGAGTTCGGTCGTGCAGACCGGCGTGAAATTCTTCGGATGGGAGAACAGGACCGCCCAGCCGTCGCCGATCCAGTCGTGGAAATGAATGGTTCCCTGCGTCGTCTCGGCCGTGAAGTCCGGGGCAATATCGTTGATGCGAAGGCTCATGATATACTCCTCTGTTCATTGCAATCGCCGCTCCTGGTGGCAATGCGGAAGGCTGAATAGTCGCGCAGCGCGTCGTAGGACCGCGACGAGAGATCACGTCTGGCGGGGATCTTCTCCTGATGCTGCACGCGGGCCTGCAACTGCCTGAAAATTCCGTATCCGCCGGTCCAGCGACCGTAACCGCTTTCGATGTTTATATGACCCGCCTGACCGAGAATGTGAACATCACTGCCCCATTCCGCAGTTATCTGCGTCAAATTTTCAAACGGCATGTAGACATCGTTGAGACTGCCGACAACTGTCGCCGGAAACGGAAGCTTCCTTGCCTCCGGTGCGTGAACTGCAGTGAGGTTCTCCGGATGACGCTTCCGGGTTACCACAATGTCGCAGGGCGCGACCAGCATGGCCCCGCGGACACGCGCGGCCGATGCGCGCCGCGCCAGAGCCGCCGTCACGTGACAACCGAAACTGTGGGCAACAATGTAGGCAGGGCCATCTGCCAGTTCCGCCTCCAGCCGCTCGACCCATTCGTCAAGGCAAGTGCGGCTCCAATCGGCCTGTTCCACAAGCCGGCTGCCCGCCATATCCTCAAGCCAGTGACGCTGCCAATGTCCCTCGCCAGAACCGAACAGGCCGGGCACGATGAGTATCTTCTCCATTCGAACCTCCCTGCCCTCGCAGTGTTCCGGCTTCAGGAAATATGGCCACTGGCCAGCATGACAATCACAAAACCGAAAGCCGCGGCAATCGCTGCAAACTGCGCGATCCGCTGCGGCAACGGCAGTGCAATCACGGGCTTCCTGGCCAGATAGGCCTGCTTTTGAGTCTCAGTCGTCATGACATCACCTTTCCTCAGCGATGACCCGTTTATAATCCAGACGTTTAGTAGACTTAAGGTCGCGGATTGTGCCGCATGGGCAAGACGAGAAAAATTATTCTCAATATCGCGCCCCCTGACATGCTCATCCAAGCCAACCCGCAAGGGGATGCTTCACGTCAAGAATCGTTGTGTTGACAAACCCTGCGCGAGGTTCAAGAGTGCCCGCACAGACGGGCTGCATGAGGGGGAAAATCATGTCACAGCGCACGTTTAAAACGTTTTTCGTTTTTGTTTTCATGGGCTTGGTGAGTTTTAGCAGCGTCGCAGGCGCCGCCGACGCCAAGCGGCAGATCGTGACGACGAAAGACAGCGATTATTTTGGCTTCGACCTTCGCACGGTTCAGAACGTGACGCTGGATCAGTGCAGCACCGCCTGCATCGGTGACAAGTCCTGCCGCGCCTTCACCTATAACCCCAAGGTGAAATGGTGCTTCCTGAAATCCGACTTCAACAAGATGAACCCGTTCCCCGGCGCGATTGCCGGGAAGATCGTGGAAGTCTCCGCCGTCAGGGAACCTGACATCGGCGCCGCCCCGGCGCTCACCTTCCTTTCCGACACTTTCGTCCAGTCCGCCGCCGACCTGCGCAACGGTCTGGCGTTACCCGACGACATGAAAGATCAGGGTTTGGAAAGCCTGCTGGCGCTGGCGCGACTTGACGCGACTTCCGGCAATATTCCGAACGCCATGACCGCCTTCCAGGCCGCTCTGGCGCTTGAGCCGGATTCCGCCGACCTCTGGATCGAGGCCGCACGTGCCGCCAATACGCAAGTCAAGGACACCGAACTCGCCACTCGTGCCGCCTATATCGCGCTCAACGGCTATCAGCTCACCCGCACGACGTCCGCCCGCGCCGAGGCGCTCGCCGTTCTCGCCAAATCGCTCGAGAATGCGCAGAACTACCGGCAGGCACTCAACGCCTACAAAGCGAGCGTCAATCTCGTCTCCTCGGCCGCGGTGCAGGCCGCTTATGCGGATCTGCGCGCCCGCCAGGGCTTCCGCGTCACGGGCAATTCGCTCGACAATGACAATGCCCAGCCGCGCGCCTGCGTGCAGTTCTCCGAAAAGCTCCTGAAGAGCGGCGTCGATTACGCGACGTTTGTCACCGTCAACAACGCCGCCGCCAAGGGCGTGGACGCCAAGGACAACCAGATCTGCGTCGAGGGTCTAGAATTCGGCCAGCATTACCGCATTTCGCTGCGCGCCGGCCTGCCCTCCTCCGTCGATGAAAGCCTGCTCTCGCAGGTCAATGTCGATGTCTATGTGAAGGACCGCACCGCCTCCGTCCACTTCACCGGCGACAATTTCGTCCTGCCTTCGACGGCACGCCGCGGCATTCCGCTTGTCTCCGTCAACGCCACCACGGCCAATCTGAAGCTCTATCGCATCGGTGACCGCAACATCGCGCAACTGCTCAACAATTCGCAGTTTCTGACGCAAGTCGACAAATACAGCGCCGACACGATCAAGGACACCAATGGCGAGCTGGTCTGGCAGGGCTCCATCGACATCAAGCAGACACTGAACAAGGACGTCATCACCAGCTTCCCGGTCGATGAGGTCGTGCCGGAGCGCAAGCCGGGCGTTTACGTGCTGACCGCCGTCGTACCGAATAGCGGCGGACAGGAATGGGAACCGCAGGCGACGCAATGGTTCGTCGTGTCGGACATTGGCCTGACGACCTATGCCGGCACGGATGGGCTCAACGTCTTTGCCCGCGCGCTCGGCAGCGCCAAGCCGCTCGCCGGCGTCGATCTGCAGCTGCTCGCCAAGAACAATGAAATTCTCGGCACTGTGAAGACAGACGCCAATGGCCGCGCAACCTTCAGCGCCGGCCTGATGCGAGGCACAGCCGGCATGACTCCGGCAGTACTCACCGCTCAGCAGAACGGCAAGGACTATGTCTTCCTCGACATGACCCGCGCCGGCTTCGACCTTTCGGATCGCGGCGTCGCAGGCCGCACAGCACCCGGCGCGATCGACCTCTATGCCTGGACCGAACGCGGCGTCTACCGCCCCGGCGAGACGGTCCACGCCGCAGCACTCGCCCGCGACATTTCGGCGAAGTCCATCGACAACCTGCCGCTCACCTTCATCTTCCTGCGCCCGGACGGCGTGGAGGACCGCCGCGTCGTTGTCGAAGGCGGCAAGGTCGGCGGCTACACGGTCGATCTGCCGATCCTCACGAATACCATGCGCGGCACCTGGACGATGAACATCTATGTCGATCCGAAAGGCGCCTCCATCGGCTCGCAAACCTTTATCGTCGACGATTTCGTGCCGGATCGGACCGAATTCGACATGAAGACCGACGCCAAGGAGATCGGCGTAGACACCTCTGCGCGCATTGAGGTCGATGGCCGCTATCTCTATGGCGCGCCCGCTGCAGGTCTCGCGCTGGAAGGCGAAGTCCTGCTGAAGCCGACCCGTCTGCGCGACGATTACAAAGGCTACCAGTTCGGTCTCGTCGATGAAGGCAACGGCAAGGCAGATGTCGGTTTCGATAGTGAAGCTGCCGACGACGCCGGCGACAGCAATGCGCAGAACTCCAAGCTGACGCTGGAAAATCTCGATCCGCTGGACGATCAGGGCAAGGCCGCCTTCGATGTCGCGCTGTCTGAAATTCCCTCGACCACGCAGCTCATCAACGCCGATATCACGCTGCGCATGGTGGAGGCCGGCGGCCGCGCGGTGGAGCGCTCGCTGACCCTGCCGGTCAAGGTGGACGGCCCGCGCATCGGCATAAAGCCGGAATTCGAAGGTAACCTCGGCGAAAACGCCATGGCCGGTTTCCGCGTCATCGCCATCGACGCCAACGGCCAGAAGCAGCCGATGAAGGGGCTGAGCTGGAAGTTGCTCAGTGTCGAGCGAAACTATCAATGGTATCGTGACGGCAGCGCGTGGAAGTTCGAGCCGGTCATGTCCACCAAACAGGTGGCCGCCGGCAAGCTGGACGCAACGCCGGAGGGCGGCACCATCTCCGCGCCCGTCGCGTGGGGGCGCTATCGCCTTGAGGTCAGTTCCGCCGATCCGAACGGCCCGGAATCGAGCGTGGAATTCAACGCCGGCTGGTATGTCGCGACCACCTCGACCGAGACGCCGGATGCGCTCGACATCGCGCTCGACAAGCCGAGCTACACGGTCGGCGAAACCGCAAAGCTCAAGCTCAACTCGCGCTACGGCGGCCATGTCATGGTCATGGCAGGCTCAGAAACCCTGCTCTCCGTCAGCGAAGCCGACATTGCGGCCGGTGGCGGCGAGATCGCAGTGCCGGTCACCGCCGACTGGGGTGCGGGCACATATCTGACCGCCACCCTCTTCCGCCCTGGCGACGCGCAGGATAGCCATATGCCCATGCGCGCCATCGGCGTGAAATGGGCGGCCGTCGATCCGGCGGAACGCAAGCTCGCAATCAAGTTCGACACGGTGCAGAAGACGCTTCCACGTCAGCCGCTCGATATTGCCGTGCAGGTCGAAGGGGCCGGCGCGAAGGACGAGGCCTATGTGACGATTGCCGCCGTCGATGTCGGCATTCTCAACCTCACCCGCTACCAGCCGCCCTCACCCGATGGCTGGTATTACGGCCAGCGCATGCTGGGTCTCGAAATCCGCGACATTTACGGCCGTCTGATCGACGGTTCGCTCGGCGCGATGGGCGCGCTGCGCACCGGCGGCGACGGTGGCGAGGCTCATTTGCAGGCAAGTCCGCCGACGCAGAAGCTGGTTGCCTTCTTCTCCGGTGCGGTAAAACTCGATCCCGAGGGCAAGGCGAAGGTCAGCTTCGACATTCCGCAATTCAACGGCACGGCGCGCGTCATGGCGGTGGCCTGGTCGAAGACCGGCGTCGGCCATGCCACGCAGGATGTCGTCATCCGCGATCCGGTTGTCGTGACAGCCAGCCTGCCGAAATTCCTCGCTCCCGGCGACAAGGCCGATCTGAGGCTCGATCTCGCCAACACGGATGCCCCGGCTGGCGACTACACGCTCTCCGTCACTGGCAACTCGTCGGCGAAACTGGACGAGGCCTCGGCCAACAAGACGATGCATCTCGATCCTGGCGGCAAATATGACATTACCATTCCGCTCACCGGCGGAACGCCCGGCAACGGCACAGTCGCCATCCGGCTGGCCGGCGCGGGCGGGCTCTCGCTTGACCAGTCCGTCGAAGTCCCGGTGCGCCCGGCGCAGCTTCCGGTGACCGAGCGGCGGCTGATCCCGCTGGCGGCCGGCGCGAAGCTGACGGTGAATGCCGATCTGCTCGCCGACAGCGTTCTGCCCGGCGCCTCCGTCAGCATCAATGTCAGCCGCTCCAGCGCGTTTGATGTTCCCGCACTGCTGATGAGCCTCAGTCGCTACCCGTATGGCTGCGCGGAACAGACGGCCTCCGGCGCGCTGCCGCTGCTCTATTTCGGTGAAATGGCCGCCACCAACGGCGTCGCCAACGATGCCGAACTGCACAAGCGGGTGCAGGACGCAATCTATCGCGAACTATCTTACCAATCCTCGACCGGCAGCTTCGGCCTCTGGGGTCCGGGCTCGGGCGACATGTGGCTCGACGCCTATGTGACCGATTTCCTGACCCGCGCCCGCGAGATGAAGTTCGACGTGCCGGATCAGGCCATGGTGCAGGCGCTGGAAAACCTCCAGAACTCGTTGAGCGCCAATACGAATGTCAAGGATAACGGGAGCGAGATTGCATATGCACTCTATGTCCTGGCACGCAACAAGCGAGCCTCGATCAGCGACCTGCGCTACTATGCCGATACGATGCTGAACGACTTCGCGACGCCGCTCGCCAAGGCACAGCTCGCGGCAGCGCTGGCGCTTTATGGTGACGCCCAGCGTTCGCGCAACATCTTTATCGATGCGCTTCAAGCCGCGCAGCAGCAGGCTGCCAAGCCCGTCAGCTTCGCCCGCAACGACTACGGCTCGTCCTTGCGCGACGGCTCGGCGATACTGGCGCTGGCAGCGGAAACCAGCCCCGTTCCGCCAATCGTCCCGGAACTTGCCTCGGTCGTCTCCAAGGACTGGCAGACGCGGCGCTATACCAGCACGCAGGAACAGGCCTGGATGCTGCTCGCCGCCCGCGCATTGCAAAACGGCGACGAGGGCCTGACGCTGGATATCAATGGAGCCGCCCAGAAGGGGGCCTATATGGCGACGACGACGGGCGAGGCGCTGGCCTCGCATCCTGTGACCGTGACGAACACGGGCAAGGATGCCCTGTCCGTCAACGTTACGACGGTCGCCGCCCCCGCCCAGCCTCTGCCTGCAGGCGGCGATGGTTTCAGCATCGAGCGGCACTACTATACGCTGGCCGGCGAAGAGGTGAATGTTTCTGAGGCGAAGCAGAACGAGCGCTATGTCGTCGTTCTCCATGTGGTCGCCAACAACGACTGGCCACAGCGGATTCTCGTGACCGATCTCCTGCCCGCAGGCCTGGAGATCGACAATCCGAGCATGGTCAGCAGCGCGCAGCTGGCGAATTTCGACTGGCTGACGGATATCCAGCCGGCCCATGTCGAGTTCCGCTACGATCGCTTCGTTTCCGCCTTCGATCTGGGAAGCGGAGCCGAGCGTGATCTCACCTTCGCCTATGTCGTGCGTGCGGTCACACCGGGCGTCTATGACCACCCGGCGGCCAGCGTCGAAGACATGTATCGCCCGCAATTCTCGGCCCGCACAGCTATGGGCCGCATGGAAGTGATCCGCTGAGGCGGCAACGGCCATGAGGACGCGCGCGAAGATCGGGATCGGACTGGCGGCCTGCCTCGGCATGGCGGGACTGGCCATGATCGGCCTGCTCGCCGCCGACCGCGCCTTTCCGCCGCCGCTGGACGCCGCGCGCGTCGTCTCGCGTGAGGTGCAGGATGCGGACGGCGAGTTGCTCAGGGCTTTCGCGACGCCCGAGGGCCGCTGGCGGCTCAAGACGACGGTCGCTGATGTCGATCCGCAGTTCCTGAAAATGCTGATCGCCTATGAGGACCGGCGGTTTTACGAGCACAGGGGTATCGATCCCCTCGCCTTCGGGCGCGCCTTCGTCCAGCTCATCACTCATGGCCGCATCGTCTCGGGCGGCTCGACGCTCACCATGCAGGTCGCCCGCCTGATCGAACCGCGCACGGAGCGCTCCGTTCCGGCGAAGCTCCTGCAGATGTTCCGCGCGTTCCAGATCGAACGCCGGCTGAGCAAGACGGAGATCCTGAACCTCTACCTCACCCACGCGCCCTATGGCGGCAATCTTGAGGGCGTGCGGGCCGCAAGCCTCGCCTATTTCGGCCGCACTCCGGCTCGGCTCGACGTGGCGCAGGCAGCCCTCCTCGTGGCACTCCCGCAATTGCCGGAAAAGCGCAGACCAGACCGCAACGAGCAGGCAGCAGCCAAGGCGCGCGCACGCGTGCTGAACCGCACAGCAGTCGCCGCTGTTGTCGGCGAAGGCGAGGCGGAGCGGGCAGGCCTGCAACCCGTCCCGACCACACGCCGGCAGCTTCCCGCCTATGCGGCCCATCTGGCCGAGCTGGCGGTGCGCAAGCAACCCGCTGCGACACTGCATAAGACGACGCTGAAGCGGGAAATTCAGGCCGGACTGGAGTCTGCCGCTGCAAGTGCTGCGCAGCGGCTCGGGCCGAAAGTGTCCGTCGCCATCGTGATGGCGGATATTCGTACCGGAGCAATTGTCGGCGAAGTCGGCTCGGCGGATTATTTCGACTCCGCGCGCGCCGGCTGGGTGGACATGACGCGCGTGTTGCGCTCACCTGGCTCGACATTGAAACCCTTCATCTACGGCCTCGCCTTCGAGCAGGGCTATGTGGCCCAGCAGACCATCATCGAGGATCGGCCGGCGGATTTCTTCGGCTACCGGCCGCGCAATTTCGACATGTCCTATCAGGGCGATGTCAGCGTGCGCGAGGCCCTGCAGCTCTCCCTCAATGTACCCGCCGTGCGACTTCTCGACGCCGTGGGTCCGACGCGCCTGCTTGTGCGCTTCCGCCGTGCCGGCGTGAAACCGGTGCTGCCGCCGAACGAGGCGCCGGGGCTTGCAATTGCGCTCGGTGGCATCGGTGTAACACTGAAGGATCTGGTGCAGCTCTATGCGGGTCTGGCGAGCCGGGGCCAGTTGCTGCAGATCGGCGATGGCGTCAATGACCAGCCTGAAAAGCTGGAAGGCGAGCCGCTGATGGAGCCGGTCGCGGCCTGGAACGTCACGGATATCCTCTCCGACGTCCTCGCCCCGCGCGGTAGCCGCCAGCTCGGCATCGCCTACAAGACCGGCACCAGCTACGGCAACCGCGATGCGTGGTCGATCGGGTATGACGGCGCACATGTTGTCGGCGTCTGGGTCGGGCGGCCGGACAACGGCGCTGTTCCCGGCCTGACCGGCTATCTTTCCGCAGCCCCCGTTCTGTTTGACGCTTTCGTCAAGTCCGGCGTGGCGATTGCGCCTTTCCAGCCCGCCCCGCAGGGTGCCCGGCATATCGCCGCCGCCGATCTTCCGATCAGCCAGAAGCGCTTTTCCATGACCTCGACCGGCCTGCTCGCCATGTCCGGTAAGGAACCCGCACCTCAGATCGTCTATCCCCCGGAAGGCGCGCGCGTCGATCTCGGCGTCGGCGATGCCGCCGCACAGCCCGAGGCGCTGGCCCTCAAGCTGCAGGGTGGCCGCGCGCCCTTTCATTGGCTAGCCAACGGGAAGCCATTGCCCGAACTCTCCCGCCGCCGCACCATGCAATGGGTGCCGGAGGGCGCCGGCTATTCGACGCTGACAGTCATTGATGCGGCTGGCCGCGCGGCCAGCGTGCGGGTCTTTGTCGAATAGGCAGGCTGAACCACGCCCGCTTACGGATAGAGCCCGCAAATCCCGAAAAAAGACAGCTCTGGCCTAAAGAAAGGCAGCTTTCGGTAGCGGGTTTTACCGGCCGTTAACCATGATTTGCGCAACACTTAGACATGCACGTCGGAGGTGATTTCAATCGCCTGCGGGGGCAATTCGAAGCCGCATTTCGGGGACAGCCATGGCCATCATCACATTCGCGAATACCAAGGGCGGCGCCGGCAAGACGACGGCGGTCGCCATCGTCGCCTGCGAGTTGATCCGCATGGGTTTTTCCGTGACGGTGCTGGACGCGGACCCCCAGCTCTGGTTCAGCAAATGGCATGAGAAGATGGGGGCGAATGCGCCGAAGCGGCTTTCCGTTGTCTCCTATGTCACGGCGGCAAGCCTGAACGGCCACATCGAACGGGCCAAGGAGGGCTCGGATTTTGTCCTTCTCGACCTTCCCGGCGCCCGAAGCCCGCTTCTCGCGCAGGCGATCGGCCAGTCGCAATATGTCATCATTCCGATCCAGGGCTCGGCCATGGATGCGGAGGGCGGCGCAAATGTCATCGAACTGATCCAGTATCTGGCCGATCGCGCGAATATCCGAATCCCGCATTCAGTCGTGTTGACGCGCATCAACCCCATGGTGACGACGCGCTCGCTGCAGACGGTCAAGGACCTGCTCTCCAAGCGCCGCGTCCATGTCTTCGCCACGCCGATCATCGAACGCGCGGCCTATCGCGACGTCTTCACCTCGGGCGAAACGCTTTACACGGCCGATCCCGAGCGTATTTCCAATCTCGACAAGGCGCAGGAGAATGCCCAGGCGCTGGGGCTTGAGGTCCTTCGGCGAATACTCCCCTACACGACCAAGCCAGTCATGCGGGAAAACGCCGACATGCGCATGACCGGGTGAACACGCGCAATCGGAACTTACGGCAGATAGCGACAGCGCCAGAGCGCTGGAGAAAATCCTCCTGCGCTGTGCAATGACTGCGCATGGCCATCGCCTTGACTTCCCGTGGCAAAGGCTGGCATCAACGGCTGGCGGCGATCCTCTCCCTCTCAGGGGCAAGGGCGAGACGCTGAAGGAAATTTCCAAGGAAGCTGACATGAACCTCGTTCTTCCCGCTCCGGCAACGCCAACCGTCGCCGTTCACGGCTCCGACGCGCGCTTTCCCGTTCGGCGCATCTTTTGCGTTGGCCGCAACTATGCCGCCCATGCCCGCGAAATGGGCCGCGATCCCGATCGCGAGCCGCCATTCTTCTTCTCCAAGCCGGCTGATGCCGTCGTCGATTCCGGCGAAACGGTTGCCTACCCGCCGCAGACGGAAGATTTCCACTACGAGGGCGAACTGGTCGTCGCCATCGGCGCAGGCGGCAGCAACATTGCGGAAGCCGAAGCGCTCAATCATGTTTGGGGCTATGCCATCGGCAACGACCTCACACGGCGCGATCTGCAGGCTGCGGCCAAGGAACTCGGTCGGCCCTGGGACTTCGCCAAGGGCTTCGATCGGTCGGCCGTCATCGGCCCGATTCATTCGGTTGCAGAGGTGGGTCATCCGGCAAAAGGGGCGATCCGTCTTTCTGTCAACGGCCTCGTCAAGCAGGATGGGGATCTTGCCGAATTGATCTGGTCGATCCCGGAGGTCGTGTCCATCCTTTCCCATTCCATCGCGCTTGCGCCTGGCGACCTGATCATGACGGGAACGCCGGCAGGCGTTGGGGCGCTTGTGCCTGGCGACGTCTGCGTGGTCTCCATCGAAGGACTGGGGGAAATCTCCACCCGGATCGGCCAGAGGGCCTGATCCGCCAAGTCCGCTCATATGTCGTAGCTGTGACCGGCATTGAGCGAGGCAATGAACTTCTTCGTCCGCTCACGCTCAGGTGCCTGGAATATCCGGCTTGGCGCGCCCTGCTCGACGATCACCCCGCCGTCGAGAAACAGCACCTGATCGGCAACACGCGATGCCAGCCGAAGATCATGTGTCGCCATGATCATGGTGGTTCCTTCGCGGGCCAGTCGGCTGAGCACTTCAACCACCTCCTCGGCGAGCTCGGGATCGAGCGCCGAGGTCGGCTCGTCGCAGAGAAGCACACCGGGTGACGGGGCAAGAGCCCGCGCGATGGCAACACGCTGCTGCTGGCCGCCGGAGAGCGTCGCCGGCCAGGCATCCGCCTTGTGCACCATGCCGACCTTCTGCAGAAGCTCGAGCGCATGCGCGCGCGCCCTCGCCTTTGGCCATTTCAACACGGTGACGAGCCCTTCCATGACGTTTTCGATCACCGTCTGATGCGGAAACAACTGGAAATTCTGGAAGACCATGCCCGTCTGGCGACGCAGAGGCTGGATCGCGTCCCAACCGACCTTCTTGCCCGGCTGGAAGGCAAGCGACTTCTCCCCGATCCTGATCGTCCCTGCGGTGGGAATCTCCAGAAGGTTGATACAGCGAAGCAGCGTGCTCTTTCCCCCGCCGGATGGCCCAACAAGCGCCGTCACCGTGCCTTCGGCCAGCGTGACGCTGACATCCTTGAGGACAACATTGTCGCCGAAGCGCTTCTCGATATGCGAGACCTCGATCATGTGCGCGCCTCCAGGAAGCCACCGTAACGGGCAAAGCGACGTTCAAGCCGTGTCTGCAGGAAGGAAAGAACCGAACTCATGGCCAGGTAGATCAGCGCCGCCTCTATATAGAGGATCAACGGCTCATAGGTCGTCGCGACGATGCGTTGCGCGGTCTGGAACAACTCGGGCACGGTGATTGCGGCGGCAAGCGACGTATCCTTGACCAACGAGATGAACGTGTTGGACAGCGGGGGCACCGCAACGCGTGTCGCCTGCGGCAGAATTGTGCGGCGCATGGCCTGGCTCCAGTTCATGCCGATCGAATAGGCCGCCTCCCATTGACCACGCGGAACGGAGGAAATCGCCGCGCGGATGATTTCGGATGTGTAGGCACCCACATTCAGGGTGAAGCCGATCAGCGCGGCCGGAAAGGCTGACAACAGGATGCCGGCGCTCGGCAGGCCATAGAAGATCACGAACAGCTGCACCAGGAGCGGCGTCCCGCGGATCACCCATACGTAGAAGCGCGCAATGCCCGCCACCGGTCGGGGCCCGAACAAGCGGGCGATCGCCGTGACCAGGCCCAGCGCCAGGCCGAGCGCGAAGGACAGCAGTGTGAGCGGCACCGTGAAGATGAGGCCCGCCCAGAGAAGCGGCTGGAGCGAATCCAGCATGAGTTGAAGCCAGGAAGGCAAGACTGATACCCCTGAAACGAGATCCGCCCCGGAAGGCCGGAGCGGATCGAACTATAGACCTTTGTCGGCTTTGAACAAACCGGCTGAATTACTTCGAGACATCCTCGCCGAAGTACTTCTTGGAGATGGCGTCGTAGGTGCCATCCGCCTTGATGTCGGCAAGTGCCTTGTTGATGGCAGCCAGGAGTTCCGGCTCGCCCTTGCGGATGATGATACCCGAATAGTCCGCATTGCTCTCGGTAGCAACCACCTTCACCGGCGCATCCGGCTTGTGCTTCTTGAAGTCGAGGAAGGACAGGCTGTCGTTGATGGTGGCATCGGCGCGGCCGGTCAGGACGAGCTGGATCGACTGGTCGAACCCGTCAGTACCCACCAGTTCGGCACCATTGGATTCGGCAAGCTTTCCGAAGTTGCTGGTCAGCGACTGCGCCGCCTTCTTGCCCTTCAGATCTGCGAAGGACTTGATGGCGTCGTTGTCCTGCTTGACGATCAGGACAGCCTTGGAGGCGATGTAGGGCTCGGAGAAATCATATTTCTTCTTGCGTGCTTCCGTGATGCCAACCTGGTTGATGACAGCGTCGTAGCGCTTGGCATCGAGACCCGCGATCAAACCGTCCCATTTGCCTTCGACGAATTCCGGCTTCACGCCGAGCTTCTTGGCAATCGCCTCGCCGATCTCGACGTCGAAACCCACGAGCTTGCCAGTGGCGTCATGGTAGGTGAAGGGCGCATAAGTGCCCTCCGTGCCGATCTTGAACGTTTCTGCCTTCTTGATCTCTTCGAGATTGGAGCCCGCATAGGCAGCACCCGCAAGCGCGATCTGGGCAATGGCGGCGGCGGCGAGAAGGGTACGGATCAGTTTCATCAGTGTTTCCAAACTTGTTCTTGCGGAATGATTTCCCGATGCGGACGACTATCGCATGTGCTGCGGTGCTAGGCTGCGCACAGGACTTCAATTTCCATCACTAACGGCGAAGGATTTTCGGGGTTCCCCGAAATACGTGGAATATTTGCCTTCGTTTTGAGCAAATGGTCAACGTCCTGGCAATTCATGGACGTCGGTCTTCGTTCGAGATTGGTCGGTCCGGAAACAGCCCTCGTCTCAACGTCGGCTAGAATGATCTTTCGGAGCAGGTATGTCGCCGGCACGCGTCGGTTGGTTCAGGGAGGCTTGATCTTGAAATCGCCGCGCAAAGATGGACGTCAGGCCGCCGTTGGCAAACGCCTGCAGGTTGGCTTCGTTTTGGCGCGATCCTTCACGCTGTCGGCCTTCGCATTGTTTGTCGATACGCTGAGACTGGCCAGTGACGAGGCGGACAAATCAGGCCGCATCCTTGCCGACTGGAAAGTGCTGGGCAGTACGCGACATCTCATCACGTCAAGCTGTGGCGTTCAGGTCGCGCCGACCTCCGACTTTGTGGACCCTGCCGAGTTTGACTATGTGGCCGTGGTGGGCGGGCTTCTGCGGAACGATCTGGCCGTCGATGATGCAACGCTCGGGTTCCTGAAGATGACGGCAACCAAGAATGTTCCCCTCATCGGCATTTGCACAGGCACGTTCATCCTTGCCGAAGCCGGGCTGATGCAGCAGCACGAGACCTGCGTCAGCTGGCTCCACTACCAGACGTTTCGCGAACGCTTTCCCGATCACGCCGTTCGAGCCGACCGTCTGTACAATCTCGACCACCAACGCGGCTCCTGTGCCGGAGGAAGCAGCGCAGCCGACCTTGCGGCTTCGATTGTCCGCCGCCATGTCGGTCGTGCCGCAGAGCGTAATGCACTGGAAGTCCTGCAGATCGACAAGGCGCGAACCGCATTCGACATACAGCCGCGCCGCCCGCTGGAGATCGAAAGCGGCGACGATCGGCTGCGCGCCGCGCTGATCCTGATGGAAAGCCATGTCGAAAAGAAAATATCGATCCCCGAAATAGCGAAATCGGTCGGCCTCTCGAGACGCCAGCTGGAACGGATCTTCATCGAGAACACCAGCAATACGCCCGCTGTCGTATATCAAAAGGTTCGAATGGAGCGGGCGCGGCAGTTGGTCCTGAAGACAAAGACGCCCCTGGTCGATATTGCGGTGGAAGTGGGATTCACCGACGCGTCCTATTTCGCCAAGACGTTCAAAAAGGTATTCGGTCAGTCTCCCGGAGCGCTACGCTCCAAACGCGTGGCTCAAACCAACGACTTGCGCTAGACTCCGTCTGTCGAGGTAAAAGGGAGGCTTTGATGCAGGATCCGAAACAGTGGCGGCATATGCGGAGCGCCCCGAAAGACGGTAGCCGCATTCTCGTGACCATCCGCCCGTCCGAACAGGGGCCTGCCGAAGTGGATCTCGTGTTCTGGTCATCCGGAGACAGATACGGGATCGAGGGATGGCGCGCCTCGGATTCCGTGCCCGGCAGAGTCGTCGAATATGCGGAGACCGAGTTGAAATGCTGGATGCCAATGCCCTCGGCCAGCCTTGAGCGCAACGATGCGCCCGCTCCCTGGGACGGCGATGACACCGATGAACTGGATGGGTCCGGCATCTGATCCGGGCCACCATCACTTGTCACCGGGCGATGCCATGATTGCGCTCGGGCTAACCATGGTCTGTTCGCCCACCCCGACATCAGTTCGTTGATGATGGCGCCTTCTTTCCGTCCATAACGGTCGCAATGGGTCTCAGCCCATCCGTTCCGAGGCATAGGAGCCGGGGCTAGCAGGGAAGACGACGGTGCGGTTGCCGTTCATGAAGACCCGGTGATGGATATGGGCGTGGATGGCGCGGGCGAGAACCTGGCTCTCCACATCGCGGCCGATCGAGACATAGTCGGCCGCCGATTGTGCGTGCGTGATACGCGCCACGTCCTGCTCGATGATCGGGCCTTCATCGAGATCGGCCGTCACATAATGCGCCGTCGCACCGATCAGCTTCACGCCGCGCTCGAAGGCCTGCTTGTAGGGGTTGGCGCCCTTGAAGCTCGGCAGGAAGGAATGGTGGATGTTGATGATGCGGCCGGACATCTTCTTGCAGATATCGTCGGAGAGCACCTGCATGTAACGGGCGAGCACGATGAGCTCGGCTCCGGATGCATTGACGATGTCCATCAGGCGGGCTTCGGCTTCCGGCTTGTTGGCCTTCGTCACGTTGACATGATGGAAAGGGATGTCGTGGTTGACGACGACCTTCTGGTAATCGAAGTGGTTGGAGACGACACCGACGATATCGATGGGCAGCGCGCCGATCTTCCAGCGGTAGAGAAGGTCGTTCAGGCAGTGCCCGAAGCGGGACACCATCAGCAGGACCTTCATCTTCTCCTGACCGTCGTGGAAGCGGGCCACCATGCCGTATTGCTTCTCGATCGCCTTGAAGCCGGAGACGATCTCCTCGATGGTCGCGCCTTCCTGGCTCGTGAAGGTCAGGCGCATGAAGAACATGCCCGTGTCGAGATCGTCGAACTGCGAAGAGTCGACGATGTAGCAGCCCTTCTCGGCCAGGAAGCCGGTGATCGCGGCGACAATCCCGCGCGTAGATTTGCAGGTCACAGTCAGAACATAGCTCGTCATGGTGATTTTCCTCCGCCGCTTCCGGCCAAAACGTCTCATTTGCGGCGAAGGAAGCTCTTCGGCGCATGGTTCAATGCGGACATGTCTTGACTGCTCAGATATCGAGCGTGCTGTCGCGTTCCCACTGCGTGAAATGCGAGCAGTAGGTATTCCATTCCTGGTGCTTCAGCTTCAGATAGGCCTTGGAGAAGTCGAGGCCGAGCGCCTTCTGAAGCTCGGCATCCTTCTCGTATTCCCGCAGCGCGTCGAGAAGATTGAGCGGCAGCTTCGGCGCATCCTTGACCGTATGGCCTTCGCGGTACATGTCGATATCGTAATGTGGACCAGGATCTGCCTGCGAGCGAAGGCCGGACAAACCGGCGGCGATAATGATTGCCTGCAAGAGATAAGGGTTCACCGCGCCATCCGGCAGGCGCAGTTCGAAGCGGCCCGGTCCGGGCACGCGCACCATGTGGGTGCGGTTGTTGCCGGTCCAGGTCACGGTATTCGGTGCCCAGGTTGCGCCCGAAACAGTGCGCGGCGCATTGATGCGCTTATAGGAATTGACCGTCGGGTTGGTCACGGCCGCCAGCGCGGAGGCATGTTTCATGATGCCGCCGAGGAAGGTCTTGCCCTTGGCGGAAAGTCCGAACGGCATGCTCTTGTCGGCAAAGGCGTTGACCCCGCCCTCCAGATCCCAGACCGAGATATGGGCGTGGCAACCGTTGCCGGTCAGTCCCTTGAACGGCTTCGGCATGAAGGTGGCGCGAAGCCCATGTTTTTCGGCAACCGACTTGACCATGAATTTGAAGAAGGAATGCTTGTCGGCGGTCTGGAGCGCGTCGTCATATTCCCAGTTCATTTCGAACTGGCCATTCGCATCTTCATGGTCGTTCTGGTAAGGCTTCCAGCCCAGTTCCAGCATGTAATCGCATATTTCCGCGATGACATCGTAGCGCCGCATGACCGCCTGCTGGTCGTAGCAGGGCTTTTCGGCGCTGTCGAAGTCGTCCGAGATTTTCGTACCGTCCGGTGAAATCAGGAAGAATTCCGGCTCCACGCCCGTCTTGACACGCAGGCCTTCGCTGGCGGCCTCTGCGACCAGCTTTTTCAGGATGACGCGCGGTGCCTGTTCCACGGCCTGGTCCTCCATCACGCAGTCCGCGGCAACCCAGGCGACGTCCTTTTTCCAGGGAAGCTGGATCACGGAGGACGGGTCCGGAACGGCGAAGAGATCGGGATGTGCCGGCGTCAGGTCGAGCCAGGTGGCAAAGCCGGCAAAGCCCGCGCCATCCTTCTGCATATCGGCAATGGCTTCAGCCGGCACCAGCTTGGCGCGTTGCGCGCCGAAGAGATCGGTGTAGCTGATCATGAAATATTTGATGCCCTTGTCTTTTGCAAAGGCAGCAAGATCCAGTGTCATTCTCGTTCCCCTTTGGATTATTCGAGACACTTCGATAATGCATGCAAGTCCCGGGCCCGTTGGCCCGGGCAAATGTCAGAAGCCTCCCTTGCCCGGGTACCAGCTGGTGCCGGCGAGCGGCACTTGCGCCATGGCGGCGGCCTCCATCGTCAGCGCGCAGAGGTCTTCAGGCTCCAGGTTGTGGAGGTGGTTCTTGCCGCAGGCGCGGGCGATCGTCTGCGCCTCCAGCGTCATGACCTTGAGATAGTTGGCAAGACGCCGGCCGGCAGCGACGGGATCGAGGCGGGCGGCAAGCTCCGGGTCCTGCGTGGTGATGCCGGCGGGGTCCTTGCCCTCATGCCAGTCGTCATAGGCGCCGGCGGTCGTGCCGAGTTGTCTGTACTCCTCTTCCCAGCGCGGATCGTTATCGCCGATGGCGACCAGCGCCGCCGTGCCAATGGCGACGGCATCGGCGCCCAGCGCCAACGCCTTGGCAACGTCCGCACCCGACCGGATACCGCCCGAGATGATCAGCTGCACCTTGCGATGCATACCGAGATCCTGCAGCGCCTGCACAGCGGGACGGATGCAGGCGAGCGTCGGCATGCCGACATTCTCGATGAACACATCCTGCGTTGCGGCCGTGCCGCCCTGCATGCCGTCGAGCACGACGACATCGGCCCCGGCCTTCACGGCCAGCGCGGTGTCGTAGTAAGGCCGCGCACCGCCGACCTTCACGTAGATCGGCTTTTCCCAATCGGTGATTTCACGCAGTTCCATGATCTTGATTTCAAGATCGTCCGGGCCGGTCCAGTCGGGATGGCGGCAGGCCGAGCGCTGGTCGATACCTTTGGGCAGATTGCGCATGTTCGCTACGCGATCGGAGATCTTCTGGCCGAGAAGCATGCCGCCGCCGCCGGGCTTCGCGCCTTGACCGACCACGATCTCGATGGCGTCGGCGCGGCGCAGATCCTTGGGGTTCATGCCGTAGCGGGAGGGCAGATACTGGTAAACCAGCGTCTGCGAATGGCCGCGCTCCTCATCCGTCATGCCGCCATCGCCCGTCGTCGTGGACGTGCCGGCGAGCGTCGCGCCGCGACCGAGCGCCTCCTTGGCATTGCCCGAGAGCGCGCCGAAGCTCATGCCGGCAATGGTAATGGGCGTCTTGAGCGTGATCGGCTTCCTCGCGAAACGGCTGCCCAGAACGACGCTCGTGTCACATTTCTCGCGATAGCCTTCCAGCGGATAGCGCGAGATCGAGGCGCCGAGGAAAAGAAGATCATCGAAATGCGGAACCTTGCGCTTCGTGCCGCCGCCGCGAATGTCGTAGATGCCGGTGGCGGCAGCGCGTCGGATTTCGGCCAGCGTATGATCGTCGAACGTGGCGGACTTGCGGGGCGGGGTGGGTGGGTTGTGATAGCTCATGATGTCCCCTTCGCCTCAATACGCGTCGGCATTGTCGATGTTGAAATTGTAGAGCTTGCGGGCCGAGCCGTAGCGCTTGAACTCCTCCGGCCGGACATCGCGGATGCCGGCCATGTCCAGAAGTTCGGATAGCTTCTCGATATGCTCGGGGCGCATTTCCTTTTCGATGCAGTCCGCGCCGAGGCTCTTGACGGAGCCTCGCACGAAAAGCTTCGCTTCATAGAGACTGTCGCCCAGCGCATCGCCGGCATCGCCCAGCACGACGAGATGACCGGACTGGCCCATGAAGGCAGACATGTGGCCGATATTGCCGTGAACGACGATATCGATGCCTTTCATCGAGATGCCGCAGCGCGACGCCGCATTGCCCTTGATGACCAGGAGACCGCCGCGTCCCGTCGCACCGGCATACTGGCTGGCGTCACCCTCGATGGTGACCGAGCCGGACATCATGTTTTCGGCAACGCCGGGGCCGGCCGAGCCGCGAACGGTGACATTGCCGCCGTCGTTCATGCCGGCGCAGTAATAACCGACAGAACCCTTGATATCGACGGTGACGGGCGCATCGATGCCGACGGCGACCGCATGGGACCCGCGCGGATTGATGACTTCGAAGACGGTGTCGTTGGCGCCGTCGGGAAGCCCGTGCAGCGCACTGTTCAGTTCACGTAGGGGCGTGATGGAAAGGTCAAAAACAGGCATGGAAGAAGCTCTCTCGATTGTGTTGCGCCTGTCAGGCGGCCTTCTCGTGATCCCAGAAATAGACGGTGGCGGGCTCCGGCTCCCAGATGCGGGCATTCTCGATTCCGGGGAGATTGACCAGTGCGCGATATTCGGAACCGAAGGCCACGTATTGGTCGGTCTCGGCCATGACCGCCGGCTTGCAGGCGATGGGATCGCGCAGCACGCCGAAGCCGGACTTGGTGCCGACGACGAAGGTGAAGAACCCGTCGAGATCGTCGAGCGCACCGGTCAGCGCCTCACCCAGATCCTTTCCCTTGGCCATTTCGGCGGTGAGATAGGCAGCGGCCACTTCCGAGTCGTTCTGGGTCTCGAAGGTCATGCCTTCGCGCACCAGTTCGCGGCGCAGGTTGTTGTGGTTCGAGAGCGAGCCGTTATGCACCAGGCACTGGTCCGAACCGGTCGAGAAGGGATGAGCGCCGAGCGTGGTGACGGCCGATTCCGTCGCCATGCGGGTGTGGCCGATGCCGTGCGTGCCGGACATGCCGCTGACGGCAAAGCGCGAGACGACATCCTTCGGCAGGCCGATTTCCTTGTAGATCTCGATCGTGTCGCCGCTGCTCATGACGCGGATATCCGGGCGCAGCGAAGAGATCGCTGCGCGACCCTCGTCCAGCTTGTCCTTGTCGAGCGTCACCACCGCATGGGTGCTCTTGACCTCGATGGAAACCGGCACGCCGAGCGCGCCCTTGAGCGCCTCGTCCAGCCCGGCAAAATCCTTCGCCGGCGTGGCCGACTGCAGCGTGATCTTTGCCGTCTTGCCGTTATCGCTGCCGTAGATCGCAATGCCCGCGCTGTCCGGACCGCGATCGGTCATCGTGATCAGCATGGATGACAAAAGAGCGCCAAGCTCAGGCTCCAGCGCCTTATCCTTCAAGAAGAGACCGACAATCCCGCACATGCCCCAGACCTCCATTTTCGCGTCTGCAAAAATGGCTATCAGGTTCGATTTCCGATTTCAACCCAAAAGAATAATTTTTTCTTCTAAGGCAATTTCAGTCGATCTTGCCGCGCTGCGGGTAACAGATGATCGACAGATATTTTGCCGGCAGTTTCACGAGCTTTTCCGGCCCGTGCGGAGCATCCGCATCGAAGAACAGGCTGTCGCCTGGCTGCATGGGGAAAAGCTGGTCGCTGTGGCGATAAACCACCTCGCCCTCGAGCATGTAGAGAAACTCCATGCCCTCATGCTGGAAGGTCGGAAACACATCCGAATCCGCCGTCAGGCTGATCAGATAGGGTTCGACGATGACGCCGCTCGAATTGTTGTCGATATGGCCGAGCAGATTATATTGATGGCCGGCGCGCGTGCCGCGCCGCTCAAGCTCGACACCCTGCCCTGCCTTGACGAAGACCGCATTGCGCGGCTCTTCATAGCCGCGGAAAAAGGCCGTGAGCGGTACACCAAGCGCCCGCGACAGTGATTGCAGCGTCGTCAGCGACGGCGAAATATTGCCGTTCTCGATCTTCGATAGCATGCCGAGCGAAATGCCTGTCGCTGCCGCAAGATCGGTGACGGTGATGCCGAGCTTCTTGCGATAGGCGCGGACCTCGTGACCGATCGCCATTTCAAGATTGTTTTCCTTCGGCTCTCGCACCGCATGTGGATCTTGCGAAAATGCCGGCTTCGCGGCGTGGGCTTCCTCGTCTTTTGTCGTCTTCTTATCGGCCTTGCTTTTCATTCCGCATCCCTTTTGACGGCGTCGGAAGAACTCTATCGTCAGAGTGAAATTTTCTCAACTCCGACGAAATCAACCGTGGCGGGTCTGTCCCGGCGCCATTCCATATTGGGCGCGATAGGCGCGGGAGAAATGCGCACCGCTGGAAAAGCCGGTGGCAATGGCGATTTCCGAGATGGAAAGCGGGCTCTGTTCGAGCAGCCTCCTTGCGTGCTGCAAGCGGATCAGCCGGTATTGATCCAGGAATGTAACGCCCAGATGGGCGGCAAAAAGCCGATCGAGATGACGCGGCGTCACGCCGGCAATCCGCGCCATGGCAGCCCGATCGAGCGGCATCTCGATCGTCTCCTCCATCTTTTCAAGCACGCTGAGCAGGCCCGGGTGATGCACGCCATAGCGCTCGGCGAGAGACCCGCGCTGCGGCGCGGTCGGCTCGCTGACTTCGGCATGCAGATACCAGTCGCTGACGCGCCGGGCAAAATCCGCGCCCATTCGCTCGGCAATCAACACATGCATCATGTCAAGCGGCGCGATGCCGCCGCCGCAGGTGATGCGGTTGCCGTCGATGACGAAGCGCGCCTGCCGGGGGGTGAGCGTTGGAAAGGACTCCATGAGCGCCGGCGCATGCTCCCAGTGAATGGTGAAGTCGCGCTCCGCCAGAAGCCCGGCGGCGGCGAGCAGATAAGGGCCGCCGGAAATGCCGCCGATCCGCACGCCCTCACGCGCCAGCTGGCGCAGACAGGCAAGCACGCCCGGGTAATGCCAGTCCATCGGCGACCCGCCAGCGCACACAAAGACCGTGCCCAATCCCGAGCCCCGACCGGGAAGCGGCTCGGCCGGCACCGGCACGCCGCCTGAGGACAGCGACGGTCCGCCATCCGGTGAATAGACCGAGAGCCGGTAAATCTCCCGGCCCGCCAGCAAATTGGCGGCGCGCAAAGGTTCCGTCGCCGATGCAAAGGACATCAGCGCAAAACCTGGAAGCAGGATGAAGCCGATCGTCTGGACGTTTCGGATATCTGGTGAGGCCATGTCTCTTTTTTATCGAAAGAGGTCCCTTTCCTGCAAGTGACAAATCCGCTTTCTGTCATCATGAGGCAAGTTCAAAGCGGGATCGCCCATGCGCTACTCAGCCCTTTCCGTCTTTCTCAATGGCCTTCGCGGCAATAAAGGCTGGGCGCCTGCCTGGCGGCAGCCGCAGCCGAAGCCGCATTACGATGTGATCATCGTCGGCGGGGGCGGGCATGGCCTGTCGACGGCCTATTACCTCGCCAAGACCTTCGGCATCACCAATGTCGCCGTGCTGGAAAAGGGCTATCTCGGCTCCGGCAATATCGGCCGCAACACGACGATCATCCGCTCGAACTACCTCCTGCCGGGCAACAACCCGTTCTACGAGCTTTCGATGAAGCTCTGGGAAGGGCTGGAGCAGGATTTCAACTTCAACGCCATGGTCTCCCAGCGCGGCGTGCTCAATCTTTTCCATTCGGACGCCCAGCGCGACGCCTATACGCGCCGCGGCAACGCGATGCGCCTGCATGGCGTCGACGCCGAACTGCTGGACCGGCAGGCGGTGCAGGCGAAATTGCCGTTCCTTGATTATGACAATGCGCGCTTCCCCATCATGGGTGGCCTGCTCCAGCCGCGCGGCGGCACGGTGCGCCACGATGCCGTGGCCTGGGGTTATGCGCGCGGCGCCGACAGCCGCGGCGTCGACATCATCACTCATTGCGAAGTGACGGGTATCCGGCGCGAAAACGGCCGCGTCACCGGCGTCGAGACGACGAAGGGCTTTATCGGCTGCGGCAAGCTGGCGCTGGCGGCGGCGGGCAATTCGACCGTGGTCGCCGATATGGCGGGCCTGCGCCTGCCTATCGAAAGCCATGTCCTGCAGGCTTTCGTGTCCGAGGGGCTGAAACCCTTCATCGATTGCGTCGTCACCTTCGGCGCCGGCCATTTCTATGTGTCACAGTCCGACAAGGGCGGTCTCGTCTTCGGCGGCGACATCGACGGCTATAACTCCTATGCGCAGCGCGGCAATCTCGCCACCGTCGAACATGTCGCCGAGGCGGGCGTCGCCATGATCCCCTCGCTGACGCGGGTGCGCTACCTGCGAACCTGGGGCGGCATCATGGACATGAGCATGGACGGCTCGCCAATCATCGATCGCACCCCTATCGACAATCTCTATCTGAACGCCGGCTGGTGCTATGGCGGCTTCAAGGCCACGCCGGCATCCGGCTATTGCTACGCCCATCTCATCGCCCGCAACGAGCCGCACGAGACGGCGACGCAGATGCGGCTCGATCGCTTTCAGCGCGGTTACCAGATGGATGAAAAAGGCGTCGGCGCACAGCCGAACCTGCATTGAGGAGATGAGACCATGGCAAGCCTGATCACCTGCCCTCACTGCGGCCAGCGCCCGAAGGAAGAATTCACCATCAGGGGCGATGCGAGCCTCACCCGCCCCGCCCCCGATGCCGGCGCGGATGTGTGGTACGACTATGTCTACCTGCGCGACAATCCGAAGGGCATGCACAAGGAATATTGGCATCATTCCTCCGGCTGCCGCCGCTGGCTGATCGTCGAGCGCGATACCGTCACGCACAAGGTCCACGCCGTCAGCGATGCCGCGCTTGCCAAGCTCGGAGGTGCGGCATGAGCAGCCATCGCCTCTCCATCGGCGGGCGGATCGACCGCGCCCGCAGCATCAAGTTCACTTTTGACGGCAAGGCCTTGACCGGCCATCCCGGCGATACGCTGGCCTCGGCGCTGCTCGCCAACGGCGTCCAGCTTGTTGGCCGCAGCTTCAAATACCACCGCCCACGCGGCATCCTGACGGCAGGTGCGGCCGAGCCCAACGCGCTGGTCACCACCGGCACCGGCGGGCGCACGGAAGCCAATACGCGCGCCACGATGATAGAACTGCACGAGGGACTCACGGCCCGCAGCCAGAACCGCTGGCCCTCGCTCAGCTTCGACATCGGCGCGGTCAACGGCCTGTTCTCGCCCTTTCTGAGCGCTGGCTTCTACTACAAAACCTTCATGTGGCCGGCGGGCTTCTGGGAAAAGGTCTACGAGCCGCTGATCCGAAAGGCTGCGGGCCTCGGAAAGGCGAGCTATGAAGCCGATCCGGATTCCTACGAGAAATGCTGGGCGCATTGCGATCTGCTCGTCATCGGCGCGGGCCCCGCAGGTCTTGCGGCGGCGCTGACCGCCGGTCGGGTCGGCGCGCGTGTGCTGCTGGCCGATGAAGGCTTCGCTTTCGGCGGAACCCTGCTCACCGATGGCGATGCACGGCTGAGCGCCATGCTTGCCGAGCTTGAAGCCCTACCGAATGTGCAATGCCTTCCGCGCACCACCGTCATCGGCTGGTATGACGACAATGTCTTCGGCGCGGTCGAGCGCGTGCAGAAACATGTCGCGGAACCCGATCCAAGCCTGCCCGTCGAGCGGCTCTGGCGCATCATCGCGAAACAGGCGATCCTGGCGAGCGGCGCGGAAGAACGCCCGCTCGTCTTTGGCGGCAATGATATACCCGGCGTCATGATGGCGGGTGCGATGCGCAGCTATCTTCGGCGTCAGGCCGTCGCGCCGGGCAAGCGCGTCGTGGTCTTCACCACCAACAATGCGGGCTATCGGACCGCTTCCGATCTCGAGGCCGCCGGAATCGAGGTGGCCGCAATCGTTGATCCGCGCAGCGCGGGCGAACCCGGCTGGAACGGCAAGGCGAAAGTGCTGACCAATAGCTGCATCGTTGATGCGCTGGGCGGCAGGTCGGTCAGCGGCGTCAGCCTTTCCGGCGCGTCCGGCGTGCAGAGGTTTGAGGCCGATGCGGTCGCCATGTCGGGCGGCTGGAGCCCGGTCATTCATCTGGCCTGCCATCGTGGCGCAAAGCCGGTCTGGTCGGAAAGACACGGCGCCTTCCTCGCGCCCGAACGGCAGGAGGGATTGACGATTGCCGGCTCGGCGGCGGGCCTTTCAACGACCGACTCCTGCCTCGCCGATGGTGCGCTGAAGGCCGCCGAAGCGCTCCAGATCCTCGGCTTTGCCAAGATTGACCCGGCCTTTACGACCGCCGGCACCGAACAACCCGCCGCGACACCCTTCTGGTTCGCCAAGGGCAGCAAGGGCAAGGCCTTTGTCGATTACCAGAACGACGTGAACCTCAAGGATCTCGGCCTTGCCGTGCGCGAGGGCTATGGCGATGTCGAGCTCGCCAAACGTTATACTACGAACGGCATGGCGACTGATCAGGGCAAGCTCTCCAACATCAACGCCATCGGCATTCTCGCAGAAGCACGCGGCGTCTCGCCCGGCGAGGTCGGCACGACGACCTTCCGCCCCTTCTACACGCCTGTCTCCTTCGGCGCGCTCACAGGCGCATCGCGCGGCAAACATTTCCAGCCGGTGCGCAAGTCGCCGCTGCATGACTGGGCGAAGAAGAACGGCGCGACCGTTGTCGAAACAGGGCTCTGGTACCGCGCCGCCTGGTTCCCGCGCGCGGGCGAAACGACCTGGCGCGACAGCGTCGATCGGGAAGTGCTGAATATCCGGAAAAATGCCGGGCTTTGCGATGTCTCGACGCTCGGCAAGATCGAGATTTTCGGCAAGGACGCCGCCGCCTTCCTCGACCGGGTCTATTGCAACGGCTTCGCCAAGCTCCCCATCGGCAAGGCGCGCTACGGCATCATGCTCCGTGAAGACGGAATGATCTATGATGACGGCACGACGAGCCGCTTCAGCGACGATCATTTCTTTATGACGACGACGACGGCGCTCGCCGCCGGCGTGCTCACCCATCTGGAATTCTGCGCCCAGACGCTCTGGCCGGAACTGGAGGTGCATTTCGCCTCCTCGACCGACCAATGGGCGCAGATGGCGGTTGCGGGTCCGAAATCCCGCGCGATCCTCTCCGAGATCGTCGATGAGGATATTTCGGATGCCGTCTTCCCCTTCATGAGCGCGCGCACCGTCTCGCTTTTCGGCGGCAAACTCGAGGGGCGGCTCTTCCGCATCTCTTTCTCGGGCGAACTGGCTTACGAACTCGGCGTGCCGGCGGGCTATGGGGAATCTGTCGCCGACGCGATCATGCAGGCGGGGGAGAAACACGGCATTTGCGCCTATGGCGCTGAAGCGCTCGGAGTCATGCGTATCGAGAAGGGCCATGTCACCCATGCCGAGATCAATGGCACGGTGACGCCCGGCGATCTCGGCTTCGGCCGCATGGTCTCCACAACAAAGCCGGACTTCATCGGCAAGGTCATGCTTGCGCGCGAAGGCATGCAGGCGCCCGATCGCCCACGCCTCGTCGGCGTCAAGCCGCTGGACCCGAAGGCGAGCTTCCGCACGGGCTCGCATATTCTGTCAGCCGGCGCGGCGGCAACGCTCGAAAACGACCAGGGCTATGTCACCTCAAGCTGCTTCTCGCCCAATCTCGGGCACACGATCGGCCTCGCGCTGATCAAGAACGGTCCGGAACGGATCGGCGAAAAGGTCATGATCTGGAACGGCCTGCGCAACGAATTTACCGAAGGGGTCATTTGCAGCCCCGTCTTCATCGACCCGGAAAACGAGAAGCTCCATGCCTGAAGCTCCGACATCAAAGCCGGTTCTTGCCGGAAAGCCCGCGCTTAGCGACGTCGGCATCACGCTGACGGCGCTGCCTGAGGGACATCTCCTGCAGATCATGGGAACGACCACCCATGAGGCGCTGGAGGGTATTCTTTCGGCTGCGGGACTCGGCGACAGCGCCATCCGCTCCGGAGGTTACCGTCAGTGGTACGTGGTGGGCGACAAGGCCCTGCCTGCCACCACCGTCCGCAAGCTTTCGGACGCATTGCCGGTGGGTGCCTGGTTGTCCGACCAGAGCCATGGCCGGGTGCGGATCAGGCTTGCCGGCCGCCATGCTGTCGAACTGCTGGCAAGAGGAACCGCAGTCGACCTGCACCCCAGCGCCTTCACGGAAGGACAGTCTGCCATCACGCTCTTCGGCCACGTGACCATCCACCTGACGCGCACCGGGACAGCGGAATTCGAACTCTCGGTCCTGCGCAGCTTTGCGGAGGCTCTTTATGACGAACTTGCGCATCTGGCGCGCTCCACGCTTGTCCCGGCCGCCCTTCAAGACATGTGAGATCTGCCCTCCCGTTTATCGGGTCAGAACCTTCCCATCTGCAGCAAACCGATGCTGGCGGCTGTGGTCCGGCGTCGCAAACACCGTTTCGTCGGGCTTGTAGTCGTGTTCGCCGAACAGGCGGACCGTGACCAGCCCGGCCTTTTCGGTTTCCAGATACACGATCGTATCGGCGCCCAGATGCTCCACATGGCTGATCACGCCGCGCCACTCGCCCTCTGTCCGCGAAAGGGCCATATGCTCTGGACGGATGCCGATGGTCTTTGCATCTGAAAGTCCCAGGCGGGCCGCTTCGATGAAATTCATCTGCGGCGAGCCGATGAAGCCGGCGACAAAGAGATTGGCGGGCCTGTTATACAGTTCCATCGGCGAACCCACCTGCTCGATCTGACCGGCATTCAGCACGACGATCTTGTCGGCAAGCGTCATGGCCTCGACCTGATCATGAGTCACATAGATCATCGTCGCCTTCAGCCGGCGATGCAGAGCGGCGATCTCAAGGCGCGTCTGGACACGCAGCGCCGCATCGAGATTCGATAGGGGTTCGTCGAAGAGGAAAAGTTTCGGCTCGCGTACGATGGCGCGGCCGATGGCGACGCGCTGGCGCTGCCCGCCGGAAAGCTCGGCCGGCCGTCGCTCCAGATATGGATCGAGCGAGAGCATGGCGGAGGCCGCCTTGACGCGCTCGTCGATCAGCGCCCTGGGGCTGCCCGCCTGTTTCAGTCCGAGAGCCATGTTGTCGCGCACGTTCAGGTGTGGATAGAGCGCATAGGACTGGAAGACCATGGCGATACCCCGTTTGGCCGGCGGCGTCCCCGAAACATCCTGCCCGTCGATCACCACGGCACCGGAGGTTATGTCCTCCAGACCCGCAATCGTGCGCAGCAGCGTCGATTTCCCGCAGCCGGAAGGACCAACGAAGATGACAAACTCCCCGTCCTTCACGTCGAGATCGATGCCCTTCAACACTTCATGAGTGCCGTAAGCCTTGCGGATGGATTTCAGTTGGAGATTTCCCACGGTGTTCTCCGGGCGTCAGAGGTGGATCAGCTTGCCGGTGCGGACGCTCTCATCTGCCGCGAGGCAGATCCGAAGCGACTGAACGGCATCATCCATGTGGCGATTGAGGTCGAGATCCTCACGAATGGCTTTCAGAACATAGGCCTGTTCCAGATCACAAAGCTGCTGATGACCTGGCTCGTCGTCCATGCGCAGCAATTCGTCAGGGGTCGAAAAGGCGCCGTCTGGGCCTGTTGCCGCCTTGTGGAGGCGGATGACGGAGGTTTTCGTGTGCGTATCGATGTCGTCGGACTTGGCGTTCGGATCCATGACAATGGAAACGCAGCCCCCGGGCGAAATCACATCCTTCACGAAGAAAGCCGTCTCCGACATCATCGGCCCCCAGCCTGCTTCATACCAGCCAACCGAGCCGTCGTCGAATGTGACCTGCAGGTGGCCGTAATTGTACATGTCCGGCGCGATCTCGTCGGAGAGGCGCAGGCCCATACCCCGCACGGAAATCGGCTTTGCGTCCGTGATCTGGCACATGACGTCGACATAGTGGACACCGCAATCGACGATCGGCGGCGTGGTCTTCATCAATGCCTTGTGCGTTTCCCAGGTCTTGCCGGAGGACTGTTGATTGAGGTTCATGCGGAAAACATAAGGTCCGCCGAGATCACGCGAAAGCGCGATCAGCGTCTGCCAGCTTGAATGGTGGCGCAGGATGTAGCCGATGACGAGCTTGCGGCCATTGGCGCGGGCGCAGGCCACGACCCGCTCGGCATCGGCAACCGTGGTCGCAAGCGGCTTCTCGACGAAGACATGCGCGCCCGCCTCCATGGCCATGACGGCAAAGTCCGCGTGGCTGTCGGAATAGGTGTTGATCGAGCAAAGGTCCGGGTTCAGCTCCTTGAGCGCCTCGGGGAAAGACGGCCTGATCGCTTTGCCGGCAAGCGCTGCCGGCAGATCGACCGTCGAGCGGTTGACAAGTCCGACAATCTCGAAGCCGGAGTTCCCGGCATAGGCAAGAGCGTGCGAGAGCCCCATGTTGCCAAGGCCGGCAACAAGAACGCGGATGGGTTCAGTCATTTCACGGCTCCTGCGGTGATGCCTCGGATCAGCTGGCGCGAGAAGAGGACATAGAGGACGAGAACGGGAAAGATGGCGAGCGACAGCGCCGCCAGCACGGCATTCCAGTCGGTGACGAACTGGCCGATGAAGGTCTGCGCTCCCAGCGTCACCGTCTTCGTGCTTTCGCCGGGCGCCAGGATCAACGGGAACCAGAGGTCGTTCCAGATCGGGATCATGGTGAACACGGCGACCGTCGCCATCGCGGGGCGGATCAGAGGCAGGACGAGGCGGAAGAAGATGGCGTATTCGGAAAGTCCGTCTATGCGCCCGGCGCTCTTCAGGTCGTCCGAAACGGTGCGCATGAATTCCGACAGGATGAAGACGGCAAGCGGCAGGCCCTGCGCGGTGTATACCAGGACGAGCGAAACCAGGGTGTTGACGAGGTTCAGCGCCACCATTTCCTGCAGGATGCCGATCGTGCCGAGGCGGATCGGGATCATGATACCCAGCGCGAGATAAAGCCCCATCAGCAGATTGCCGCGAAAGCGATATTCGGACAGAGCAAAGGCCGCCATCGCACCGAAGAGCAGCACACAGAAGATCGAGGCAACTGTCACGATCAGGGAATTCTGGAAATATCCGAAGAAGTCGCCCTGCCCGAGCACGGTGTAGTAACCTGTCAGAGAAAATGTCGTCGGCAGGGGCGGAGTGAGCGGCGATCGGAAGATATCGTTGCGCGTCTTGAACGAATTCATGATCGTCAGCACGACCGGGAACAGCGCGATGATCGTGTAGATGATCAGCGCGACGTGAACGAAGGCGAGACGGGTTCGTGAAATTCGGGCATGGGCCATGGCGACACCGTCAGAATTGATAGCGGCGCATGCGCCGCTGGATGCCGAAGAGATAAAGCGAGACGCCGGCGAGAATGATCAGGAACATGACGGTCGCGATCGTCGCGCCCATGGTCCGGTCACCGAGCTGGAGCTGGAAACCGAAGAAAGTGCGGTAAAGCAGCGTGCCGAGGATATCGGTCGAGCCATCGGGCCCGGCAAGCGCGCCCTGCACGGTGTAGATCAGGTCGAAAGCATTGAAATTGCCGACGAAGGTGAGGATCGAAATGATGCCGATGGATGGCAGGATCAGCGGCAGCTTGATCTTCCAGAACTGGCTCCAGCCGGTAATGCCGTCACATTCTGCAGCCTCCAGCACCTCGTCCGGGATGTTGAGCAGCGCCGCGTAGATCAGCATCATGGGGATGCCGACATATTGCCAGACGGAGATCAACGAGACCGCAATCAGCGCGCTGCCGGGTTTGCCGAGCCACGGCGCGAACAGAAATTTCAGATCGACAAGGCTCAGCAGATACGGCGTGACGCCCCAGATCGGCGAAAGGATCAGCTTCCAGATGAAGCCGACGATCACGAAGGACAGCAGCGTCGGCAGAAAGATCGCGGTCCGGTAGAAGCCGGCAAAGCGGAGCCTGTGAATCGACAGAAGCGCGGCCAGCGCCACACCGATCGGGTTCTGCACGAGCATGTGGATGATGAAGAAGATGAGGTTGTTCTTCAGCGCATTCCAGAAGTCAGCGGCCCAGCCCTCGTTACCGAACAGCGTGCGGAAATTGTCGAGACCGACAAACACTTCAGTCCCCTGCACCTCCTTGTAGAACGAGAGAAACAGGGTTCCACCCAGCGGCAGGATCATGATCGCCGTATAGACAAGAACTGCCGGGCCCAGGAATACCGCGATATGCCAGCGAATCGGCTGGCGGCGCGGCATCGCAACCTCGTTTCCCACCTGCTCGCCCTGCATGCTGCCCTCGTGCAAAATGATCGACCAAACACCGGCGCGCGTCCTTCGCCGGATCTTCAAAGAAGTGAGAAAAAGGGCTCCGTCCCGACAGGAACGGAGCCCGTCAGTTTACTTCGCGGGTTTGTACCAGCCGTCGAGGCCCTTTTGCAGCTTTTCGGCCGCCTGTTCAGGCGTATCGGTCCCATTGATCACATTGGCCGATTCGGTCCAGGTCTCGTTTTCGAGGTTCGGCGTGCCGCGCGACAGGATCTGGTAGGTCGAGCGGATGGTCGACTTGCAGTCCTTGCGCCAGGAAACGAACTCCTGGGCGAGCGGGTCCTTCATCTCGACGGCGGTCGAGTTCAGGCTGAAGAAGCCGGGCAGTGCATTGGCATAGATCGTGGCGAATTCCGGCGAAGCGACCCAGGCAAGGAAGGCCTTGGCGGCTTCCGGATGCTTGGTCTTGGCATTCATGCCCATGCCGATATCCGTATGGTCGGAAATGTAGCAGGCATCGCCTTCCTTGGGGACCGGCGGCGGGAAGGCGCCCATCTTGAACTGGGCCTGCGTGTTGAAGCCAGAGATTTCCCAGGAGCCGGCGGGATAGATCGCCGCGCGGCCGAGCGTGAAGAGGTTCTGGCTGTCAGGATAGGATTGCGCTTCGAAACCGTCACCCAGATAGGGCTTCCACTTGGCCAGTTCCTTGAAGGGTTGAACCCACTGCGGATCGGTCAGCTTTTCCTTGCCGGCGATCAGTGCCTTGCGGCCATCTTCGCCGTGCCAGTAGTTCGGGCCGATATTCTGGTAGCCCATAGTGGCGGCTTCCCAGAGGTCCTTGGTGCCCATGGCCATCGGAATGTAGGTGCCATCCTTCTTGATCGCGTCGAGGACCTTGAAAAATTCCTCTTCCGTCTTCGGTGGCTTCAGGCCGAGCTTGTCGAAGGCATCCTTGTTGTAGATGAAGCCGTGGATGACCGAGGCCATCGGCACACAGAACGTGGCCTTGCCGTCGTCGGTCTGCCAGGCGGATTTGGCGACGGGCGAGAAATTGCCCATGCCGTCAAGGTTCGTCAGATCCGTCAGGAAGCCCTTATTGTAGAGCTCGAGCGAGGCGTCGAACGGGCGGCAGGAAATCAGGTCGCCGGCCGTGCCCGAAGCGAGCTTGGCGTTCAGTGCGGCATTGTATTCCGTGGGCGCCATGGGCGTGAAATTGATCTTGATGCCCGGATGCTTGGCTTCGAAGGCCGGGATGATCTTCTCCTTCCAGATGGCGAGATCGTCATTGCGCCAGCTTTCGATCGTCAGCGTCGCGTCCTCGGCATGCACGACGGACGCGAGGCCCGAAAGCACCGTCGCCGCGAGAAGACTTGTTTTGATCAGACGGTTCATTCTCGTTCTCCCTCTTTGCCAGATGCCAAGGCGGCATCGGATTGTTGCAGTCTTAATGTCCGGTGCGCGCCATTTCGAGCGCTCGCCTGAAATTCTGGTTACAGCTCGCCAGCAGACGTTCCGCGCCTTCCGCCGATTTCGCACCGGAGGCAAGCAGCGTCGCGATCTTCACCGACCCGCCCGCCAGCGTCAGGTAGCGCGCCGCCTTGTCGGGATCGACGCCGGAAATTTCAGAAACGATGCGGCAGGCCCGGCCAAGCAATTTGATGTTGTCAGCCTTGAGGTTGATCATATAGCCGTCATGGACGTGGCCGAGCCGGATCGCCATCAATGTTGACAGCATGTTGAGTGCTATTTTCTGTGCTGTGCCCGCACCCATCCGGGTGGAACCGGCAACGACTTCGGCAGGCGTTTCGAGCAGTATGGCGACATCACTCAAGGCATGCAGTGCTGCATCGCGGTTATTGGCCATGCCGATGACCGCCGCACTCCGCTCCCGCGCCGCCCGGGCAATAGCCAATGTGTAGGGTGTCGAACCGCTGGCCGTGACGCAGACAACGCAGTCGTCTTCCGTCAGATTCACCGGCTCCAGGTCGCGCAACGCCAGAGCCTCGTCGTCCTCGTAACCGCCGGCGAGATCGGAGAGGCTCGCAGCGCCGCCAGCCAGCAGAATCTTCACATCCGCGAGCGCCAGTCCGAAGGTGCCAGGCAGTTCCAGCCCATCCGCAAGCGCCATCAGGCCGGAACTTCCCGCGCCGGCGTAAATCAGGCGTCCGCCCCGGGTGAGCCTTTCCGCAGCCAACTCACCAGCGCGGGAGATGGCGGGAATCGCGGCGCGGACTGCCTCGGCAGCCTTCAGCTGCGCATCTTCGATCATGGCCAGGATCATCTCGGACGGCAAACCGTCGAGACCCTGCGCGTGTCCGTGCCTTGCTTCAGTTGCGCCCGGCATGCCGTGCTCCCCTTGTTTTCGGTATTAATGCCATTAAAATACCACTTGTCTAGTGGAAATTTACCAAATCCCAAAATCGGCCCCACAAAGAAATCTAGGAATTTCGCAAAATTCTTAAATTACAGATATTTAGAAGAATTTTATCTCACCTCGGGAAATTGGGCTTGGTAAATGGTATTTTTTTGGTATCATTTCCGCAGGAGGCCAGAATGGCGGAATATTTCATCGGAATTGACGGGGGCGGGACGAGCTGCCGCGCGGCCGTTGCGGATGCCTCGGGCCGAATCCTCGGCCGCGCCAAAGGCGGCGCAGCCAACATCCTCACCAATCTGGATGGCGCGTTGTCCAACCTGACCTCGACCGCACAGGATGCCCTGCGGGCTGCCGGTCTCGACCGCGCGCTGAATGAAATTCCGGCGTTTCTCGGATTGGCTGGCGCCAATGTCGCAGAACAAACCGAAGCGCTTCAGGCTCGGCTGCCCTTCAAGGCAGCCCGCGTCGACACCGATGGGCTGATCGCCCTTCAGGGCGCGTTCGGGGACGAGGACGGAATTGTGGCCATTCTCGGCACCGGCTCGGTCTACATCACGCGCCATGCAGGCAATGTTTCGTATACCGGCGGCTGGGGCTTCATGCTGGGCGACCTCGGTGGCGGCGCGCGCGTCGGCCGTGCACTGCTTCAGGAATGTCTTCTGGTTCACGACCGCGTGCGCAGGAACTCGGCCCTCATCGAGTCAACCATGAAAGAATTCGATCACGATCCCATCCGGCTCGTGACCTTCGCCCATGAAGCCGACCCCAGCGATTTCGGCCGCTTTGCGCCCGCGATCTTCGAGGCGGCAGCACAGGGCGACGCCGCGGGCACTGCCCTCGTCCGGGGCGCCGTCGCGGCCGTTGATGAAGCGCTGGATGCTGCCGCCGGTGATAGTCCCTGCGGCATATGCCTGCTCGGCGGTCTTTCCGCGCTCTATCCGTCCTGGCTTTCCGAACGACATCGTGCCCGTCTGGTCGCGCCGCGCAACGATGCGCTTGGCGGAGCCGTATCGCTCGCGATTTCGACTTTCAGCACGGAGGCGCATTGATGACTGCCCTGTCGACGATCCTGCCGCTTGAAGGCCTGCAGGCGAATGGTTCCGGGCCACTCTATGTCAAGCTGCGCCAGTCGCTGGAAAAGGCGATACGCAGCGGCACGCTGCAACAGGGCGAGGCACTGCCAGCGGAACGCGACATCGCCGATTACGCCAGCATCAGTCGCGTCACCGTCCGCAAGGCGGTCGACGAGCTCGTGCAGGACGGGCTTCTGGTGCGCCGCCACGGCTCCGGCACGTTTGTGGCCAAGCCGGTCTCGAAGGTGGAGCAACCACTATCCCGCCTCACCTCGTTCACGGAAGACATGGCGCGGCGCGGCCTCTCCACACGGTCCGAGTGGCTGGAGCGCGGCCTCTTTGCTCCCTCCCCGGAAGAGATGATGATGCTGGGGCTGGGACCCGGCGCGCTGGTGGCGCGCTTCGCGCGTCTTCGCCTTGGCGACGACAATCCCCTCGCGATTGAGCGTGCCAGCGTGCTGGCCGAATACATGCCAGATCCCGATGCCGTCACCAGCTCGCTTTATGCTGCGCTGGAGAGACGCAACGCGCGCCCCGTCCGCGCCATCCAGCGTATCTCGGCCTGCAACATCAAGAGCCAGGACGCCGAGCTGCTGGGCGTCTCGGAAGGAGCCGCGGGACTGTCCATCCAGCGAATTTCCTACCTGCCTTCCGGCAAGGTGGTGGAGCTCACCCGATCGCTTTATCGCGGTGACGCCTATGACTTCGTTGCCGAACTGACATTGGGATGATCCCGCATGGCGAGCAAGACGAGAAGGACAGATGCATGACCACCACGCACATGCGGCAGGAAATCGATGAAATTCCCGACGCCGTCGCCCGTCTGCTGGAAAGCTCGGGTTCGGCGCTTGCTGACGCCGGCAGGGCGCTGAGAAATGCAAACCCGGCCTTCGTCGCCACCATTGCGCGGGGGTCTTCAGACCACGCGTCGCTCTTTCTCAAATACGCCACCGAACTCGTGGCCGGCCGTGCGGTCGCATCACTCGGCCCATCGCTTGCTTCGATCTATGGCGCCACACTGGACCTCAAGCAGGCCGCCGTATTTGCCGTCTCGCAATCCGGCCGCAGCCCGGACATCGTGTCCATGCTGCAAAGCGCTGCACGGTCGGGCGCGTTGACGCTGACATTGACCAATGCAGCCGGCTCGCCGCTGTGGGATGCCGCTGACGTCAGGATCGATATTGCCGCCGGACCGGAACTCGCGGTCGCCGCCACCAAGTCCTATGTGAACTCCGCAGTGGCGGGGCTTGCGGTTCTGGCCCATTGGGCAAACGACGATGCGCTGGTGACCGCACTGGAGGCCTTGCCAAGCCATTTGCGGGATGCCCGCGCGCTGGACTGGAGCGCGTTGACGCCCGTTCTGGAGCAGGCGGGCTCCCTCTATGTCCTGGGACGCGGACCGGCATTGGCCATTGCCTCGGAAGCAGCTCTGAAATTCAAGGAGACCTCGGACATGCATGCCGAGGCCTATTCATCGGCAGAGGTAATGCATGGACCGGTCGCACTTGTGAGCCCCGGCTTTCCGGTCCTGGTTCTTGCTGCCCGCGACGCTGCCGAACGGTCTGCCGTGGACGCCGCGGATGCGCTTGCAGCCAAGGGCGCAGCCGCGTTCGTGACCTCGAAACTGGCGGAGCGGGCGCATCGTCTGCCCTTTATCGAAACCGGTCATCCGCTGACGGACGCGCTTTCTCTCATCGTTCCATTCTATGGCTTTGCAGAGGACCTGTCGCGGCGACGAGGCTATGATCCCGACCAGCCGGTGGCGCTCAAGAAAGTGACAGAAACGCAATGACTTCGACAACCGCGATACGGGGTGCCCGCATTTTTGACGGCAGCAACTGGCAGGAAGGTAAGGTCCTTCTCATCAGCGGCGACCGGTTTGCCGGCATCGTTGAACCGGATGACGTTCCCGCCGGCACACGCGAGATCGATTATGACGGACAATGGATCGTTCCGGGCTTTATCGACCTGCAGGTGAATGGTGGTGGCGGCGCGCAGTTCGGCGATGTGACCTCGCTCGACGCAATCCGCACCATCACCGCAGCCCATGCACGCTTCGGCACCACCAAGCTCCTGCCGACACTGATTACAGACACGCCGGAGACGACGGAACTGGCGCTGCAGGCAGGGCGGGAGGCCCATGAGGCGCGGGTTCCCGGCTATCTCGGTCTGCATCTCGAAGGACCACACCTGTCACTTGCTCGCAAGGGTGCGCATGATCCGGCGTTGATCCGTCCCATGGAGTCGGCCGACGTCGAGCGCCTGCTGCACCACCGTTCTGACGTAGGCGTGCTGCTGACTACACTCGCGCCGGAGAACGCCTCCATAGAGCAGGTGCGAAGCCTGACGGATGCCGGCATCCTCGTCAGTCTCGGGCATACGGCCGCCGAGGCAAAAACGGCACAGGCGTATTTCGCCGCCGGGGCGAGCATGGTCACGCATCTGTTCAACGCCATGAGTCCGCTGACCCATCGTGAGCCGGGGCTCGTGGGAGCAGCCCTTCACGAGCCCTCTGTCTTTGCGGGGCTTATCGCAGACGGCTATCATGTCGACGCGATCGCGATGGGAATAGCGCTCCGCGCCAAGGTTGGGCCGGGTCGCATTTTCCTGGTGACCGACGCCATGTCGCCGATCGGCACGGAGATGGCGGGCCTTCTGCTCAATGGCCGGCAAATCTATCGCCGCGATGGCCGCTTGATCCTGGAAGACGGCACGCTGGCGGGTGCAGATATCGATATGCTCGGATGCGTCAGATCGGTGATCCGGCTTCTCGGCATGCCCCTGGAGGAGGTCCTTCGCATGGCCTCGCTCTATCCAGCGCAGGCAGTGCATCTGCAGCGCACACACGGTCGGATCGCCGCAGGTTTCGTAGCCGATTTCGTCGTCCTGACCCCCGGTCTCGATCACATCGCAACCTGGATTGACGGAACGCGGTGCGCCCCAAATCCTTAGAGCGCCAGTAATCTAACTCTTGGTTTTCCGAGCTCAAAGCAGAGCAGCCGAGCGGGCCTCAATGACGACAGCGCGGAAGTCGTTGACATTGGTGAGCGTCGGTCCCGTCACCACCTGCCCTCCAATGGCATGAAAGAAGCTATGCGCATCGTTTGCCACAAGAGCGACCCGCGCATCAAGACCGACCGCTTCGGCAGTCTCCAGGGTGCGGGGCCCGATAATCGCGCCAGCAACCTCGGCTGCGCCATCGACACCATCAGTGTCGCAGGCAATCGCATAAATGCCATCGGCGCCTTGCAGGCCTATGGCAAGCGCCAGACAGAACTCGGCATTCGGGCCACCAACACCGTCGCCACGGCGCGTGACCGTCAATTCACCTCCGGAAAGCAACAGGACCGGCCGGCTGCCGGGCGATAGCACTCGTCGAATCTGAAGAGCGAGTTCTGCCTGCGCGCTTGCTTCCGTCCGCGCTTCGCCCTCAAGGGCATCGCCTAACAGACGCACATCATATCCTGCCTTTTCCGCCAGTTCCGCAGCGGCAGCAAGCGATTGCTTCGGCGCGGCATAGATCACGTTTTCGACGCGGGACAGGCGCGGATCGTCGGGGGACAGAACGCGATTGGGACCAGCAAGCGCGGCCCGAACGCTTGCCGGGACATCGATTTTCCATTGTTCGAGGATCGCCAGGGCATCGGCGGGCGTCGAGGCATCCCCCACCGTCGGCCCGGACCCGATGAAAGCCGGGTCGTCGCCCGGCACATCGGAAATCAGTAGCGAGAGCATGCGCGCCGGATAGGCCGCCGCCGCCAGCTGCCCGCCCTTCACGCGGCTCAGATGCTTGCGGACGGTGTTCATTTTGTCGATGGCTGCGCCCGAAGCCAGAAGGGCCGCGTTGACCGCCTGCTTCTCGGCAAGGCTCACGCCGTCGGCCGGCGCGACCAGAAGCGCGGAGGCGCCGCCGGAGATGAGCGCCAGAACGAAATCACTCTCGCCCGCCGTCTTCACAAGTTCGAGCATGCGGGCGGTGGCGGCAAGCCCGCTTTCGTCCGGCACCGGATGCGCCGCTTCGACGATCTCGATCCCCCGACATGGCCGGTTGTAACCGTAGCGCGTGATGACCAGCCCCTCGCACGGCCCCCAGGCCGCCTCGACCGCCTCGGCCATGCGGGCACTGGCCTTGCCGGCGCCGACGACGATCACGCGGCCTTGCGGGCGCTCTGGCAGGAAGCGCGCGAGCGAGCGCATGGGGTCGGCCACCTCCACCGCCTTGTCAAAGAGCTGTCGCAGGAAGGCTTCCGTTGTCATGTGCGCTTTCCGCCGCTGGAGTCGCGAACGATCAGTTCCACCGGCGTCCTGTGTTCGGTGATGGGGGGGTGGCTGTCTTCCAGCCAGTCGAGCACGGTTGCGGCGACGTCCTTCCCGAAGCCGGCAATGTCGCAGCGTACCGAGGTCAGCGGCGGATAGACCTGCGCGCATTCCTCGATATCGTCGAAGCCGACGATGCGGAAATCCTCGCCTACCTTCCGCCCGATCCGGGCGCAGCCGGAGAGCAGGCCCAGCGCCACAAGGTCGGAGAAACAGATGGCCGCATCGATGTCCGGATGGTCCCGCGTCAGGATGGCCGCCGCCTCGTGGCCGAAGGCGCGGCTGGCGCGACCGGAGAGCACGAAGGGTTCGATGCCGGCCTCGGCCATCACCTCGAAATAACCGGACATGCGCTCCTGCGCCACCGCCCGGCCCTCAAGACCACCGACGAAGGCGACGCGCTTCGCGCCGCCCCGCACCAGATGTTCTGCCGCAAGACGGCTGCCTGAAAGATAATCGGGCGCCGAAAAGGGGAAAAGCTCGATGCGCGGATCGACCTTGCGCAACACCTGCATGGTCGGAATATTGGCACGCGCAATCGCTTCGAAGGTTGCGGCCTCCTCGCCATAGGCGGGCGAGATGATCAGCGCCGACACGCCGTGCTCGATGATCGCCGAAACCACCTGCGCCTGAATGGCAGGGTCCTCGTCCGTGTTGGCAAGCACGGTCGCATAGCCGCGCGCGGAAAGCGCCATCTGCAGCGAGGTGGCGAATTCGGTGAAGAACGGGTTGCGCAAGTCGTTGATGACGAGGCCGATCAGACCGACATTGGCCGAACGCAGATTGGCCGCCGAGCGATTGTAGACATAGCCGAGCTTGTCCATCGCCTCGCGGACCAGAACGCGCTTTTCCTCCCGCACCAGCGGGCTTTGCTGCAACACGAGGCTGACGGTCGATTTCGACACCCCCGCCTCGCGCGCTACGTCCACAATGGTCGGTCTGCGCTCCATGTGGCGAACCTATTCGATTCCGTGGAGCGCAAGCAAGGTTCGCATCCTGTGGACGGCGAGATCTGGCATCGCGAGCAGCCCCGCCTGATCCGCCAGCCGGAAAACCACCGCATAGTGCGTGATGTCGCGGCTCGACTGGAAACCGGCCGGCATGATGAAATGCGTCTGGAATCCGTTGAGCCAGGCGAGAAACGCGATGCCTGCCTTGTAGAAGCGCGTCGGCGCGCGGAAGATTTCGCGGCTGAGCGGAACGGTCGGTGCAAATAGCCGGTGATAGGTCTCACTGTCGCCCTCAGCGAGTGCTTCGAGAGCTTGGCTCGCTGCCGGCGCAATCGCCGCGAAAATGCCGAGCAGCGCATGCGAATAATGCTGCCCGTCGCCTTCGATCAACGCCGCATAGTTGAAGTCGTCGCCCGTATAGAGCCGCACGCCAGCCGGCAGGCGCGCGCGGAAAGCCTCTTCATGCGCCTGATCGAGCAGCGAAATCTTGATGCCGTCGACCTTGGCAGGATTTTCCGCAATCAGATCCAGCACGAAATCGCTCGCGTCCGCGACATCGCTCGTGCCCCAATAGCCTGCAAGCGCCGGATCGAACATGTCGCCGAGCCAATGCAGGATGACGGGCTGAGCCGCGCCATCGATCAGTCGGCGATAGACCTTGCGATAGATGTCGCGGCCCGCGCCAATGGCGGTGAAGGCGCGCGAGGCCATGAGGATCAGCTGCCCGCCCGCCGCCTCAATAGCGGAGGCCTGCGTTTCGTAAGCCTTGAGGATCGCATCGGCATCCCGGAGATCGGCAAGCGCGACGTGATCCGTGCCCGCCCCGCAGGCGACGCGCGGCTTTTGGCTATGGGCTTTCGCAGCGACCATCGTCCGTTCGATCAGTTCCTTCGCCGTGAGCCAGTCCACGCCCATGCCACGCTGGGCCGTGTCCATCGCTTCGGCGAGGCCGAGACCCTGGTCCCAGAGCCCTTGCCGAAAGGCGAGCGTCGCGTCCCAATCGACCGCCGGGCGCGTGTCCCAGGGGCTGTGCTCGCGCAAGGGATCGGAAACGACATGGGCGGCGGCAAAGGCGGTGCGGGTGAACGGCACGCGCGGCGCGCGGGGCACAAGCGGCGTTCCGGTGAGCGAATAGGCTTCGAGCGTGTGATCGGCCTTCGGCAGTTTCAGCATGGGTGCCTCCTATTCATGAACCGGCAGATCGAAGACAAGAATGCCGTCGAGCCCGCCCTCGGCATGGGCGACAAGCTTCGCGCCGAGCGCCTTGTGATCGGGGTGGGTCTGGTAGGCTTCCAGCGCGTCCCAGCCGTCGAAATCGACCACGAAGCCGTGCATGTAGCCGCGTTCGATCTTTTCGGGACTCTCGCTTCGGCCCGAAGTGATGGCCAGCACGCCGGAGATTTTCGAGCGGATGGCTTCCAGTTCTTCGAACATGACCGCGACCTGAGCCTCGGTGACGTCAGCGCGGAAGCGAATGAGAACGATATGGCGGATCATCATTTGAGCGTTCCTCTCAGAGGCCATGGGCGGCGCGGATCATGTCGGCGGCTTTTTCCGCGATCATGATCGTCGGCGCATTCGTGTTGGACGAGACCAGCGTCGGCATGATCGAGGCATCGACGACGCGCAGGCGTTCGATTCCGTTGAAGCGCAATTGCGGATCGACGACGGCGGCGGGATCAGCCCCCATGCGGCATGTACCGGCGGGGTGGTGATCGGTCTTGGCGTGGCGGCAGGCGTAGTTGAAATAATCTTGTTCCGTCCGCACCTCCGGCCCCGGCAGGCGTTCCGCCTTCACATAGGGCTTCAGCGCATCCTGCCGCATGATCTCCTGCGCGAGCTTCAGGCCCTTGATCGACATCTCGCGGTCGTAAGGATCGGCCCAGTAATTTGGGTCGATCAGCGGTGCGGCCAGCGGATCGGAGGAGGCAAGCCGCACGGTGCCGCGCGAGCGCGGGCGCAGATAGGCGGAATTCAGCGTCACGCCGCCATTTTCCATCGCAGTCACGCCGGCCTCGATGCCGGAACCGAGCCCGAGATGGAACTGGATATCCGGCGAACGGGCCTCCGGATCGGCATACCAGAAGCCACCCGTCTCGAAGAGGCTGGAGGCCACCGGCCCCTTTTTCTGAAGGAGATATTGCAGGCCGGCAAGCACCGACAGATGCGGCTTGGCATAGCGGTCATACGTGTGCGGGCCACTGCATTCGGCAATCACGAAGAGATCGACATGGTCCTGAAGGTTCGAGCCGACGCCCGGCTGGTCATGGACGACCGGCAGGCCAACGGAGCGCAGGTGATCCGCCGGGCCGATGCCGGAGAGCATCAGCAGGCGCGGACTGCCGATGGCGCCCGACGACATGATGATCTCGACATCGGCGCGAATGATCCCCTCACCCGACACCTCGACACCGACCGCCTTGCCGTTCTCGACGATGACACGCAGGATCTGCGCGCCGGTCTTGATCGTGAGGTTCGGCCGATGGCGGGCCGGGTTCAGATAGGCGACCGAGGCCGAGGACCGGCGCACATTGCGCTGCGTCAGCTGGTAATAGCCGACGCCGTCCTGCTTCTCGCCGGTCATATCCTCGTTGGTCGGAATGCCGAGCTGCCCGGCGGCCCTGAAATAGGCCTCGCAGATCGGCAGCGGAGCGGCCGGCTTGCTGACACCCAGCGGGCCGCCCTTGCCGTGATAGCGGTTATCATAGGTGTCGTTGTCTTCCGCCTTGCGGAAATAGGGCAGCACGTCCTCATAAGACCAGCCCTCGCAGCCCATCTGCCGCCAGTCGTCATAGTCGAGCGCATTGCCGCGCGTGTAGATCTGCGCATTGATGGTCGAGCCGCCGCCCAGAACCTTGGCCTGGGTGTAGCGGATCACCATGTTGTTCATGTGCTTCTGCGGCACGCTGTGCCAGCCCCAGCTGCCGATGCCCTTGGTCATTTTCGCAAAGCCCGCCGGCATATGGTAGAACGGATGCCAATCACGCCCGCCTGCCTCCAGCAACAGCACGCGCGCCTTGGGGTTTTCCGAAAGCCGGGCCGCCAGCACCGAGCCGGCCGACCCGCCGCCGCAGATGATGAAATCGTAAGACGTCTGCATTTTCTGAACCTCTACAAGCAATTCCAGCGAAACCGGTTTCACGTCCGGAATTGCGCAAAAATCTAAAGCCTCTGCAGCGAGAGACCGCCGTCGACCGGGATCACCGCGCCACTGGAAAAGGCCATCTGCCCAGTGGCGAGCGGCACCACGGCCGCGCCGATATCGCCCGGCTGCCCCCAGCGCGCCGCCGGGACCAGCCCGCCCTCAATCCGCGCGGTGTATTTGTCCTTCACACCCGCCGTCATGCCGGTCTCGATGATGCCGGGGCGAAGTTCGAAGACGCCGATGCCGTGCGGTGCCATGCGCACCGCAAACAGTTGCGCCATCATCGAAGCCGCCGATTTCGACAGGCAATATTCTGCCCGCTCGATGGAAATCATCTCGGCGCTGACGGAGGTCACGAAGAGCATGGAGCGGTAGTGGTCGCTGACGTTGGCCAGCATGTGCCGCGCCGCCGCTTGCGCCAGGAAGAAGGCCCCGCGCAGGTTGATGTCGAAGACGAAATCGAAGCTCTCCGGCACCATGTCCAGCATGTCGCCCCGCACCTTCGCCGGCACGCCGGCATTGGAGACGAAGGTATCGATCGGCCCCATGGCACGAACGACATCGGCAATGCAGGCTTCGGCATGCGTAACGTCGCGCAGGTCATGCTGGAAATAGCGCGCGTCGGCGCCGAGTGCAGCGAGCGCCTCGCCGACGAGATCGTTTTCCGACGCGACTTCGGCCACCAGCGCCACCCGGAAACCGGCCGCGACAAGCGCCTCAGCGATGCCGAAACCGATGCCCTGCTGGCCGCCGGTGATGAGAGCAAGCGGGCTCATGCCGTGGCCTCCGTTTCCAGAATATGTCTCGCCATGCGCAGCGAGAGTGCTGCAATCGTCAGCGCCGGGTTGACCGCAGCCGAGGTCGGCAGGACGGAAGCATCCGCTATGAAGAGATTGCGATGATCGTGGCTGCGGCCGAAGGAATTGACGACGCTCGACGCCGGGTCGCTCCCCATCCGCGCCGTCCCGCATTGATGCGAGGGCGTGCGGCGGTCGAAGGGGCGGGACATGACGACGGGATAGCCGGCCTTGCGCAGCAGTGCCTTCAGCTTCTCGACCAGCTGCAGATGCGCCTCCCAGTTCGAGCGCTTCCAGTCGAGCACGATCTGCCCGTTGCGCAGCGTCACCCGGCTTTGCGGGTTCGGCAGATCTTCCGACATGGCGTAGAGATCGACCGCACGGGCGGCGATCCAGTCCGCAATCGCTCCGGGCAGCGGCGAATTGGCCTTCAGGATCGTGCCGGTGATCTTGCCCAGCAACTGGATATTGCCCAGCGGCTCGCCATTCGGCCCGCCGGTCAGGTAGAAGTCGTTGACCATCAGGGTCTTCTGATAGACCGAATTGTTCTTCCGGAACGGATGCAGGGCCAGAACGGCCGAGCAATTGTGGTTCATGAAATTGCGGCCGACCTGGTCGGAGCTGTTGGCGAGCCCGTTCGGGTAGCGCTCACTGTCGGAGGCGAGCAGGATCGAGGCCGAGCGGACGGCACCCGCCGCCAGCACGATGACGGGCGCTTCGAGCACCTTTCGCTGACCCGCTTCAAGGACCTCGACGCCCGTGATCAGCCCATCCGCCCCGGCAATCAGCCGCGTGACTTCGCAGCCTGTCCGAAGCGTCACGTTCGGGTGTTTCAAGGCCTCTTCCAGCCCCACCGTCTCGGCGTCCATCTTGCCGCCGCAGGTATTGGGATAGGCATCCCAGGTCGTCTGTCCGGCCTTCAGCCAGCGCTCGATATCGACGCCGAGCGGCAGCGAGGCCGGGTGCAGGCCGACGCGCTTCAGGCGCTGGCGCAGATCCGCAATTGGGGCCTCGTCACGGACTGGCGCATAGGGATAGGTGCCGGAATGGCGCGGTTCGGTCGGGTCGTCGCCGAGTTCGCCGCGCACCTGATAGAGCGTTTCCGCCTGCTGGTAGAAGGGCTCGATCTCGTCATAGGAAAGCGGCCAGCCCGGCGTTGTGCCGCCCATGTGGCGGAGCGGGCTGAAGTCCTCCTTGCGGTAGCGGATGAGCACCGCGCCGTAGAATTTCGAATTGCCGCCGACATTGTAATAGTTGCCGGGATTGAATGGCCTTCCCTCGCCGTCCAGCCATTCTTCCTTGGGGCGGAAGTGGCCGCGGGCGAAAATCGAAGCCGCATCCCGATCGGCGGGAGAGGGTTGCAGCCGCTCGCCCTTTTCGAGGATCAGGATGCGGCGCCGGGAGGAGGCCAGGGCTGCGGCCAAGGTCGCGCCCCCCATTCCGGAACCGATAATGATGATGTCGTGCTCGCTCACGGCTTGATCCGTTCCTCGGATGCGGGATCGAAGGCGACGGCCTTCTCCATGTTGACGGCAAAGTCGAACCGCTGGCCGGCGCGGATATCGGTATCGGCACGCATGCGTGCGATCACATCCTTGCCAGAGAGCGACATGGTGACGAATGTATCGGAGCCCGCTGGCTCGGTCACGATGACATCGTTGGTCAGCGGCACGATATTGTTGGACTTGCGGTCCGCCCCTTCCGGGTCGGTGATCGCTTCCGGGCGGATGCCGAGCAGGATATTCTTGCCATCCCAGGCGGTGAGGTTCTGCTGGCTGAAGCGCAGATGCTGGGCCTCGCCCTTCGCGTCCTTGACCTCCGCATACGGCATGCCGTCCTTCACGACGACTTTCGCGGAGATGACATTCATCGCCGGGCTGCCCATGAAGGTAGCGACGAAGACATTGGCCGGCGTGTCGTAGATCTCCTTCGGCGTGCCGAGCTGCTGGATATAGCCCTTGTACATGACGGCAATGCGCGTCGAGAGCGTCATTGCCTCGATCTGGTCATGCGTCACATAGACGATGGTCGTCTTCAGCTTTTCATGCAGCTTCTTGATCTCGGTGCGCATGTCGACACGCAGTTTCGCATCGAGGTTCGACAGCGGCTCGTCGAAGAGGAAGACATCCGGATCGCGCACCAGGGCGCGGCCCATGGCGACACGCTGGCGCTGGCCGCCGGAAAGCTGGCCGGGCTTGCGGTCCAGCAGGTGGTCGATCTGCAGCAGCTTCGCCACATCGCCCAGCGACTTGTCGCGCTCCGGCTTCGGCACGCCGTGCATTTCGAGACCGAAAGTGATGTTCTGCGCCACCGTCATGTTGGGATAGAGCGCGTAGCTCTGGAACACCATGGCGATATTACGCTTGGATGGGTGCACGCCATTGATGACGCGGCCCTTGATCGAGATGTCGCCCGACGAAATGCCCTCAAGCCCCGCGATCATGCCGAGCAGTGTGGATTTCCCGCAGCCCGAGGGGCCGACGAGGACGAGGAACTCGCCCTCCTCGATGGAGATATCCACGCGATGCAGCACTTCCAGCTTGCCGTAGGACTTGGTGACGTTTGCGATGTCGAGAAAGCCCATGGTTCTTATCCTTTGACAGAGCCCGCCATCAGGCCGCGCACGAAATAGCGTCCGGCGACGATGTAGACGAAGAGAGTGGGAAGGGCGGCGATGATCGCGCCCGCGAAATGGACGTTATATTCCTTCACGCCCGTGGAGGACTGGACGAGATTGTTGAGCGCCGCCGTCATCGGCTGGCTGGTGCCGCCGAAGGAAACACCGAACAGGAAGTCGTTCCAGATATTGGTGAACTGCCAGATGACGGAGACGACAGTGATCGGCCCGGAAATCGGGAGCAGAATGCGCCAGAAGATGCGGAAGAACCCCGCGCCATCGATCTGCGCCGCCCGCACCAGTTCGGTCGGGAACGTGGCGTAGTAGTTGCGATAGTAGAGCGTCGTGAAGCCGATGCCGTAGACGACATGGACAAGCACGAGGCCCGGCACAGTGCCGGCGAGCCCGAGCTTGCCGAGAACCATCGCCATGGGGATGAGCACGATCTGGAACGGGATGAAGCAGGAAAACAGCATCAGTCCGAAGACGATCGTGTCAAAGCGGAAGCGCCACTTGGTCAGCACATAGCCGTTGAGCGCACCAATGACGGTCGAGATCGCCACGGCCGGCACGACCATGAGGATCGAGTTGAGGAAGTAAGGCTCAAGACCCGTCGGCGAGACACCGATCTGGGCGGTGGACCAGGCGGATTTCCAGGCCTCCAGCGTCCAGGTCTGCGGCAGCGCCATCATGTTGCCGCCGGTGACTTCCGCGAGCGGCTTCAGCGAGTTCACCACCATGACGTAAAGCGGCAGCAGGTAGAACAACGCGAAAAGCAGAAGCAGGAGATAGATGAAGGTGCGGGTGATCCGGCCGGTATTGACGGCGGTATCCTGGCTGACGGCGGACATTATTGCTTCTCCTTCAGCTCGGCATAGAGATAGGGAACCATGATGGCGGCAATCGTCATCAGCATGATCACGGCGGACGCTGCCCCGATGCCCATCTGGTTGCGGGTGAATGTGTAGGAATACATGAAGGTCGCCGGCATTTCGGTCGCCCGCCCGGGACCGCCGCCCGTCAGGGCGATGACGAGGTCGTAGGACTTGATGGCGAGGTGGCTCAGAATGACGAAGGATGAGAGGAAGGCCGGGCGCAGCATGGGAATGACGATGCGGCGGTAAAGCTGGAAGCTCGATGCGCCGTCGATCTGCGCCGCCTTCAGGATCTCGTTGTCGATGCCGCGAAGACCCGCGAGGAACATGGCCATGACGAAGCCGCTGGTCTGCCAGACGGCGGCGATCACGATCGTGTAGATCGCCATCTCGCTATCCTTGATCCAGGTGAAGGAAAAGCTCTCCCAGCCCCAGAGATGCATGACATGTTCGAGCCCTATGCCCGGATCGAGGAACCATTTCCACGCCGTGCCCGTCACGATGAAGGAGAGCGCCATCGGGTAGAGATAGATGGGGCGCAACACGCCCTCGCCGCGGATCTTCTGATCGAGGAAGATCGCGAGCATCAGGCCGAGCACGGTGCAGATGACGATGTAGAGGCTGGCGAAGATGCCGATATTGACGATGGCGATGTGCCAGTTTTCCAGCGCCCAGAGCTTGCGGTAATTCTCCCAGCCGACGAGCGTGTAGTTCGGCAGCATCTTGGAGCCGGTGAACGACAGGAAGACGGTGAAGATAATGAAGCCGTAGACGAAAAGCAGCGTCACGGCGAAGGACGGCGCCAGCACGATCTTGGGCAGCCAGTCCTGTATGCGCGTGCGAAGATCGGCCTCTGCTGAGCTGGCCATGTCGGGTCTCCCATGGAATGTCGTTTTGCCGGCTGGAACCGGAATTCTCCGCGCGAAGCGGGCGGAGATGGAGGGCGGCGGAGCGCCGCCCTCTTCTCACGTTACAGGCTTACTTGGCCGCAGCAACCGCATCGGCCAGAGCCTTGGCAGCTTCGGCACCGGTCTTGAAGCCACCGTTGAATGCCTTGGTGACGACGTCATAGACCGCGTTCTTGACCGCAGCGGGCGCCGCATGGCCATGAGCCATGGAGCCTAGCAGCGTGCCGTTCTTGTTGGCTTCGGCCAGATCCTTGATGCCCTTCTTGCCGCAATCGTCAAACGCCGTATCCGGAACATCGGTGCGGGCAGGAACCGAACCCTTGACCACGTTGAAGGCCGACTGGAATTTCGGGCTTTCGATGGAGGATGCCATTTCCATCTGCGCCTTGATCTTGTCGTCGCCCTTCACGTTGAACATCGCGAACTGGTCGGAGTTGAAGGTGACGGCCCCTTGAGTGCCGGGGAAGCGGATGCAGACGAAATCCTTGTCCGGCTTCTGACCGGCTTTCAGGAACTCGCCCTTGGCCCAGTCGCCCATGATCTGCATGCCTGCCTTGCCGTTGATGACCATGGCAGAGGCGAGGTTCCAGTCGCGGCCGGAGAAGTTGTCGTCCACATAGGTGCGCAGCTTCATGAGGCGCGTGAAGGCATCCGCCATCTTGTCGCCGCCGAGCGTTGCCGGATCGAGATCGATAAAGGCCTTCTTGTAGAAATCCGTGCCTTCGGACAGCACGACGCCGTCGAAAATCGTGGCTTCCTGCCAGGGCTGGCCGCCATGCGCCAGCGGCGTGATGCCGTCAGCCTTCATCTTGTCGAGAACGGCAATCAGCTGATCCCAATTTTCCGGAGCCTTCATGCCGGTCTTGTCGAGAGCGGCCTTGCTGATCCAGATCCAGTTGGTCGAGTGCACATTGACCGGAGCGGCAATCCAGTGGCCGTCATACTTCGAGAACTTCTGCAGCGCGGCCGGAATGACCTTGTCCCAGCCTTCCTTGGAGGCAACGCCGTCGAGATTGCCGAGTGCGCCCTGCTGGGCCCAGTCGAGAATGTCGAAGCCGAGCATCTGCACGGCGGTCGGCGGGTTGCCGGCCGTGACGCGGGCGCGCAGAGCGGTCATCGCCGCTTCGCCGCCGCCGCCGGCAACCGGCATGTCGACCCAGCCGATGCCCTTGGCCTTGAGGTCTTCCTTCAGAACGTTGAGCGCTGCGGCCTCGCCGCCGGACGTCCACCAGTGCAGGACTTCGACATCGGTTGCGTGGGAAAGCGTGGTGGTGGCTGCGAGCACGGCCGCGGTGGCCAGTGCCGTCTTGATGAAGCTACGCATGTACTCCTCCTTATAGTGCGTTTGCGTGACTTTTTATGCGTCCTGAAAGCCTGTCAGCTCCTCACCCAGTTCGGCCGTGTCCGGCCGACCCGCATGACGACGGTTTTGACTTCCAGGAATTCGTCGAGGCCGTAGGGGCCGATTTCGCGGCCCTGGCCGCTTTGCTTGAACCCGCCGAAGGTGAGCTCGGGGAAGCCGTCCATCCAGGTATTGGTCCAGACGGTTCCAGCCTGCACGCGGCGGGAAAATTCAAGGCAGGTGTGGACGTTCTCGCTCCAGACGCCGGCCGAGAGACCGTAAGAGGCGTCATTGACGAGGTCGATCGCCTCTTCGAGCGTACGGAAGGTCAGCACCGAGAGAACCGGACCGAAGACTTCCTCGCGGGCAATCGGCATGTCGGCCGTTACGCCGGTGACGACGGTCGGCTGGTAGAAGCGGCCGGGCAATTCGGCAATCGGCAGCGCCGTGCCGCCGAGCTCGACCTTAGCGCCAGCTGCGACGGCGGCGCGCACATAGCCGTCGATCTTCTCCTGATGGGCCGACGAGATGATCGCGCCGACCTGCGTGTCGGGATTGAGCGGATCGCCGAAGGCGACCTTCTTCGACAGCGCCACGACGCGGGCAACGAAAGCTTCTGCAATGTCTTCATGCACGATGATGCGGCTGCCGGAATTGCAGCATTCGCCGGCGTTGAAATAGACGCCGAAGGTGACGGCATCGGCGGCGGAGTCGAGGTCGGCATCCGGGAAAATCACCTGCGGGTTCTTGCCGCCCAGCTCCAGCGCCACCTTCTTCAGAGTGCCCGACGCTGCCGCCATGATCGCCTTGCCGACCGCCGTCGAGCCGGTGAAGGTCACCATGTCTACGTCTGCATGTTCAGACATGACCTGACCGACCGGCTGGCCGAAGCCGAGGACGATATTGACGACGCCGGCAGGCAGGCCCGCCTCTGTGAGGAGATCGGCCAGCATCACGGTCGTCGAGGGCGTCATTTCGGACGGCTTGACGACGCAGGTGCAGCCGGCGGCAAGCGCGAAGGGCAGCTTCTGGCTGAGAATCCAGAAGGGGAAGTTCCAGGGCGTAATGATCGAGACGACGCCGATCGGCTCCTTCAGCACGACGCCGAGCATCTGCTCACCCAGCGAATTGTGGCTGTCGCCATGAAGCGTCCGGGCAAGCGACGCGGCATAGCGCCAGAGATCGGCAGCGCCAGAGACTTCGCCGCGCGCCTGCGTGATCGGCTTGCCGCTTTCCAGCGTTTCGAGGATCGCCATGCGCTCGGCATTGGCCTCGATCAGATCGGCGACCTTGAGCAGCACGGTCGCCCGCTCCTTGCCGGAAACGCGGCTCCAGATGCCGGCATCGAAGGCCTTGCGCGCGGCGGCGATGGCGCGTTCCGCATCCTCGCGCCCGCCCTTGGCCGAGCGGCTGACGACAACGCCATGTGAGGGCGAGACGCGCTCGAACATCGCACCGTCCGCACTGTCACACGATTCGCCGTCGATGAAATGACGGCCCTCGAACGGGCTTGCAGGAAGCGCGATGCTGGCGGTGGTGATGATGGTCAGGTCATTCATGGTCATTGTCCGGAAAATGTGGGTTTGCGCTTTTCCCTGAAGGCGGCAACGCCTTCATTGCGGTCGTCGCTGGCGGAAATGGCGGCGCTGCCCAGCGCCTCGATCATCGCGCCGGCGTCTTCGTCCTTCGCCGCATGGATCATCGATTTGGCGATCTCGACGGCGCGGGGCGACAGCTCGGTGACACGCGCGGCCATCGCTTCGGCGAGCCCTCGCACATCCTCCCCCACCTCGGCCGCGAAACCGAATTGCAGCGCCCGCTCGGCGCTGATACGGCGGCCGAAGAGCGCCATTTCCTTCAGCACCGGCTCGGGCAGCAGCCGCGCGAGGCGCTGCGTGCCCGACCAGCCCGGCACGATACCGACGGCGGCCTCGGGCAGCGCAATCGTCGCGCGGGGCGTCATCACGCGGATGTCACAGGCGGCCGCCAGCTCCAGCCCGCCGCCGAAGGCGTGGCCGTTGAGAACCGCAATCGTCGGCTTGGCAAGCCGCGCAAGCCGGTCGAAAATGCGGTGGCCGCCCCGCACCCAGTGGCGGGCGAATTCCGCCGGCGTCAGGTCGCCCCAGCCATTGATATCCGCGCCCGAGCAGAAGGCCTTCTCGCCCTCGGCAGTGACGAGAACGCAGGCGATCTGCGTGTCGCGCTCGATGACGTCCAGATGGGCGGCCAGCCGCGCCAGCATGTCGACCGTGAAAGCATTGAGCTTCGCCGGATTATCGAGCCGGATTTCCGCAATGCGGCCGCGAATGTCGAGATGAACGTCGCTCATGGCGTCCACCCCATCGGCTGATCACCAAAGAGGCTCGCCGGCATGGTCGTGGCGTTTTCGGCGACTCGGACGCGGCCCTGCGATGCGCCGACGATATCGGCCTGCGGATCGATGCCCGGCATGATCTCGGTCGCGACCAGGCCGCCGTCGCCGAGGCGCATGACGCAGCGCTCGGTGATGTAGAGCACGTCCTGCCCCTGCGACCGCGCGCGATTGCCGGAGAAGGTGACATGCTCGACCCGCTCGACCATCTTGGTGAACTTGCCGGGTTTGGCGACGCGGATGCCGCTGTCGCTCAATGCGATGTCCGCGCCGGCCTCGAACCAGCCGGAGAAGACGATCTTCTTCGCATGCGCCGTGATATCCACGAAGCCGCCGCAACCGGCCGTGAGATACGGCTTCTTGCCGAGCTTGGAGACGTTCACATTGCCCTCAACATCGACCTCGAGGAAGGAGAGGAAGGAGACGTCGAAGCCGGCACCCTGAAAATATATGAACTGCTGCGGCGAGGGCACATAGGCATCCGCATTGGAAGCGCAGCCGAAGGCGAAATCGGTGAGCGGCATGCCGCCGACCGCGCCCTGTTCGATGGCCCAGGTGACGGCATCCGGATGGCCTTCTTCAAGCAGGATGCGCGGCACCTGCGCGCTGATGCCGAAGCCGAGATTGGCCGTCATGCCGCCCTTGAGTTCCATCGCCGCGCGGCGCGCAATGACCTTTTCGACGCCGTGCTCGGCGAGCTTAAAGCTCGACCACGGCCGCATGATCTGCCCGGAAATCGCCGGATCATAAGGCGTTTCGCAGGTCTGTTTCTGATGTGGATCGACAACGACGAGATCGACGAGATGGCCGGGCACGCGGACATCGTGTGGCCGCAGGCTCCCGGCCGCCGTGGTGCGGCTGACCTGCGCAATCACGAGGCCGCCATGGTTGCGAACCGTGATCGCCTGCTCCAGCCCGCCGAGATAGGCACCCTCGTGCTCATAGGTGAGATTGCCGCGCTCGTCCGCGGTGGTGGCGCGCAGGATGCAGACATTGGGCACGATATTCGGGAAATGCAGCCAGGTCTCGCCGCCGAACTCGACGCGCGACACGATCGGCTGAGCCGCGCCCTTTGCATTCATCGCACAGCCTTCGCGGACCGGATCAACGAAGGTTTCGAGACCGACGCGCGTCAGCACCCCGGGACGGCGCGCGGCGGCTTCGCGATGCATGTCGAACATCACGCCCGAGGGCACGTTGTAGGCGGCAACCCGATCCTCGACGATCATCTTCCAGATTTCCGGCATCGGCAGGTTCGACGGCCCGGAGGGATAGGAGCCGGCGAGAACGCGCGTCAGCAGCCCATCCTTGGCAATGTGGTCCATGCCCTTGACGCCATACATGTCGCCGGCGGCAATGGGATGCAGCGTGGTGAGACCGCGCGGATGGCCTTGCGCCTCGAAGCGCTCGCCCAGCGCCTTCAGCACCAGATCGGGACAGCCGAGTGCGGAGGAGGAGGAGACGGTGACCACCGCGCCATCGGGAATGCGCGCAACGGCTTCTGCCGCGCTGACGACCTTGCTCACTTCATGCCTCCATAATTGATTGTCACGCGGGCGCCGGTCTCGGCGGCCTCGCGCACCGCAACCGCCACGGCGAGCGACTTGACGCCATCGATGCCGGTTGCGGCAGGCTGGCCCTCGCCCCGCACAGCGGCCTCGAATTCGGCGACGCCGGTGATGTAGAGATCGTGCCCATCGAAGGGGATCGCGTGGCGGCCCGCCGCATCGACCAGTTCGATCTCGCCGACCGGCTTCTGGGTCATCACGCCACGCGCGAAGATGGAGCCCTGCGTGCCGTGAACCTCAAGCCCGCTGCCGGCGAAAGGATGGGTGAAGCTTTCGTGGCTCATGACCATCGCGCCGGAGGGCATGGCCCAGACCGACATGGCGGAATCCTCGACCCCCTGCCCCATGCCGGAACTCGTTGCCTGCGCGACGACCGAGACCGGGTCTTCGTCCAGCAGGAAACGGACAACATCGGCGTCGTGGACGGTGATATCCGGAATAACGCCCCCACCTTCCGCCGCCGAATTGATGCGCCACCCTTGCAGGTTCTCCGGCAGATGCACGGCATGGAAGACCCGCACCGACAGGACCTTGCCGACGCGGCCCTCGCGGATCAGCGCGCGGACCGCGCGATGGCTGCGGGAGCAGCGCAGGTGATGGTTCGTCGCAAAGGTGACGCCCGCCTCCTCGGCGGCGCGCACCATGGCGGCGGCATCGGGAACCGTCATCGCCAGCGGCTTTTCGCAAAGCACATGCTTGCCGGCTGCAATGGCGGCCAGCGCCTGCAGGAGATGCTTTTCATTCGTCGTGGAAATATAGACGGCATCGATAGCCGGATCGGCCAATGCCTCGTTCAGGTCGGTGCCGCAGGCGGGAATGTCGTGCTCGCGGGCGTAAGCGTCCGCACGGTCGCGGGAGCCGCTGACGACACGTGCAACCTCACCGCCCGCTTGAGCGCGGATCGCCCGGATCATGTGCTGCGACGCGATCGTACTCGCGCCCACCAGGGCCCATCGCATGCTTTCCTCCCGAAATGCTTCTTATTTGGATCGTTCCAATATCGATATGGAACGATCCAAATTTTGTCAAGAGTGAATTTTCGAAAGGTCCTTCCATCTGGCATCTGGCTCAATACCGACAAGAATCATCTCGCGCGACGAAAGCCTTAGAAGCCTGAAGCCTTTCCTTCATCGCTTGAAGAGGACGGGAACCGAAAACGGCCATTGGCTTCGTCCCACTTCCCCCGGGATGGGCGGAAACGGCGACGCCCTCCGAACGGCTTCCACCGCCGCCTGATCCAACACCGTTGATCCCGAACTTGACACGACACGGATTCCGGTGGCGCTGCCGTCGGCAAGGACCGTGAAGGCAACCTGAGCCTGACCGCCCCGGCCAGAGACGGAGCTTCGGGGATATTTCAATGCACGTCTCAGCTTGGCCGCGACCTTGCCCGGGTAGTTGGAAACCGCGGCATTGCCGGGATCAGGGCGCGTGCCGCCATTGGCATTGGCGGAGGCGCCCCGCTGAGCGCTGGCTTCAGCCTCACCAGCCTCGCCCTTCTGCTTCTTTCGTGCGGCGCTTCTGGCCTCCCTGTCGACATCAGCCTGTTTGCGGGCAGAAACCGCCTTGTCGGCAGGCTTCGGCTTTTCGACCTTCTTGGGGGGCGGCATTTTCTTCTCGGCCAGCCTCTTCTCGGGCTGATGTTGCTGTGTCGGGTTCTGAGGCTTGGTCACGGGCTCCACCGCAGCCGGCGGGGCGTTGACCGGCTCCTCGGGCGTGGCTTCAGCCGCCACCTGCGCCGACGCCGCCAGTTCGCCATTTTCAGAAACGGTGCTGGGATCGATGGCGAGGCTTTCGGTTGCTGCGACATGATCAGTCGTGGCTTCGGGCGCCACGTCCGGTACGGCCCGCGGAAGCTGTTCAGGTGCAGCCTCAGCAGCCTGGGGCTCGGCCGGGGGACTGACAGCGGTCGCCTCCAGAACCGGTCTCGGCTCCGAGACGGCCGGACTTTCCTCGATGGGCTCGACGGTCGGCTCTACCGCCGCTGCCTCGACAGGTGGTTCATCTGCCTCGACCGGTTTGGTTTCGTCCGCTGGCGATGCCGTCTCCTCGCCGTCGGCCTGACCGGCTGCCAGACTGTCAAAGGCCTGATCACCGATGAGCATGACGGAAACCGCGCCCCCGCCGGCAATGTTCACCTGATCCGGCGCAGGCATGGCAAGGAAGAAAACGGCGCAGGCAAGGTGCAGCGCCACGGAAGCAAGCAGGCAGATCTTCAGAGCTTTCGATCGCGCTCCTGCCTGCAGATCGACGACAGCCTCGTCTGCGAACGGCACGTCAGCAACAGGTTTGAAGTCGACACCCAGATCGCGCTGATCAGCCCTGTCGAGCCAGTCGTCCGCCCGGTCAATCGTATGGCCATGCGGCCAATCCACCGTGGGAGCAATATCAGATCGCGCACCGGCCGGCATGGCGGGCACGGGCAGCGGGGTCCAGGCGCGAGGGGCCCGGCGGTCTCCGCGCCAGACCTTGCGCCGCTGCGGTTCGACAACGGAACCCGACAGGGCCGTTCGCCCAGGCTTTCCCAAATGCGGATCTTTCATGACGAGAACCTCCTGCGGCCCGGAGGCTAAAGGCCGAATTCGATACCGGATCTGTTGGCTGTGGCGAGCGCCGCTTCGCAGGCGTCGGCTTCACCGGCGACGCCATCGCAGCTCTTCACCGCATTGACGAGAATGCGCGAATAGGTTGCGCATGGTCCGCCAGATATATCGAACTGTCGCACCGTCGTGCGTCCCTTTTGCAGTCGTCCGAAATTCAACACCGTCAACCGCTCCACTCCGCCCGCCTTGTTGAAGAAGGCAAATTCGAAGGCCGCCTTGGATATTTCCGCCGGCATGCCGTTTGTCAGCAGGAAGGTCACGCGACAACTGTCCTTGGCATCCGCCAGCGCATTGAGTTCGATCTTCAGTTCGGGTTTTTCCTGCGCCATGCCTGGCGTCACCAGCAGCAGGCTCAGACTTGCGGAGCGGCAAAGGCTTCGTAAAACACTCATGGGTGAGGACTCCTTCATTCGGCGGCGAAAGCCAGTCTTGGCGCAGAGAGCGCTGATTGCGGCAGGACGAAGAGACCAGCGCTCGGCGCAACGTTGGGATGAAGGGGGCAACCGAACACGTCGGCAAGCATCTCGGCCCGCAAAACGTCAGCCGGAGTTCCCGCACCGGCAACGCGCCCATCCTTCATCAGCACGACCCGGTCGGCATACATGGCGCTGAGATTAAGGTCGTGCATGACCGCGATGACACCCCCGCCGGCATTTGCATAGGCTTGAGCCAGGTCCATCAGCGCGATCTGGTGGCGGATGTCGAGACTGGCCACCGGCTCATCCATGATCAGCCAGCGGGGCCCTACGCTGCTCACTGGCTCCCAGATCTGGCACAACACGCGGGCAAGCTGGACACGCTGGCGCTCCCCACCTGAGAGCGTCTGGATGCGCCGTGGACCAAAGCCCGGAAGGCCGACACGATCCAGCGCGGCCTCGATGAGGGCAGTCGGGTCTGCGGGGCGGGTCGCCCCGGCCGTGACCCCAAGGCCCACCACTTCAGCCACCGTGAACGGGAAGGCAACGGTCGTCTCTTGCGCCAGCACTGCGCGCTGGGCTGCAAGCTGCCAGCCTTTGTAGTCGCGCATGTCTCGCCCGTTGATGGCGATTGTGCCTGAGGCAGCAATCTCGCCGGAGATCGCCTTGACCAGAGTCGACTTTCCTGAGCCGTTGGGGCCGGCGATCACGGTTACCTCACCCGCGCGCGCGTCAAAGTCCACAGCGTGAAGGACTGTTTTCCTGTCATAGCGGACGCTCAGCTCTTGTGCCGAAATCATACTCATCCGATGCCTTCCTTACAGATCGAGCAGGTTGCGGCGGCGAAGCAGCAACCACAGGAAGAAGGGCGCGCCGGCCAGCGCCGTGATAATGCCGATGGGCAGTTCAGCGGGCGCGGCGACCGTGCGCGCGACCGCATCAGCCAGCACCAGAAGCGCGCCGCCAAGCAGCGCCGAGGCCGGGAGCAGGACACGATGGTTCGGGCCCACCGCCAGTCTGAGAATGTGTGGAACGACGATTCCGACAAATCCGATACCGCCGCTGACGGCGACCGAAACGCCAGTCATCGCCGCAACGATGACGATGGCGGAGCGCTTCAGCCGCTCGACGGAAATGCCCATGTGCCAGGCTGCCGCCTCGCCGAGAGCCAGCGCGTTGAGCCCGCGCGCCATGAATGGCAAAACGGAAAAGGATGCGCCGACGACGAGGGTCAGCATGGCAATGCGTGGCCAGGTCGCGCCGCCCAGCGAGCCCATGCTCCAGAACGTGAGGTCACGCAGTTGCTTGTCGTCGGCCATGTAGACGAGAAGCCCCGTCGCCGAGTTCGACAGTGCCCCGAGCGCGATGCCGGCAAGCAGCATGGTGGCAATCGAGGTCCGCCCGAGCCGGGTCGAAAGTCCGTAAAGGACGGTCGTCGTCAGCAGACCGCCGAGAAAGGCTGCGCCGGGAAGCGCGGCATAGGCGAAGGCCCCTGCAACCGGCAGCGCCAATGCACCACCCAGCACAATCATCACTGCCGCGCCAAGGCCTGCGCCTGCCGAAACGCCAGCGAGACCGGGATCGGCAAGCGGATTACGGAAAATGCCCTGCATGACCGCGCCGGAAACAGCCAGCGCGGCCCCAACCAGCAGCCCCATGACGACGCGCGGCAATCGGATCTGTTCGACGATCAGCAGATCGCGCGGCGCAATCGCGTCGTGTGCAGCCAGCCCCAGCCAGTGCGCGGCAACCGCGAGCGCAGATGCATTCGAGGCCCCTGCCGTCAGCGAGACGCCGGCGGAGAGAAAGACTCCGATCACCAGAAGCGCAAGCACAGCCTGTGGCAGCGCAGTTCCTTGCGACCTTTCTCGCTTCCCCTCGCGTTCACCGGCTGTGGCTGTCGCGGCCATCCTCATTCTCCCGGTTTGCGCGCGCCATAAAGCGCGTCATGCAGGGCGACGATGGCATCGGCCGTGCGCGGGCCGAAGCCGAGCAGATACATCCCGTCCATCCGCACGATCCGTTTCGCCTTGCCGGCGGGCGTTTCGGCAATCGCCGGCAGAGCCAGAACCGCATCGTCGCTGGCGGAATGGTCTCCTGTCGGGTTCATCATCAATATGATGTCAGGCGCGGCGGCGATGACGGCCTCGTCGCTGACAGGCTTGTAGCCGTCGATGTCGGAGAGCACGTTCTCTGCCCCCGCCATTCTGATGATCCCGTCAGCCTGCGTGCCTGCGCCCGAGGCCATGAGGCGACCCTCTCGGGGCGACAGAATAAAGAGAACGCGTGCCTTTTTGCCGTTTGCCTGCGAAGACGCCACGGCCTTGTCGAGCGCGGTTTTCACCGTGTCGGAAAGCAACTTTGCCTTATCCTCGACACCAAGCGCTGACCCGACCGCCTCGATCTTGTCGATGATGGCCTTGCGGTCGAAGCCATCGGGGATCGCGACCATGTGCACACCGGCTGACTTCAGCGCCTCCAGCGCCGGCGGCGGGCCGGCCCCGTCGAGCATCAGGATCAGATCGGGATTGAGCGAGAGTACCCCTTCCGGAGACAGCGCGCGGATATAGCCCGTATCAGGAAGCTCCAGCGCCTCCGCCGGGTAGACGCTGGTCGAGTCGCGACCGACGAGGCGACCCTCCTCACCGAGCGCATAGACAATCTCCGTGACCGATCCGCCGATGGCGACGATACGGGAAGCCTTCGCCTCGGCGGCCTGCGCCATCGCCGGCACAAGGAGGGCCATGGCAAGCGCTGCGACTCGAGACAAGACGGCGAGATGGGTCTTCACGATGCTCATCACGCCGCCTGCGATTCTGTCGCGACCGGGAGACTTTCCACCAGAGACCGCCAGGCGCTCCGCTCGTCCTGGCCTTCGATCCGTTTGCCGAAGAACTGAATGACAAGCTCCCCCCTGGCGTCGAAGGCCTCCACGGAAGTCACATGGCCGCCATCCACCGGCTTGCGCACGGCCCAGACGTCGACGATGCGATCCTGCCGCAGATGCAGATGGAAAGTCTCGTCCATGACATTGAGCCACGGCCCCATCGTTGCGATGCGCTCAACCGGCCCGGAATGGATCTGGATGCAACCGCGATTGCCGACAAAGCACATGATGGGCAGCGCAATCTCCGCGGCACCTTCAAGCAACGGCAAGATCGCCGCACGATCGAGTTTCCAGGCATAGTCAGATCCGATGCTGGAAATCGCCTTGTGACGCGAAAGCTTGAGCGTGTTCAGCATGCCGGGGAACTGGTGCGTGTCGGTCATGGCCGACCAACGCGTCTTCAACTCTTCCAGCGGCACGTCGGCATCGTTCTCGAACTTTTCGACGCTGGAGGGCGTGATGGAGAGCGGCGCAACCTCCCCCTGAAGCGCCAGCTCAAGCGCAAGCGTCTTCCATGCCTCGACATTGCTGTCGCCACGCAGATGGATCTTGTGCAGCGCCTCGCCATGCGCGTCGAAGAACTGGAAGCTGCGCTTCACCATCTCGCCGGTATTGTTCTCGACTGCAAAGCCGTAGGCCCAATGCCGCGGGAACATGCGCATGTCGATCTGAGCACCCAGCATCATCGCCGCATGCTTGCCGGCTCGGAAGTTGTCGTAAACGCCGATCTTTTCGTGCACGGCATGTTCGTTGCGGGTCAGCGCCGTGACAGGCCCCAGGCGCTCGATCCGCGGAAAAACGTGGCTGAATTCGGTCGTGATCCGGAAGGTGCCATGGCCGATCCAGGCCTCCACATATTCAGCCTCGGAAATTCCGAGCTTGGCCGCGATCTCGCGTTCGCGCATCTTCGGATTGTCGATCTTCGCCTGCCGGATCGCGGCAGCGTTCAGTCTTGCCCCAGTCATCTTAGCCTCTCTCACTTGTTGAGGATCAGCTTGCCCTGGCGTGTGATACGGAGCCGGTAGATCTCCCCGTTATGCTCGATCTCGATCTCGCGCGCGGCGCCAAACAGATCAGCCGTGGAGTAGGCTGTTGTCTTCTTTGGTGTCACGCTACGGTCGTCGCGCATCGGGTCGATCTTGTCTGCTCTGTGCATTGGCCTGGCTTGCTTTTCCGTGGGCCTGGCTGGCTGCGAGCTGGCTGGGCACATCCTTTCTTCAATACTTGACTCGTATATTCATATTAATTAAACGGCGCAATACATGACTAAAAAAATCATGTTTGTTTTAACGCCAGCCAGCCTCCTTCGCAAGCCAGCGCTCACACTTGTAAGGAGAGGATTTCATGGGGACGCTTCAGGCGCGCAATACGTGGCTTTTGGCTTGCGCAGCAGTACTAGTCGTACAGGGCGCTGCCGCTCAGGACGCGGCAAACAACTCAAACGGCACGACCGCCGACAACAAGAAGGGACGCGTGACCCTGCTTGAAAGGCTTGTCGTGGGCGCCGGCAAGGACAAGGTGGCCATAGATACACCGCAGGCTGTAACGGTCCTCGATCAGGACGACCTCGACCGCGACCAAGCGATGACGATTGGCGACTTCTTCAAGAGCGTGCCGGGACTGACCATCGTCGGATCGGATCGCGTCGCGGGACAGGCCTTCAATATTCGCGGCATCGGCGCCCTGGAGGCGGCGGATGAGTCGAAAATCCTGATCAATATCGACGGTGTCAACAAATTCTACGAGCAGTATCGCATGGGCTCGCTCTTCACGGAGCCGGAGCTTTACAAGCAGGTCGAAGTCCTGCGCGGCCCGGCTTCCTCGACGCTGTACGGCTCAGGCGCGCTCGGCGGTACCGTCAACTTCACCACGAAGGATGCATCCGATTTCCTGGAGCCGGGCCAGACGACGGCCGTCCGCACCAAGACGAGCTATGATTCCAACGGTAACGGCCTCCTCGGCTCGCTGACCTGGGCGCAGCGCATGGGCGAGAACACGGAATTCCTCTTCTCGGGGAATTATCGCCAGTCCGGCCAGATCCAGACGGCGAGGGGTCAAAGCATTTCCGGCTCGGATTTCAATTCTTGGTCGGGCCTCGCCAAGGTGACGCATCATTTCGCCGATGATAACGAACAGGTGATCCGCCTCTCCTACCAGCAATGGCAGAGCAACCTGAATGACACGGATTACTCCCAGACCGGCACGCTGACCTTCGGGACGATCGACCGCGACGTGTCCGACAAGACGTTCAATTTCTCCTATGAGAACCCGGCCAGCGACAATCCCTGGCTCGATCTGAAATTCTCGGTTGCCTACTCGGATACGTCCGTCGACCAAAAGGACGCCAAGCTGCCGGCGAGCATGGCATCGCTGGCCACCAACGCGCTCTTCCTTCCTTCGAAATATGCTTACAAGACCTTCAGCACGCGGCTTGAAAACACCATCGAGACGTCCGGCGAAGGCTTTGCCAATCATCTGACGACGGGGATCCAGTTCTCGCACCAGACCCGTGTGGGTGAAACGACGACGACCGGCAACGCCATCTCCTTCCACCCGCAGGGCACAGATACCCGCATGGGCCTCTATGTGCAGGACGAGTTTGTCTGGGCTGACAAGCTGACGATTATTCCCGGCATTCGCTCCGATTTCGTCTGGCAATCACCCGACAAGCGGATTGCGGGCGCGCGTGACGTCGACGACGTCGCACTTTCGCCGAAGATCGCCGCGCACTACAAGATAAACGAGACGGTCTCGGTCTTCGGTTCCGCAGCGCATACCGAGCGCATGCCGACGCTGGACGAGCTTTACTCCTGGGCGGCCGGCACCGGAACTGGCTCCTATCCCGGCGGTCGCGCTCCGAGCCTAACACTGCAGAAGGAAAAGTCGGACAATTACGAACTGGGCTTTGCGCTTTCTGGTGCCGATCTCGTGCAGGCCGGCGACAGCGCGCAGCTGAAATTCACCGCGTTTCATAACAACCTGACCAACATGATCAGCACCAACCCGCTGACCACCAGCAGAACGGCCGTCCCCTACTACGTAAATATTGGCAAGGCGCTGATCCGCGGCATCGAGGTCGAGGCGGCCTATGACTCCGACTTCGTCTTCGCCTCCGCCGCCTGGAGCATGATGACGGGCGCGGACCTCGTGAAGCATACCGCACTCACCACGATTCCGGCCAACAGCGTCAGCGCCACGGTCGGCGGCCGCCTACCCGAGAAAAACCTGGAATTCGGCTGGAACGCCTTCTTTGCCGCGCCGATCAATACAGGCGCGACAACCGGGCCGTTCCAGGCCTACCAACTCCACGGCGTCTTCCTGGCATGGAAGCCGGATGAAGGCATGCTCAAGGGGCTTGAATTGCGTGCCGGCATCGACAACCTCTTCAACCAGCCCTACCAGAACAACCTTTCGGGCGATCCCGGCAAGGGGCGCACCTTCAAGGTCTCGCTCGCCAAGCTCACTGGCTGGTAAGCGCGAGCGGAGTGAAAAAGCGGGGAGGCTGAGGTCTCCCCGCATCGGCGGATGCGCCAATCACTCGACATTGATGCTAGGCAGATGTTGTTCCACCTGCCGTCGCTCCGCCTCCGGCAGTGAGGCGATGTGGGTTTGCCAGAATTGTTCCGCCTCCGGCAAATCCGGCTCCCATTTTCGCGTGTCGGTGACATTGTCGTCCATCACCGCACGGCGGCGACCGCCTAGCTTCAGATAGGCCATTGCAAGTTCGTGGCTTGGCGTTTCCACGCCATCTTCATTCCCCGCACCGGGTTGCTGCTGGAGTCCGCGCTCCGCCTGCCGAAAGGCGTCTTCTCTCTGCCTTGCGGCTGCCTTTCCGTCACCTGCCCGGCTATCGTCGCTGCCGCTTACGGGGGGGATCTCACGGTCTTTCACCATCGGCTCTGTCTCTTCCTGAATAGGAGTTCTGCAGGCGACTGGCTGTCACCCGATTGCCTAACAGGCCGAACTGCGGTTGGTTCCCACGCAGACCGGCCACAATCGAGAATGGAACTCTCGGAGGAGACGTTGACCGTACGGGTCGGCCGCCACCGGCTATCTCGGTTGCGTGTGCGGAAACCTCTCCCGCACGCTTGATGAGTAACTCGTCATGCCCGTTCTTCAGGAACAATTGCCGGCGTACGGGGTTTCAAAGCCAGTGATCGGGAGTACCCCATGAACAATTGGCTATACTGGGTCGCGATTGTCGCGATCCTCATCATCGGCGCCGTCGTTTATTTTTCTTCGACCGGAACGACAGACCAGCCCGCCAAGGACAGGCCCACGCCGCACGCAATCGATCAAGGGAATGGCTGACTATGCTCGTGACTGCAACCTCGTTCGTCCTCGCCATCATCGGCCTCGTGACCGTTGGCGGCGGGGTGTGGCTTCTGCTGCTGGGCGGCAGCTGGTTTTACGCCTTTGCAGGCATCATGTTTTTGCTGACCGCCCTTTTCCTGTGGCGACGTCGGCCGATTGCGCTGTGGCTCTATGCCTTTTTCGTGCTGGTCGCACTGGTCTGGGCCCTGTGGGAAGTCGGCCTTGACTGGTGGGCTCTCGTGCCGCGAGGAGGCATCATCATCCTGCTGGGCATCTGGCTCGCCATGCCGTGGATCATCCGGCCATTGCGCGCCAGCGCCACCGGGCGACGCCCGACCGCCGTCGCGGCCCCACTCGTGGCAAGCCTTGCAATCGCGATCATCGTGGCCGTGACCTCCATGTTCAACGCCCCGCATGACCTCGGCGGATCGCTTTCGACCGACATTGCCTCGCAAAATCCCGATCTCGGCGGCCAGGCCGCGCCCGGCGACTGGCCAAGTTACGGACGGACGGAATTCGGGCAGCGATACTCTCCGCTCAAGCAGATCAACGTCTCGAATGTCGGCAACCTGAAAGAAGCATGGCGCTTCCGCACCGGCGACATGAAGGGTCCCGACGACGTCGGCGAAACGACCTATGAGGTCACTCCGCTGAAGATCGAAAACACCCTTTATCTGTGTACGCCGCACAATCACGCCATTGCGCTGGACGCAACGACCGGCGAGAAGAAATGGGCGTTCGATCCCAAGGTCGGTCTGAACAATGACCGACAGCACCAGACCTGCCGCGGTGTGACCTATTATCGTGATACGACGGCGGCAGCGAACGCGCCCTGCGCCCAGCGTATCTATCTGCCGACATCCGACGCCAGACTGATCGCGCTGGATGCCGCAAACGGCGAGGTTTGCCGGTCTTTCGGCGCCAACGGCGAATTGCATCTCGAACAGGGCATGAAATACGACCCGGCGGGCTATTATTACTCCACCTCACCGCCGATCATTGTCGACGACAAGATCATCATAGGCGGCGCGGTCAACGACAATTATTCCACCACCGAGCAATCGGGTGTCATCCGTGCGTTCGACGTGAAAACGGGTGCTCTCCTGTGGAACTGGGATTCCGGGAATCCGGGCGAGACGGCGCCGGTCCCTCCCGGGCAGACCTACACGACCAACTCTCCGAACAGTTGGTCCGTGTTCAGCGCCGATCCTGCCCTGGGTCTGGTTTACATTCCGCTGGGGAACAAGGTTCCCGATCAATTGGGCATGGGCCGCAGCGAGGCCGTGGAGAAATATTCATCTTCCATCGTCGCGCTGGACATCCGGACGGGCAACGTGCGTTGGGTGCGTCAGACGGTGCATCACGATCTCTGGGACATGGACGTGCCGGCGCAGCCTGCGCTCGTTGATCTGACTGCCAGGGATGGAAGCACGGTCCCGGCGCTCGTTGCACCAACGAAACAGGGCGATATCTATGTTCTGGACCGTCGGACGGGCGAGCCCATTCTGCCGGTGAAGGAGGTTCCCGCTCCCGGCGGGGCGATCCCCGAAGACCGGGCAGCGTCAACGCAACCCGTGTCCGCGCTCTCGTTCAACCCGCCCCCCTTGCGTGAGCGGGACATGTGGGGTCTGACGCTCTTCGACCAGCTGGCCTGCAGGATCGAGTTCCACCAATATCGCTACGAGGGCCGCTACACGCCCCCGTCGCTGACCGGCACGATTGTCTATCCCGGCAATTTCGGAACCTTCAACTGGGGCAGCATTGCCGTCGATCCACAACGGCAGGTCATGTTCGGAATGCCGACATATCTCGCCTTCATCTCGAAGCTCGTGCCGCGCGCCGATATCCCGCCAAAGGGTCAGGTCAAAGGCTCCGAGCAGGGACTGAACCGCAATGACGGCGCCCCTTACGGGGTGATCCTAAAACCCTTCCTCGGCCCTCTTCAGGTGCCCTGCCAGGCGCCACCGTGGGGCTATGTCGCCGGCGCGGATCTAAGAACCGGCACGATTGCGTATAAGCACAAGAACGGTACGGTCTACGACATGACTCCGCTGCCGCTACCCTTCAAGCTTGGCGTACCGGGTATCGGCGGGCCAATCATCACGCAGGGTGGCATCGCCTTCCTGGCCGCGGCCGTGGATGACTATTTCCGCGCCTATGACCTGACGACCGGCAAACAGCTATGGGAGGCGCGCCTGCCGGCGGGTGGACAGGCTACCCCCATGACCTATACGGGCAGCGACAACAAGCAATATGTCGTGCTTGTCGCGGGCGGGCATGGGTCGATCGGAACTAAGCCTGGCGACTACGTGATCGCCTATCGCCTCCCGTAGCGTGTTTCGGGACCGCACGCCAGTTTATGTCACGTCCCTCGTCGGGACCTGACGGGGGCAAGCGATCCGTTGCTGACAGAAGCGAGACCCGCGGCGAAGCTGCGGGTTCGCTTTCACGGAGCCGCGGGAGGTTTGGCGCGCGGCCCTACACTTGGCCCAGGCTCGCAGTCTCTGTGCAGTCACCGGCCTAAGGGATTGACCGGCCATTTTATATCCACTATCCTGGATATATGGATGAATTGAAAACGATTGCGGCATTGTCCGCTCTGGCCCAGTCCACGAGGCTGCAGACCTTCCGCTTGCTGGTTTCGCGCGAGCCGGAAGGCGTGCCGGCGGGAGAACTGGCGCGTCTGGTAGGCGTTCCCCAAAATACGATGTCCGCGCATCTGGCGACCCTGGCGCAGGCCGGGCTGGTGAAAGGCGAGCGGCAAAGCCGGTCGATCATCTATCGGGCCGAACTCGACGCTTTCCGCGAGGTTGCGCTCTACCTTCTCAAGGATTGCTGCGGTGGCAATGCGACACTGTGTGCGCCGCTGATCAACGAATTAACACCCTGCTGTTCGCCGCGAGCGGAAGCAGGCGCGCATCCAACCTGACCAGGCGGCTTCATGTCCACATTCGAACGTTTTCTCACAGTCTGGGTTGCGCTTTGCATCATTGCAGGCATCATGCTCGGCCATGCATTTCCAGCTCTGTTTCATGCCTTTGGGGCGCTGGAAATTGCGCGCGTCAACCTTCCGGTGGCTGCGCTGATCTGGCTGATGATCATTCCCATGCTGCTCAAGATCGATTTCGCGGCGCTCCGCGAGGTGGGAAATCACTGGCGCGGCATCGGCGTAACGCTGCTGGTCAACTGGGCGATCAAGCCGTTTTCCATGGCGTTACTCGGATGGATCTTCATCGGGTGGCTGTTCCGGCCTTTCTTGCCTGCCGCGCAGATCGAATCCTACATCGCCGGCCTCATCCTTCTGGCTGCGGCCCCTTGCACGGCCATGGTCTTCGTGTGGTCAAACCTTACGAAGGGCGAGCCACTTTTTACCCTGAGCCAGGTGGCGTTGAACGATGCAATCATGATCATCGCCTTCGCGCCCCTCGTCGCGCTTTTGCTGGGCCTCTCCGCCATCAGTGTTCCCTGGGAAACGCTCATTCTATCGGTCGCGCTCTATATCGTCATTCCGGTGGTCGTTTCACAGATGATTCGCCGCGCACTCGTTTCAGACGGCACGACCGGGCGGCTTGACCGGCTGCTTGCGCGGCTGCAGCCCCTGTCGCTCCTGGCTTTGCTTGCGACCTTGGTGCTCCTGTTCGGCTTCCAGGGCGAACAGATCACACGCCAGCCCACAGTCATCGCGCTGCTCGCGGTGCCGATCCTCATTCAGGTCTATTTCAATTCCGGCCTCGCCTATCTGCTCAATCGCTGGACCGGCGAGAAGCATTGTGTGGCGGGTCCCTCCGCATTGATCGGCGCCTCAAATTTCTTCGAGTTGGCGGTAGCGGCGGCCATCAGCCTCTTTGGCTTCGATTCCGGCGCCGCGCTGGCAACCGTGGTCGGGGTACTCATAGAAGTCCCGGTCATGCTGTCGGTGGTCTGGATCGTGAACCGCTCCAAAGGCTGGTATGAGAGCGCTCCCGCCGTCATCCGCAACGCCTCCAGCAGCAAGGAAACATGACGATGCACGTCATCATCTATCACAACCCTGCCTGCGGCACGTCCCGCAACACGCTCGAACTGATCCGCCACGCGGGCATCGAGCCAAATGTGATTGAATATCTCAAGACTCCGCCGACTCTCGAGCAGTTGAAGACGATGATCGCCGATGCAGGTCTGACTGTCCGCGAGGCGATCCGCCAGAAGGGAACGCCGTATGCCGAGCTCGGGCTGGACAATCCGCAACTCGACGACGAGACGCTCCTGGCGGCCATGATCGATCACCCGATCCTGATCAATCGGCCGTTTGTCATCACTCCGATGGGGACGCGGCTTTCTCGTCCTTCGGAACTGGTGCTCGACATCCTCCCCGCCGATGTGTTCAAGGGGCCCTTCGCGAAGGAAGACGGCGAACCCGTTCTCGATCAGGAGGGCAAGCGCCTCATCTGACCTTGCTTCCATCGACCTCCGGATATCTGGAAAAGACTGATCTCCAATTCCGGCGGCGGCAAAGAAAAGAAGCCTGACAAGCGGAGGATTGGGGCGCGGGCTCCCCGTGTGGACCATAGTGCTTGGGAATTGATCCGCATCAAGGGAACCCGCGACGGTGTCAGGCAGAAATTTGTTGATGCGGCAAGTTGCCGGCAGCCGATCAAGACGTGATGAACTGTTGGGGGCCTCATGCTGGAGTATGAAATCGAGGCGCGTCGCCTGGACGCGCGGGGAAGCGTAGCATCGACCAAGGAGGTTCAGGTGCCGCTGGATACCAGTCTTTCCGGCCGACCGGATGCCTTCAACCCGGCCGAGCTGCTGCTCGCCTCTGTTGCTGCTTGCATGATCAAGGGTATCGAGCGCGTGACGCCCATGCTGCAGTTCGAATGGCGCGGAGCCAGGGTGAAGCTGCATGGTGTGCGACAGGACAGTCCGCCCAAGATGCTATCCATCCGCTACGAGCTCATAGTCGATACCGAGGAGACGGATCAGCGCCTGGATCTGCTGCACCGCAATGTCCGCAAGTACGGCACGATCTCGAATACGATTGCGGAAGCTCTCGTGCTGGAAGGCACCGTCTCGCGAGGCTCCTGAAGGCGGACGCGCCGCCGGCACAGATCTCCGACCACGGAACGATTTCCCGCCGCTCAGGCGCTTTCGGAGGCTCTTTCGAAGGCCCTGAGGATGACACGTTCCGACAGCGTCAGATAATCACTCATGCGGCTTGACGCCTCGGCCGATCGGTCGGTCTCCACAAGCGCAACGATTTCGTCGTTCATGTCGATGAATGGTGCATGCAGGTGCTCCGGGTCGCCGAGAAGCCCGAAGCCGAGCCGAAGTTCTGCGGCGACGCCGGCGTAGAAGGCGCTGAGCCTGGCACTGTCGGACAAGTCGACGACCGCGGCGTGGAACGCCATGTTGGCGCTGCCGACGCCCTGCCAGTTCTTACTCTCACGGTGGACCTTTGCCGTTTCCACAGCCTCACGCATGGCCTTGACCGCCGGATGAAGACGCCAGGCCTGTGCCAGCGCGCCGCATTCGATCAGCCGCCTGACGCGGTAGATGTCTATGATGGAGGCCATGCTGGGCACGCTCACGAAGACACCGCGATTTGCCTCGTGCTGCAGCAACCCTTCCTTCGTCAACAGCCGGAATGCTTCGCGAAGGGAGTTGCGGGAGACGTTGAGGCGTTCGCTGAATGCGGCTTCGGACAAACGCTGCCCGGGCTGCAGTTCGCCTGAAATCAGCATCGAGCGTATGTCTCTGGCGAGCCTATCCGCAACCGGCAAGCTCTCCGTCGTCTCCACCATATTGGTCTTTCCCCGAGTCCTGCAGGCCCGCCGCCCGAACGGAAGCGTGCATAGCACAAATGTGCAGCATACGACATGCAATATTCGCCCAATTCTTCATCTTATTGCACAGCAAAAATTCAGTTGTGCGCAGCAATATAATAAAATTGTTCAACAATATTGACATTTCTGAAAGGCGATCCATGATGCAGCGCTGACATCCGCGAGGGGCGGATCAAGACAAGCGGAGAAAACAATGACAGAATTCGCAGCCAACCATGCGGGAACGGTCGCAAGATCGCGGCGCGCCTCGCTGACCGCCGCCATTTTTCTCATGGCCACCTCGGCCATCGGACCCGGCTTCATTACGCAGACGGCCACCTTCACCAGCAAGCTGGGCGCGGCCTTCGCCTTCGGCATTCTCGCCTCCGTGGTGATCGACTTCGTCGTTCAGCTCAACATCTGGCGCATCGTGACGTTGACGCGCATGCGCGCCTCTGACCTAGCGAACGCCGCCATTCCCGGCTCGGGCTACCTGCTTGCCGTTCTCGTCATCGTCGGCGGCCTCTTCTTCAATATCGGCAATATCGGCGGCACTGGTCTCGGCCTGAACGCGCTTCTTGGAATTGATCCGAAGGTGGGCGGCGCGATCAGCGCGCTCTTCTCCATCGGCATTTTCCTCTACAAGCGCGCCGGAGTGGTGGTCGACCGGTTCATCATCTTCGCCGGCCTTCTCATGATCGTGCTGACGCTTTATGTGGCCTTTGTCTCTGCGCCGCCGGTCGCCATCGCGCTGAAGCAGACGTTCCTGCCGGATACGATCGACTTTGCCATGATCACCACTATCGTCGGCGGCACCGTTGGCGGTTACATCACCTATTCCGGCGCGCACCGCCTTCTCGACCGCAACATGGTTGGGGTCGAAAACCTTCCCGCCGTCAACCGTGCCGCCCTCGCCGGCATCGCCGTGACGGGTCTGATGCGCTACGTGCTTTTCCTGGCCATCTTCGGTGTTGTCGCAAGCGGTGTGACGATCGACATCTCCGGGCAGGCAGCAAATCCGGCGGCCCAGGCCTTCCGTGCTGCAGCCGGAGAAGTCGGCTTCAAGCTCTTCGGCATCATCTTTTGGGCAGCGGCCATCACGAGCGTGATCGGCGCGGCTTACACATCCGTCTCCTTCCTCACCGTGTTCAACAAGAGCTTGAGCGAACGCGCCCGTGACATGGCGACGGTCGTCTTCATCGCCGTATCACTCGTCGCCTACGTCCTGATCACCACTCCGCCGGCCAAGATGCTTGTCTTTGTGGGCGGTCTGAACGGCCTGATCCTTCCGGTCGGCCTCAGCATCTTCCTGTATGCCGCCTGGAAGCGCTCCGATCTCATGGAGGGCTATCGCTACCCGCGCTGGCTGCTGACGCTCGGTGTCCTGACATGCGCCTTGACGTGGTACATGGGCTACAAGTCGGCAGGAGCGATCTTTGCCCTGATCGGCGCCTAAATTCCGGAAAGAAGGAGACAGGTCATGACACACCAAGACGCGGGGATCGATCTCAACAGCGACCTTGGCGAAAGCTATGGAGCCTGGCGGATGGGCGACGATGCGGCGATGCTGGCCATCGTCTCCAGCGCCAATATCGCCTGCGGCTTCCATGCCGGCGATCCGGCTGGGCTTTACCGCTCCGTCAAGGCGGCCGCCGCGCGCGGTGTTGCGGTGGGCGCCCATGTCTCCTATCCCGATCGCGTCGGCTTCGGCCGGCGTGACCTTGACGTGGTGGCTGACGATCTGACAGCGGATGTCATCTACCAGATCGGCGCGTTGAAGGGCATTGCCTCGGCTGCCGGAACAACGGTGACCTACGTGAAGCCGCATGGCGCGCTCTATAACCGCATCGCCTGGGACGCCAAGCAGGGACAGGCGGTGATCGACGCGATCCTCGCCATCGACCCGAGCCTCGTCCTGATGGGTCTTGCCAACGCGCCGATTCTCGATCTCGCCCGCAAGGCTGGACTTGAGGTCGTTGCCGAAGCCTTTGCCGACCGGGCCTACACGCCGAAGGGCGAACTGGTCTCGCGCCGCGAACCCGGCGCGGTGCTTCATGACAAGCACGAGATCGCCGAGCGGATGCTGCAGCTTGCACGCACTGGCACACTCGTCGCCATCGACGGATCGGCGATCGAAATTTCAGCACAGTCCATCTGCGTGCACGGCGACAGTCCCGGTGCCGTGGAGATCGCGCAGACGATCCGGCAGCGTTTTGAACGCGAAGGCGTCGCCGTCCGTCCCTTTGTCACAGGAGCCTGATACAATGGCCAATCCGATCGATTTTCTGTCGCATGCGGATGCCGATGCCGCCCGCGCAGCCCGTGCCGCCTACCGCCACGGTCGCGTCGAGCCGACATCGGGCATTGCGCCCGGCTTCACGCAGGCCAACATGATCGTGCTGCCGCGTGATTGGGCATTCGATTTCCTGCTCTATGCGCAGCGCAATCCGAAGCCCTGCCCGGTTCTCGACGTGTCCGATCCGGGCTCGCCGACAACGCTGCTTGCGCCGGGTGCCGATCTGCGAACGGACCTGCCACTCTATCGTATCTGGCGCAACGGCAAGCTGGTCGAGGAAACGCCGGACGCCACCGCGGCCTGGGCAGAGCGCGACGATCTCGTGGCCTTTCTCATCGGCTGCAGTTTCACCTTCGAAACGCCGATGGTGGAGGCTGGCATTGAAATCCGCCACATCACCGACAAGAGCAATGTGCCGATGTACCTGACCAACCGCGCCTGCCGGCCCGCCGGAAGGTTGAAGGGCAATATGGTCGTTTCCATGCGGCCGATCCCGGGCGACCGTGTGGCCGATGCAGCGACGATTTCAGGCCGCTTCCCGGCCGTGCATGGCTCGCCTGTGCATATAGGCGCGCCGCAGGAGCTGGGCATTGCCGATCTTGGCAAGCCCGACTTCGGTGACCCGGTACGTGTCGAGCCCGGTGAAGTGCCAGTCTTCTGGGCCTGTGGAGTGACGCCGCAGGCCGCTGTCATGGCGTCGGGCGTTCCGTTCGCCATCACTCATGCCCCGGGCTACATGTTCATCACGGACATTCCCGATTCCGCCTACCACGTCTGAGAAACCGATGCGCATCCTCCCCGTCAGCCTCACCGTTATCCTTGTCGAACTCGCCGATCTCGACGAAACGCTTGCGCTTTTCGCCTCGCTGACGGCCGAGCCCGTGGACGGCATTGCCGAAATGGTGCCGGCCGCGCGGACGCTGATGATCAGGTTCCGGCCCGGCACGATCGATGCCGCAGGTCTCGCGAAGGCGCTTGCCGCGCGCGATCGCTCTGCCACGCCACCGGCGGCCGGACAGCTGGTCGAAATACCTGTCCACTATGACGGTGAGGACCTGGAAGATGTCGCTGGGCTCACGGGGCTCAGCGTCGCGGAGGTGATCCACCGGCATACGGAGAACGAATTCACCGTGGCTTTCTGCGGTTTCGCGCCCGGTTTCGGCTATCTTGTCGGCGGCGATCCGGCATTGCATGTGCCGCGCCGCCAAAGCCCGCGCACCCGCATTCCGGCGGGCTCCGTGGCGCTCGCCGGTGCGTTCAGCGGGATTTACCCGCAAAACAGTCCCGGCGGCTGGCAGATCATCGGCACGACTCCGCTGAAGATGTGGGATATTGATCGTGAGCCCGGTGCACTCTTCCAACCCGGCTATCGGGTGCGTTTTCGTGGACGTGGCCAAGCTCGGCAAGACCCTGTCCATTCCCGGCACGCCGCAAAAGGCGAACAGGTGCCAGACCGCGGCACGCCGCATTTCGAGGTTCTGACAGCGCCGATGCCGGCGCTTTTTCAGGATCTGGGCCGGTTCGGGCAGACCGGACAGGGCGTTTCGGCCTCAGGCGCACTCGATCACAGCGCCTTCAACGCTGCAAACCGCATCGTCGGCAACCCCGCCAATGCTCCCTGTCTGGAGCTGACACTCGGCGGCTTCTCGTTCAGGAGCGCGGCCCGCGCCGTGATTGGCCTTGCCGGCGCGCCCTGCCTGATCACCATCGAAACAGCCGCCGGAAAGACATTCGGCGCAGAGGCCTATCGCCCGGTCTCGCTGGAGCCCGGCGATATCGTGACCCTCGGCCAGCCAGTGAAAGGCATGCGCAGCTATCTCGCCGTACGTGGCGGTTTCGCGGTCGAGCCGGTTCTCGGCAGCTTTGCGACCGATAGCCTGGCCGTGGTCGGCCCGAAGCCGGTGACGGCGGGCACGGTCCTTCCCCTGATCAGCGCGGCGCCACACCTTGCCAGTGTCTCGCTCGATGAGACTCCGGCCTTCGACCTGCCCCCGACCGGAGAAATCGTGACACTGGATGTCGTGCTCGGACCGCGCACGGACTGGTTCACGAAAAGGGGACTGGAAACGCTCAGCTCCCAGCTCTGGACGGTGACGCCGCAATCGAGCCGTGTCGGCATAAGGCTTTCCGGAGACTTGCCCATCGAGCGCGTGGATACGGCCGAACTTCCGAGCGAAGGCACGGCAACCGGCCGATCCAGATCCCGCATAGCGGCCAGCCAGTGCTGTTTCTCGCCGATCACCCGCTGACGGGCGGCTATCCGGTTATTGGTACCGTCGCCGACTATCATCTCGACCTTGCGGGGCAGATCCCCGTCAACGCCAAAATCAAATTCCGCCCGATCGCTCCCTTCGCGGAGATTTCGACAACCGGACCGAATGACATTTCAGGAGACCAGCGATGAAAAAAGTTCTGATTGCCAATCGCGGCGAGATCGCGGTGCGCATCATTCGCGCCTGCCGTGATTACGGCATCCAGTCGGTCGCTGTTTATGCCGATCCCGATCAGGATGCGCTTTTCGTGCGGTTGGCCGACGAGGCCTATGCGCTTGAGGGCGTGCGCCCGGCCGAAACCTATCTCGACATCGCCAAGTTGATCGACATTGCCAGACGGGCGGGCGCGGATGCTGTGCATCCCGGCTATGGCTTCTTGTCTGAAAGGGCAGAATTCGCCCAGGCCGTGCTCGATGCCGGCCTGATCTGGATTGGCCCTGACCCTCACGTGATCGAAACGCTGGGGACAAGGTCAAGGCGCGCCAGATCGCCACCAGCGTCGGCGCGCCTCTCGTTGCCGGGAGCGACGGGCCTGTATCCTCTTCTGCCGAAGTAATCGAATTCGCCAAGGCGCATGGTCTGCCTGTTGCCATCAAGGCCGCCCATGGGGGCGGCGGGCGCGGCTGAGGTCGCGTGGAAGATGGAAGAGATCGCGGATCTCTACGACTCCGCGGTGCGCGAAGCCACGGCCGCCTTCGGACGCGGCGAATGTTTCCTGGAACGCTTCCTCGACCGACCGCGACATATCGAGGCGCAGGTTCTGGCCGACAGGCACGGCAACGTGCTCGTTGTCGGAACGCGCGACTGCTCGTTGCAACGGCGCAACCAGAAGCTCATCGAGAAGCGCCTGCGCCGTTCCTCTCTCCGAACAGCGGCATAAGATTCATGATGCGGCCAGGTCGATCTGCGCGGCAGCGGGCTATTCGGGCGCCGGCACCGTCGAATTTCTGCTCGGCGTCGACGGCACGATTTCATTTCTGGAGGTCAATACGCGACTGCAGGTCGAGCATCCGGTGACGGAGGAAACAACGGGCCTCGATCTCGTGATCGAACAGTTCCGCATTGCCGAGGGCGAAAGGCTTCGCGTTCTGGAAACGCCGGAGCCGCGCGGACATTCGATGGAATTTCGTATCAACGCGGAAGATGCTGGCCGCGGCTTTCTGCCGACGCCCGGTGATATCGCTGTCTTCGATCCTCCGTCCGGCCCCGGGATCCGGCTGGATAGCGGCGTCGTCAGCGGCTCCTCCATTCCCGGCGTTTTCGATTCGCTGATGGCGAAGCTGATCGTCACGGGGGCCGATCGCGACCAGGTTCTGCGCCGCGCCCGGCGCGCCCTTCGCGAGTTCCGCATCGAAGGCGTGGCCACTGTCCTGCCCTTCCACCGCGCGGCGGTCGAGGCGGAAGACTTTACCGGCGCGAATGGTTTCAAGGTTCATACCCTGGATCGAGACCGATTTCGCCGCCATGCCCGACGCGATGGAGCGCCCGGTGCCCGTCGAAGACAGCTCCATGATCCGAACCTGGCTGGAGATCGACGGAAAACGCGCGTCCATCGGACTGCCAAGACTTCTTCTGGCAAGCATCGGAGCGGTTGGGCGCTCTGACACGACCATCTCCGAACAGGGCGAGCCGGCCCAACAGGGCGTCGTGACAGCGCCTGTTTTCAGGCACGCTTCAGAGTTTCAAGGTCGAAGGCGGCGCGACAGTTGCAGAGGGCGATCTTCTCGCCGTGATGGAAGCCATGAAGATGGAAACCCAGATCCACGCGCCAAAAGCCGGAACCGTTCGGCTTCTGACCCGCGAAGGGGAGTATCTCCAGGCTGGCGCGTCTCTTCTGCGCGTCGAATGATCAGAGCGGGGCAGACAGGACATTCGCCTGGCTTGTCCGTCAGACAGGCCGCAGTTTCGTGACATAGTTCTCAAAGACGTCCGAGAACCTGGCGACGCGCATCGGGAGTTTCTCATAAGGGGGATAATAGAGGGTCAGCCATAACGCCGTAGGTTCCCATTCCGGTAGAACGGGAACAAGCTTGCCGCTCGCAAGCGCTTCCTGGACGATGAAATACGGCAGGAGGGCGATGCCCACGCCATTTTCCGCCAGCCGGGCGGAGACTTCCCCGTTGTTTGTCGCCAGGACCTTTCCGGCGTGTATCTTTCTCGTCCGACCAGAATGCGACAATTCCCACTCTTCGGATAAAGCCTCCTCATCGAAGGCGATGCAGTGGGCATCATTCAGATCTTCCGGATCAAGCGGTGTCCCATGCATGGCCAGATAGGCGGGTGATGTGACGAGAAGCCGCCGAATAGGCCGGATCTTTCGCCAGATCGTCGACTTGTCCTGCGGCGTCCGCGAGATGCGAATGGCCAGGTCGAAGTCGCCGGAAACAATGTCAATGAAAGGTCGGTCAGCGACAGGGAAATCGTGATGTCGGGGTTCTCGGCCCGAAGGCCCGAGACGACA